>CAZNOC010000268.1:5281-5669 GCA_964574545.1 uncultured Bifidobacteriaceae bacterium | reverse complement strand
GCGGTGATGGTCGTCAGTCTGTTTGTGCCCATTCTGGCGACGCTCGTCATGGAGAAGCCGTCGACCGCGGCAGCCTACGCCAGCGTGATCGCGGGCATCCTGACGCTCGTCGCCGTGTCCTGGTGGACCGGCGGCCAAGGCTACGGCTGGGCGACACCGGTGCTGCTCGGGCTCGCCGGGTCGTCCGCGAGCTTTGTGATCGCGACGGCCGTCACACGGCGATGAGGCAGTGGCACACGAGCGCGCGGTGCTTCCTGATCGCCCGGTGTCTCACCGCTACGGGCATCCACGGTGTAGTCCCGTACTCGGTTGCCCGGCGCACGCGCGAGCTCGGCGCCCAATTGGCGCTCGGTGCGCGTCCTCGCGCAATCCTGCGAATGGTCGTCCG
>CAZNOC010000268.1:0-5271 GCA_964574545.1 uncultured Bifidobacteriaceae bacterium | reverse complement strand
ACGAGCACCTGGCGCGGCTGGCAGACAGCGCGGCGTTCTTCGGCTTCGCGCTGGTCGTCCGGCCAGGAGCGGTGTCGATTGTGGCCGGCGGTGTCGTCGGACTGCTGGTTGCGCTCGGGTTCGCGTACGTGATGACGACTTCCACCAGCTTCGTGGACGCACGGGATCCGCGCAGCTAGGTTGCCGACGCTGTCTCGATGGTGCCGATCGCGTTCGCGGCAAGCCATGTTCCCGCCCGCCGCGCGAGGGAGGACGAGCAACGAGTGTCGCACTTGTTCCGCACACTTGTCCGGGAGCTATGGGACGCGCAGAGTGCGCACGGAGGTCAGTCGCGGGGACTCGCGCCCAGAGGCCGTAGAATGTGGCACGTATGGCGTCACCGATCTCGAGCATCCCCGAACGGCGCCTCTCCAACCAGCACATCACCCGTCCGATCCGCGGGCGTCCGGCGGACATCGTCGCGCGGCTGGGTGCCGTGCAGGCGCAGGAGTATCCCTTCGCCAAGTGGGCCCTGGCGCTGCGCCTTGCCGGGGCGGCGTCGGACGCCGACATCGAGGGCGCGTTCGAGGACGGTCAGATCCTGCGCACGCACGTGATGCGCCCGACCTGGCACTTCGTCGCGGCGCCGGACATCGTGTGGATGCTCGAGCTGACCGCGCCGCGCGTGCACCTCACGATGGCCTCCTACCTGCGGCGCCATGCCCTCGACACGCGGCTGCTCCGGCGGGCCACGGCAATCGTCGAGCGAGCGCTCGGGGGCCGGCAACACCTGACGCGCGCGGAGCTTCGGACCACGCTCGCGCGCGCTGGCATCACGCTGACGGCGCTTCAGATGAGCTTCGTCACGCTCTATGCGGAACTCGAGCGCGTCACCTGCAGTGGGCCGAGGCGCGGGACGCAGTTCACCTACGCGCTCATCAGCGAACGTGCGACCCGACTGCGCCAGTTGTCGCGCGACGAGGCGCTCGGGGAGCTGGCCGGTCGATTCTTCCGGAGTCATGGGCCGGCCACGGTTCGCGACTTCGTCTGGTGGTCTGGTCTCAAGACAGCCGATGCCAAGCGCGGCCTGGACATCATCAGGGCGACCAGCTTCCAGGAGAACGGCGTGACCTACTGGACCGCCGGCCGCGCGCGGGCGGCCGCCGCACCCGAACGACCCGACGTACAGCTGCTCCCGATCTACGACGAGTACCTCGTTGCCTATCGGGACCGCGCGGCCGTGCCGCACGGTCCGGGCCACGTCTCGTCCGCCGCGCAGACGGTGACGTTCCAGCATGCCCTGGTGATCGACGGGCGGGTGGCGGGCACCTGGCGAACCGGCCGGCACCGATCCGATGTGGCAGTCACGATGCTTCGCCCGCTGTCACGCGCAGAGAGGCGGGCGCTCGGCGCCGCGGCCGAACGATACGGACGGTTCCTCGGCTCTCCGGTATCGCTGTCGGTAGCGTAGCCGGCACAGCTGGTGTCACAACGTGGTCCGAGCCGTGGCGGTGGCCAGCTGGGCGAGGTGCTGAGTTCCGACGTACTGCGACGATCACGTCGCTGAGGAGGTTCGCGTGGACACGCAAGGCATCGCTATCGGCGTCGTGTCGCTTCTCACGCTGGGACTCCTTGCCGAGCAAGGCCCCGTGTCCTCTGGCGTCTGGCAACAGACCAGCCCGCGCAGTCCGGCACGTGTGGCAGATCGAGCAGTGGCCGCCACGTCCTCAAGCGAGCAGGACCCGTCGGGCATTCGCGTGGAAGTCAGGGGCGGGCAATCCAGCTGGCAGCCTGTCGACGTTCCAGTACCCGCACGCCTGCGTGGCGTCCGGGGCTCTGGGTTGGCTGCAGGCACGATCGTTCCTATCGAGCCGCAGATGGCGGAGGCGTCAGGCCTGCCCATCCTCCCTGCCCTCGACGAAGTTCGGATCACTCATCCAGAGCGCTCGGACACGCGGACGGAACGGACGTTTCCGACGATCTTCCTTGTACTCGAGCACACAGGAGCGCCGGCCAGGACGAGCGTGTACTTCGTGCCGCACGTGTCCGTCCACCACGACGGTGACGGACACAGACTCGGCATGTCAACTGCTCTGCTGTCCCGGGATTCCCTGCGATCGACCATCGCAAAGGTCGCCTCGCTCGGTCGCATGCAAGGTAAGCCTGGGCGGGTGCTTGCCGGCGTCGGCGTCTCTGAAGGGCCGGAGAGGCTGCACCTGTACTTGGTCGAGCTCGTCCCCGAAGACCAGTAGCACGCCGACGCCCGCCGCGCGCGAGCAGGCATTCGCGTCAGCTTCGGAGCGAATTCGTCGCACGTTTGCGCGCTCAGGTAGCATCCGAGCAGCACAAGAGGGGGCCCTGATCCACCCCAGTCCAGTACTTCCAGGCGAACACCATTGCCGACAACCACGAAGCCGACGCGATGCGGCGAGGGATCCGGCCACGGCGTGACCTGCTGCGCGTGCGCGAGACCGGCGAGAGCGGCCCATGCGAACGTGGAGTTTGTCCGCTTCATCGTTGCCTCCTGGCTACTCCGGTGCTCCATCGCGAAGACGCCTCCCTGTCAGTCCCTCCTGTCGAATGGCCGCCGCGCCCAGCATGCCGCCCAGGCCCATGGACTCGACGGCACTGCTCGGAATGAGCATCAAGGCGCCCTTCTCCTTGAGCCCTTCGTACAGCATGTTCATGGCCCTCAAGTGGAGCGCCGTCGGGTCGCCGTGATAGGACCTGGCGGCCTCCTGGAAGGACTTCGCGATCTCGAGCTCCGCCTGACCGAGGATGATTCGCGCCTGTTTCTCGCGTGCCGCCTGTGCTTCCCGGGACATGGCGTCCTGCAAGGCACCAGGGATGACGACGTCCCGCATCTCGACGGAGCCCACGGCCACACCCCACGGGTTCGAGCGGTGATCGATCAGGTGTTGCAGCTCGTCTTCGATCTGTTCGCGACCCCTCAGCAGGTCTGTCAGCGTAGTTCGACCGATGATGTCGCGCAACGCGGTCTGAGCCGCCCAACTCACGGCCTGGGCATAGTCCTGGACCTCGAGGGCCGCCTTCTGTGGGTCGTGAACCACCCAGAACAGGACCGCATCGACGTTCACGGGCACCGTATCGGCCGTCAGCGTCTGCTCCGCGGCAAAGCTCGTGGTGACGGTGCGCTGATCAATCCACGTAGACACGCGATCGACGAACGGGACGATCCAGAACACTCCCGGTCCACGCAGGCCGATGAAGCGGCCGAGTCGCAGTACCACCGCCCGTTCCCACTGTTGGGCAAGCCGTGGCGCCGGCATGAGCAGCAGACCCACGCCGGCCATCACAGCGATCGGCACCGCACTGTCTGACGCGCGCCACCCCGCGACCCCCAGTGCAACGGCCCCAAGGAACACGGCGATGGCCACGACGTTGACGCGTGATCCTCTTCCGGCTGGCTCCTCCGAACGACGGCCAAGGACTGTCGAGATCATGGTGTTCCTCCTTATCGATACCCGCGAAGGGCCGCGATGAGCTCGTCGATGCTGACCCCAGCGGCGTCAGCGTCGGCGAGAATGCGCGTGGTCAAGGCGCGCAGCCGGCGATCGCGCTCGCGAGGCGGGTGGGCCTGCTCTGGCGTGGCGTTCACGAACGAGCCCACCCCACGCTTGGTCGTGATCACGCGTGCGCGCTCCAACTCTGAGTAGACGCGGGCGACCGTGTTGGCGTTGATACGGAGTTCGACCGCCAGTTCGCGGACCGTCGGAAGCTGGTCGCCGGGACGGAGACGGCTCGTCGCCACCGCTGCGCGTAGGCCCCGTTCCAGCTGGGCGTAGATCGGCGTCGGATCGCGAGGATCAACCGCAAGAAGGGCCATAGGAGTCATGATGTACTAGTATATTGGTATAAGTCAACCTACTGTCAGTGCGCCGGGGCACGATTGCGGTTGCGGCGGTCCGCCCCGGCCAGCCTTGGCATGGACGGGAGTCGTTCTCCGCGTGGCACTGGCCTGGTCGGCTCGGTCAGGCTGCTCTAAGCCCTGTCACCGGAGAGGTCCTGAGAAG
Organism: uncultured Bifidobacteriaceae bacterium; assembly: GCA_964574545.1. Classification (GTDB taxonomy): domain Bacteria; phylum Acidobacteriota; class Vicinamibacteria; order Vicinamibacterales; family UBA2999; genus JAUXWO01. Next base: position 1,258 of record CAZNOC010000268.1, on the reverse strand, counting down.
TCGCCACTTGGCAAGGACCCGCCTGGCTGCGGACTCCATCGCCGCAGCGGCGCTGTCGACAGCGAAAGGTCGCTCTCGGCGACATGGGCACCCTTCTGTTACCTTCCGTCCTCGCGAGGTACTTACCCACTGTGGATCTCGACGCGGCGGTGGCGGCGCTGGCGCCGCGCCTGGTGGCTTACTCGACCGGCCGTACGGGATGCCGGAGCACTGGCGCGGACGTGGCCCAGGAGGCGCTCACGGCTCTGGTGGTGCACTGGAAGCGACACGGTCCACCCGAATCACCGGAGGCGTTCGCGTTCGCCATCGCCCGCCGGCGCGCGGGCCGGGCAGTGCTGCGTCGGGCGTTGACTCGGTCGCTTGAATCCGTGCTGGCGGTCCCGGCCGATGCCAACGTGATCGAGGCGTACGAGCAGCGCGACGAGCTGCAGAAGGTCATGGCCACGATGAGTCGCCTGCGCTCGGCCGATCGCGAGGTGCTGTTGCTCCGCGCGGCCGGAGAGTTGTCGTTGAACGAGATTGCGATCGTGACACGCTCGTCCGTCGCTGCCATCAAGATGCGGCTGCATCGTGCTCGGTCGAGGCTGACCGCGCTGTTGAAGGAGTCACCCGATGAGCGATGAGGATCGTGTGAGTGAGGGCGAACGGCATTTGACTCGCGTGCTTCGGCCGGGCGACGATTCGGTCGCACGCGTGATCGCGGGTGCACTCGGCCCACATCAGCAGCGCCCTCGTCGTCATGTCGGAGTGATGGGCGCGTCACTGCTCGCGCTCGCCATTGCCGCCGCGCTCTTGTGGCGCGGCACCGCTCCCTCGCCAGGGCCTTTGGAGATCTCGGGCTCCGGCTCGATCCTGGTCGTCACGAGCGACGATGGGAGACGGTGGCTGATACAGGCACCACAGAGCCCGCCGCCCCCCGGTGAATACGTCATCGTGTTTCCGCAATGAGGACAGTCATGACAAGAACCGTGCGCACAATCGGGTTCACCGCATCGACGGTACTGCTCGCGGCGTCCTGGTCGTTCGCGCAGGCGACGTCCGCCGCGCCGACCGAATCGCAGCCGAGGGAAATGGCCGTGATCAGTCTACAGGTGAGCTCGCGCTCGGTGTCGGCGCCGCTAGAGATGCGCGTGTCCGTTCAGTACGTCAACAGCAGGGCCGCAGACATTCTGCGGGTGCTCGCGAAGGCTGCAGGGTTGGCCGTGGAGGCGCCGTCGACCGATCTCGAGCTGGTGACGTTGACGCTGAGCAACGTCAG
>CAZNOC010000267.1:0-5670 GCA_964574545.1 uncultured Bifidobacteriaceae bacterium | reverse complement strand
ACGTCGAGCGCCCGAAGCGCCTCGTAGTGCTCCCGCTGCTCGGGTGTGAGCGTCGATGGCACCGTGGCCTCGACGGTCGCGTAGATATCTCCGCGCTCGGCCGCCTTGCCGACGGCGGGCAGGCCGTGGCTGCGCAGCCGGAAGACCTGGCCGTTCTGCGTGCCGGAGGGCACCTTCAGGCGCAGCGGCTTCCCCGTGAGCGTCGGCACGTCTACTTCGCCGCCGAGGACCGCCGTGGTCACGGGCACCCGGACGCGCGTGTGCAGGTCGCGCCCCTTGCGCTCGAACCGTGGATGCGGCTTCAGCCGCACACGCAGGAACAAGTCACCGCTGGCGGCGCTCGCCCCTCCACGCTCGCCTTCGCCGGCCACCCTCACGCGGGAGCCCTCGGTGACCCCGGCCGGGATGCGCACTTCGACGCTGCGCGCCACCCCTCCCTGATTCACGAGGAAGCGCTGCGTGACACCTTGCAGCACGTCCTCGAGCGTCAGGTCCACGGCATGTTCGACATCGCGACCGCGTGGCGGTCGCGCCGTACGGCCGCGGCTGCGGCGCCCACCGCCCGCCTCCGATCCGCCCCCGGAAAAGAACGTCCGGAAGAAGTCCGAGAACGGGCTGTCCTCTCCCTCGAAGATCCCCTGAGCCTCGTCGTCGCTCATCGGGCGGAACCCACCGCCGACGTCGTAGGTCCAGGTGCCCTCGCCAAACGGGCTGCCGCCGCGCCCGCCGCCCGCCTGCTGCGCCTGCTCGTACATCCGCCAGTTCGAGCCCAGTTCGTCGTACTTGCGGCGCTTCTCCGGGTCGGCCAGCACCTCGTTGGCTTCGTTCAGCTCCTTGAACTTGAGCTCCGCCGCCTGATCGCCCGGATTCACATCCGGGTGGAACTTGCGGGCGAGGCGGCGATACGCCTGCTTGATCTCCTTGTCGCTGGCCGTCTTCGCCACCCCGAGCGTCGCGTAGTAGTCCTTGAAGTCCACGGCGGGCCTCACGCGTCAATCCCGAGCATCGCATTGAGCCGCGACATCTCGCGCATGAGCCGGCGTCTCGTGTCGCCACGGGCCAGCAGGTCTTCGTGCATGAGCGGCTGAATCCGCCGCATCACCTGGCCGATCTCCAGCAGTTGCTGCACGCCGGCGAGATTGACGCCCACATCATCGACCAGGTACTTGATGAAGCGCAGCCGCTCGAGTTCCTCGCGCGAATAGAGCCGCATGCTTCCCATCGTGCGCGTCGGCCGCACGAGGCCCAGGCGCTCGTACTTCCGGAGCGTCTGCGGGTGCATGCCGAGCATCCGTGCCGCCATGGAAATGAAGATCAGATCGTCCGGCACGCCACACTCCTTGACATACACCAAGTATAGGGCTTGATACGAAGCGCGTCAAGGTGTGAGAGGCCGGATCTCCACTGACGCGGCGTATGCGGCCATCGTCGCGGCCACCGACGCGCGTACACGATCGACGAGCGCCCTGGGCGCGGCGACGCGCGCCTCGGGGCCAAACCCCAGGACCCACGAGAGGAGCGCGGGATCGATCGTCACGGTCAGTTGCAGGCGCAATCCGCCGTCCGGTCGGTCGGTCACCGACTGGCTCGGATGCCACGCGCGCTCGCGCACATACGGCGCGACCGCCGCGGAGAAGTCGATCTCCACCAGCTCCGGCGCGCCGGAGAACGCGCCGAGGCTTTGCGGGAACACCTCGTCACTGGTCGCCTCTACCGTGAAACCGTCCGCGCGGGCCACCGCCGATCGGATACGCGCCACCGCGAACGTCCGCATCTCGCCATACTCCGGCACGAACGCGAACAGATACAACGCGCCGTGCGCCCAGGCCAGGCGATGGGGTTCGACGAGGTAGTCCTTCTCGCGGCCGCTGGAGAACGAGTGGTACCGCATCTCGAGACGGCGGCGTTCGAGGGCCGCATTGACGAGGGTCGCGACGAGGTCGTGGCCCGCCGCATGTGCGGACGCCTGCCCGAGATGGCCTTTTGCCGCGAGCGCCTGTGGCAGGCGGTCAACGAACGCCCAGAGTTGCGGGGGCAGGGCGTCGGCCAGCTTCTCGAACGCGCTGTCGAGGCTGCCGTGAAAGGGCGTGCCACCAAGCGCCGTCAGGAGGCTGCGGCTGAAGTAGAGGGCGCAGAGTTCCGGGAGCGTGAAGCCCGCCGCCGTCACGCCTCGAAACGCGTCCCGATTGAGCCGGAACCACGTCTTCTGGTCGCGGCGCTCGGACTCGATCGGGAAGCCGGCCTGCGTGAGCGCCTCGAGATCGCGGCGGATCGTGCGCTCGCTCACGCCGTCGGCCGCGGCCTCGCGTAGGTGGGCCAGGGTCAGGCCGCGGGACGCCGATTCCAGTGCGACAAGCAGCCGCCACTGCCGCACGATCTCGCCGTGTCGTTCCACTTTGGGCATCGGTGGGGAAGAGGGTAGCTGGTTCACTCGCCGCTGTCACGGGTGCCGGTGGGGAAACCCGACGGGCGGTGGCGCCAGGACGGCACTCACCGTATGATGCGGCCGATGACCCGACGCCTCGGCCACAGACGCCGACCGGCTCTGTGGCGCTGACGCGTGCACGTGACAGTTGCCAGAACGAGGATCGAGATGTCCACCACCAACCGCCATCGGCGAGTCGTCGTCAGCGTGAGTCTGATCTGCCTGCTTGCCTTCGCCGCGCCAGGACCGGTTCTCGTGGGGCAGGAACGTGGCCCCGGGGACGATCCGGAAGTCCAGGGAGCCCAGCGCCTCTTCACGGCCTGGATGGATGGGCAGTTGGCGAATCGAGCCCTCCCGGGCGTCGTGGTCGGCGTCGTCTCGGACCAGGACCTCGTCTGGGCCCGCGGCTTCGGCTTTGCCGATACGAATCTGCGTGTCGGGATGACCCCAGGCACCAGGTTCCGGATGGCCTCGCACAGCAAGCTCTTCACGGCCATGGCCGTGATGCAGCTCCGCGACGAGGGTCGCCTGCGCCTTGACGATCCGGTGTCGATGCACCTGCCCTGGTTCAAGGTCAGGACGGCAGGCGCCGACGACCCGGCCATCACGATCGAGGAGCTGCTCAGCCACAGCTCCGGCTTGCCCCGCGAAGCCGACGCTCACTGGACGACGCTGGAGTTTCCGACCGAGGAGGAACTGCGCAACCTGATTCCGGAGAGGCAGGCCGCCTTTGCGCCAGAGGTCCGCTGGAAGTACTCGAACCTCGCGTACACCATCGCCGGCATGGTCATCGAGGCGGTGAGCGGCGAGCGATGGGCGGACTACCTGCAGACGCACATCTTCAATCCACTCGGGATGAACGACTCCAGTGTCGACCAGGACGTGCCGGGGCTGGCGGTTGGCTACGGCCGGAGGATGCCGGACGGGTCGCGGGACGTCATGCCGTTCGTCGACGCGCGGAGCATGGCCGCCGCCACCGGCCTGACCTCCACGGTCGAGGACATGGCCCGATTCGTGTCGGCACAGTTCCGGACCGGCCCACGCGGGGGACGGCAGATCCTGAGCACGGGCTCGCTGCGGCAGATGCACCGGGTGCGGATGCTCGAGACCACCTGGACTCGCGGCAGCGGCATCGGGTTCGCCGTCTCGCGAGATCGCGACCGGACGTATGTCGGCCACGGCGGCGGATATCCCGGGTACACGACGCAGACGCTGATCGATCTGGAACGGCGCGTCGGCGTCATCGTGCTGACGAACGCCGGGGACTCGAACCCGAGTGAAATGGCCACACAGTTGATGCGTACCGTGGGCGAGGCGGTGGCGAAGGCCACGCGCGAGGCGCCGGCACCCACCACATGGGACCCGGCCTGGTCCCGCTTCGCGGGCCTGTATCGCGGACGCGGAGGCGACCAGCATGTCGTGGAGTTGCACGAGCGGCTCGTGATCATCAACCCGGCCGGGTCGAGCGTGGACAGCCCCATCGAACTCGACGCGATCGGGAACGGTCAGTTCCGTTACGTCGCACCCGTGGGCGGCGGCCCGGTGGGAGAGGTCGTGAGGTTCGTCGAGGAGGGGGGCCGTGTCGTCCGGATGATCACCGGCGACAGCTACGTGGACCGCGTCCCGGACTGAGTGCGCGCCGGAACGGTCCGGAGCAGGTCTGAACTAGAATGGCGGCGCGACAGACAGGACCTGATGTGAACCCACTCTCCGCGCTCTCGGCGACCAGATACGGCCGGATGGGGCTGTTGCTCGGCGGCATGATTGTGCTGCTCGCCTCGGCCCGATTCTGGCTGCACGATGCCGCTCCCTACGTCGTGGACTACACCGAGGAGGCGTACCGGCGCTATTGGCCCAACAGGCAGAGCCTGCTGTTTCACATCGCGGGCGGCACCGTGGCGTTGTTCGCCGGGCCGTTCCAGCTGTGGTCGGGTCTGCGCGCACGCTTTCGGCGCCTGCACCGATGGACCGGCTACGCGTACGTCTCCGCGATCGCCGTCGCCGCCTCGTCGAGCTTCTTCCTCACGTTTCACACGACGCCGGATTTCGGCCTCGCCCTCTTCATCCTCGCCATCGCCTGGTGGGTCACGATCGTCATGGCTCTTGTGGCGGTCTGGAACAGGCGTATCGACGCGCACCAGGAGTGGATGATTCGCAGCTACATCGTGACCTTCTCGTTCGTGAGCTACCGGTTCCTTGTGGGCCTCTCGATGTTCAGCGGACTCGGCGCGGGCCGGCACGCCACGGTGCTCTGGATCAGCTGGGTCGTGCCCATGGCGATGTTCGAGCTGTTCCTTCAGTGGGAACGGGTCAGACCACTGAAGCGTCGTGCGGCGTCGGCGGCAGTGGAGGGCCAGGCGACACACGCGTGGCTCTAGACTGCACGAGGGCACCGGCCACTTCCCAGGGCCGGTCGATGTCGGAGTCGCCCATCGTGACCAGCCAGCCTGCCGGCGACAACAGCTGCCGACGCGTCTCCTGGGACGTGCGCTGAGCGTTCACCAGTAGGAAACGCGTGGGATCCCTTCGCATGAATCCGAAGGCTTGCGCAGCCCTTTCGAGCCGCGCATTGATCACCTGAAAGAGAATGGCATCGACCTCCAGCCGGACGCAGTGGCGGCGGATGGCGTTCAGCACGCCGAGGACGAGCTGCGTGTCTGACGCGCGCACCACGAGTTCGACGAGCAGCGCGCGGCGATAGCGGTAGATGACGCCAGGGGCGTCCACGGCGATCACCGCGATGGCCGCCACCTGCCCCTGCCGCAGGACCTCCAGACGGATGAAGCTCTGCCCGGGCTGCGTCACGTACTTCCAGTTGAGGTACGACGCGTCACGCGTGACCGCGCACGTGTAGTCCTCCTTGACGGACGCCCAGAGGCGGTCGTGCCGCGCATCGAAGCGGTCGACCGTCCGCACCTCGAGGCCCTGGTCCTTGGCTCGGGCAAGGCGCCTCTTCACGTACTGCTGCATGCTCAACCCCGCCCCGGCAATCCCTGCCATGAATGGGTTGAGCTTGGACCCCAGGACCCGCCGCGGTCGCAGCATCAGCAGGAACGTCTGGAGCGCCGCCACTTGCTCCCAGCCCAGCCGCAAGGCGATCTCGCGCATCTGCTCGCTTTGCCCGAGCGACAGGCCGATTGAAAACTCCTCGTTGGACTCGAGGAGAAGCTGAGCGCCGAGGGCCTGGCTGCGGTGGCTCTCGCGCACCATCGTGTCCGCGAACCATGCGCTGTCGAAGGTCTCGG
>CAZNOC010000266.1:0-5677 GCA_964574545.1 uncultured Bifidobacteriaceae bacterium | reverse complement strand
CGGGACGCAGGGCATCCTGCAGGGCACCTACGAAACGCTGGCCGCGCTGGCGCGGGCCCATTTCCAGGGCAGCCTCGCCGGCACGCTGACGGTCACCGCCGGCCTCGGGGGGATGGGTGGCGCCCAGCCGCTGGCGGTCACGATGAACGAGGGCGTGGCGCTCGTCATCGAAGTGGACCCGCACCGGATCACGCGCCGGCTCGAGACACGCTACCTCGACGAGGCGACCGACGATCTCGAGACCGCGATTGCCCGGACGGCCGAGTGGAAGGCGAACAGGGTCGCCCGCTCGATCGGCCTCGAAGGCAATGCCGCGGAGATCCTGCCGGAACTCGTTCGCCGCGGCCTCACGCCGGACGTCGTGACCGATCAGACCTCCGCGCATGATGCGCTGACGGGCTATGTCCCGGACGGGCTCACGCTGGCGGCCGCTCAGTCGCTCCGGACCAGCGATCCGGCCGAGTACGAGCGGCGGTCGATTGCCGCGATGGGCCGCCACGTCGAGGCGATGCTGGCCCTGCAGGCGCGCGGCGCCGTGACGTTCGACTACGGGAACAACCTGCGCGCGCAGGCCCAGCGCGCCGGCGTGGCCGAGGCCTTCAGGATTCCAGGATTCGTGCCCGAGTACGTGCGGCCACTCTTCTGCGAGGGCAAGGGCCCGTTCCGCTGGGCGGCCCTCTCCGGCGACCCCGACGACATTCGCGTCACCGACGAGGCGGCGCTCGAGATGTTCCACGACAACGCCCCGCTGTGCCGCTGGATCAGGATGGCCCAGTCACGGGTGGCGTTCCAGGGGTTGCCCGCCAGGATCTTCTGGCTGGGCTACGGCGAGCGCGCCCGCTTCGGCCTGCGCATCAATCAGCTCGTGCGGGAAGGCCGCGTCTCGGCGCCGATCGTGATCGGCCGCGACCACCTCGATGCCGGATCCGTCGCCTCCCCGAACCGCGAGACCGAGGGCATGCGGGACGGCAGCGACGCCATCGCCGATTGGCCGATCCTGAACGCGTTGCTCAACGCCTCGGCTGGGGCCACCTGGGTCTCGTTCCACCACGGCGGGGGCGTCGGCATCGGCGACTCGCTTCATGCCGGCATGGTCATCGTGGCCGACGGCACCGAGGAGGCCGATCGGCGGCTCGAACGGGTACTCACCTGCGACCCGGGGATGGGCGTCATCCGACACGCGGATGCCGGCTACCCCGACGCGATCACCACGGCTCAGGAGCGCGGAGTGCGAATTCCCATGCAAGAGACACGTCGATGATGGCGCCGCACGCGGGTCTGGAACGGCGGGTGTTGTCGGCCCTCGAGGCCACACCGGGACGGATCCCCGTGGTCATTGCCGGCTGCGGGACGGGACGCTCGACCCTCCTCCACGCGCTGGCGGACCGGATGGGACGCGACGCCTGCCAGTACGTCGATGTCGAGCGCGCGGCCAGCACGCCCGAGCGCTTCCTGCGCGCCGTGGTGGCGTCCACGCCGTTTGCCTGGGGCGCCGACGAGCGCACCCCGGCGACGGCGCGCGAGGCCTTCGAGATGACCCTGGCGTTTCTCACCCGCGTGCGCGCGCCTGGAGACCGCCCGGCCGTCTTCCTGCTCGACGAGGTGCTGGAGCTGCGCACCTTCGAGAGCTTTCCCGGGCTCCGCCACGTCCTGCGCGAGCTGTTGCAGGCGCTCGCCGACAGCGGCAACCGCTTCGTGCTCACGAGCCGCTACGTCGCCCGCGCGCATCGCCTCCTCAAGGACGGCGTGGCCCGCTTCGAAGTCATCCACCTGCCCGCCCTGGCCCCGAACGAGGTCGCGGGCATGCTACCGCCGATGGGCGACGGCTCGCCCGACGATCGCGAATTTCTCGGGCAGACCGTCCACGCCCTGGCCGACGGACGCGCGGCATACGTCCGGGCGCTCGGGGAGGCGACAGCCAGCATGAGCGGACGCGGCGGCGATCCCATCAGCGCCCTGACCGCCCTCCTCACGACCGATGGTGCGCTCACCGCCTGGTGCGGTTACCGGTACGAGCTTCGCCTCCACCGCGCCCGCGGCTACGGCGCCCTCAAGGCCATTCTCGAGATCCTCGCGGAGGACGAGCCGCTCACGCTCACGGAGATCGCACTGCGGCTCCAGCGCACGCCCGGTTCGACGAAGGACTACCTGTCGTGGCTCGAAGACGTGGACCTCGTCGTCGCCCGGCAGAAACGATATAGCTTCGCCGATCCGCTACTGCGCCTCTGGGTGCGCCTGCACGCGCGGCCCGTGCCCCCGAGCGTGGACGAGGTGGCCCGCGAGGTTCAGGCGTACGCCGCCGCCCGGCTCCCGCACGGCGAACCGTCGCTGGCGCTGGCTGCCGCGGCCGCTGACCGGAAGAGCGGCTGGGGCATCATCGAGATCGATTGACGGGCCTGGCGTACGCACTCCGCAGTGGGCCGGAGCAGGGGTGAGCCGCCCTGCGCGCTAGGACGTGGCCTCGCCGAGCGTCTCGAGGGCCGCGCGTGCCGCTTCCTGTTCCGCATACTTCTTCGTCAGTCCCACGCCCTCCGCCACCAGCCGGTCGCCCACGTACACCTGCACGTGAAACTGCTTCCGGTGGTCGGGGCCGACCTCGGCCGCAACCCGGTAGGACGGCAGCGGGCCGCCGCCCACCTGCACGCGCTCCTGCAGCGTCGACTTGTAGTCGCGGCCGATGTAGTCCGGCGCCCGCGCCGCGCGAACCAGCGGCCCCAGCTCGCGTTCGATGAACGCCTGCGCGGGGGCGAGCCCCCCGTCGAGATAGATGGCGGCAATCACCGCCTCGTAGGTGTCGGCCAGCAGGGCCGGCTTCTTCCGGCCGCCGGTCTTCTCCTCGCCCCGTCCGAGGATGATGTGCTCGCCCAGCCCCAGGCGGCCAGCGCCCTCGGCAAGCGACGTCGTGGACACCACCGCCGACTTCACCTTCGACTTCCGGCCCTCACGGGAATCGGGAAACTCGCGAAACAGGAGATCGGCGACGACAAACCCCAGCACGGCATCGCCCAGGAACTCGAGCGATTCGTTGTCCACGACCCCGCCGCTCGGATCCTCCGCGGCCTTCGACCGGTGCGTCAGCGCGTGCTCGAGCAGGCCGCGATCGCGGAAGCGGTAGCCCAGCCGCGACTCGAGCGCGGCCAGCTGCTGCGGCAGCGGTACGACGATGCCGCCCGCGACCTGCTCGCGGTGGCTCTCGATCACCCGCACCGCTTCCTCGGCCTCGTCCTCGCGCACCGACACCCGCGTCTCGCCCAGCGGGCCCGTCGTGAACGCGAACACGCCCGGCGGCGGCCCCGCGGTCCTGATGGCATCGATCCCGTGGCTCTCGAGGAGGGACTGCACGACGCTGGCCTCGATGTCCGAGCGCGTGCGAAAGACGACGGTCAGGCTGGCCATCCGGGCGCCTCCGTTCAGGCCACGGCGGACCGGTCCGCCGCCGCGTCCACCCGCAGCAGGATCATCGTCATGTCGTCGTGCTGGTCGGCGCCGGCCGCGAACGCCTTGAGTTCGGCCGCGATGTAGGAGCGCAGCTGATCGAACGGCAGGTGCGCGTACTGCTCGAGCAGCGCCGCGAGCCGCGCCTCGCCGTAGCAGTCGAACGCGGCGTTCATCGTCTCGCTGATGCCGTCGGTGAACAGCACGACGACGTCTCCAGGCGCCAGCGGCACGGTCGTTTCCTGCAGCATGGACTCGAACATCTGGCCGTCGTCAATCTGCAGGCCGAGCACGAGGCCGTCGGGCTCGATCAGCTGCGCTTTGCGCAACCCGCCCGGCGCCGCGGCGGGCACGAACAGCAGCGGACAGTGGCCCGCACGCGCCACCGTCATGGTGCCACGCTCGAGGTCGATCAACGCGTACGTCATGGTGATGAAGCTGCGCTGGTCGATGTTGCCGGCCACCACGCGGTTGACGGCGATCAGGAACTCCCGCGGCTCGTGGTGGATGCGGGCGAGCGACTGGACGATGACCTTGAGCTGCGCCATGTAGAGCCCGGCCGCCAGGCCCTTGCCGGACACGTCGGCAATCAGGACGCCGAGCATGGTGTCGGTGATCGGCAGGAAGTCGTAGTAGTCGCCGGCCACCTCGCGCGCGGGTTCACAGAACGCGTTGACCGCAAGGCCGGGCACACTGAGCGGGCCGCTCGGCAGGAGCCGCTGCTGAATCTCCCGCGCGGCCAGCATCTCCTGCTCCATCCGGCCTTTCTCGGCCATCTCGCGGAGCAGTGTCGTCACCTCTCCGGTCATGAGATTGAACGACTCGGCCAGCTCGCCGAGCTGGTCGCGCGCGCGCACGGGAATCTGATAGGAGAAATCCCGGTTGCGAAGATGCTGCGTGCCCGTGAACAGGTCGTGCACGGCGCCGGTGATCTGGCGGGCCAGCATGAGACCGAGCACGAGGGCGACCAGCTGGATGACAAGAAAGAGGATGCCGACGACGGCGAGCAGCAGCACCAGCAACTGGCTGAACGTCACGGACCCGAACTCGGCGGCCGAGACCGTGGACACACGCGTGTAGATGTCCCAGACGCTCAGCGCGATCTGCAGGCTGGCGGTCGCGGTGCGGCCGGTCGCCCAGTCCCGGTACTCGACAAACGCGACCCACCGCCCGCCAAGAGCCGAGAGCGGGCCCTCATCCGCCGACAACGCCGGCCGCGGCTCGAGTTGCCGCCCCACGGGCAGCGCGAGCGACTCTGCACCAAGGCCGAGCGTGGAGATGTCCCCGAGACGGATGCTGGTTTCCTCCTCGAGCCGCCGCTCGACTTCACGCGACAGCGGCAGGTCCAGCACCACAGCCCATCGCGGTTCGGCCATATCGGGCACCGCGACGGCGCGGACCACGAGGCGTGTCTCGGTTCCAGGCCCGGCATCGGCGGCCGCAGGCTGGTAGGCCAGAAGACCTTCGAAGCCGTCGCAAGTGATCCACCCGGGCACCGCCTCCGGCGCATCGAGATGCGCCCAGGGGCCCGCGGCGACCGGCAACGACACGGGCAGCGTCTGCGCCAGCCGCACGCGACGAGACGGCTGCGCCTCGCAGCGCAGATGGCTGACGGGCACGATGGTGGTGGAGATGTAGGGGTAGCGGGCTTCCGTGCTGGCCTGCCGGCGTTCGAGCGTCTCGCGGACGGCGTCGGCCGTCGTGCTGCGCTGCAGCTCGAGCATCGTCGACTGCGCCAGGAACCGCGCCTGATCGGCGAGGTTCCCGACGCGTGACTGCACGAGGTACGCGCTGACGTTGAAGAAGAGGAGCAGCCCGCTCAGCAGGAAGAACAGGATGATGAGCAGGCCAGGGACAAAGCCGATAAAGACGTACGACAGGATGAGCTTGCGCCGAACGCGCCACAACAGGCGCCGCTTGGCCCACATGGCGGCACGCGCGAGCACGTAGGCGCCCGCGCCGATCAGCAGCAGGCTGCCAAGCGTCCCCGCCGCGGCGAGCCACGACGGCAGTGGCGTCACGACGAGGCCCACGACGACAGCGCTCAGCTTGAGGAGGGCTCCGATGACGAGCAGGCGGCCCGGCCAGGACCGACCGAGCCAGCGCTGCGCGAGAACCGCCCTCGACGGGACGACTCCGGGCAGATGGGTGTGCGGTCGAAGAGGAGCAGCCATGGAGGCTCGGACCACATCACGCGGGAGCGCGATGTTTGCGTCGCGAAATCATATCAGAGTATCGTGAG
>CAZNOC010000265.1:0-5681 GCA_964574545.1 uncultured Bifidobacteriaceae bacterium | reverse complement strand
ATCGAATCGTCGTTGTTCGAGACCTTCATGCACTCCTCGTAGGCGCGGAGCGCGTCCTCGAAGTCGCCCTTCAGGTAGTAGGCGAGGCCGAGGTGGTACCAGACGTTGAACTGGAGCGTGCTCCGCGGCTGGTTGAGGGCGTTCGGCTGCCCATCGGGCTCGATCTCGTCCGGCTGGCCCGCGAAGAGCGACGCCGCCTTCTCGAAGTCGGCGACCGCCGCGTCGAAGTTCCGCAGTGTGATGTGGCGGTGGCCGCGATGGCGGTAGAAGCGCGGGTCCTCGGGGAAGCGCTCCACGCCACGACCGAAGGTCTCGAGGGCGTCCCGGTAGTGCCACAGGTACGCCTGCCGGCGTCCGAGCCAGATGAGCGCGTCCGGGCTGTCGGGGTTCGCGGCCAGCTCCGCCTCCGCCGCGGCGAGGTTGGCTTCGAGCTGCTCGCGGTTGGGGAAGTCGGTCATGCGCACGAGCGGCGTGCCCAGGAGCGACGTGGCCTCGACCTCCGCGGGCGGGGCCTCCGGGGGCGCTTCGGCCGGCGCGCTGGCCGGTTCGCTGCCGCCACAGGCAGCCGTCACGAACGCCAGAAGCAGTACGGGAATCATTCGGCGCATCATCTCTCCTTTGTTTTGTCAGTCGTGCCCGGGCTACTCCGGGACTTTCTCGATCGTCTCGCCTTCTACCACGGCATCGTCAGGCAGGCCGAGCAGGTTCGCTGTCTGCAGCACTCGGGGCACGGCGTCCAGGGCCTGCAGCGGCTCGATGTCCGGACTGGACGTCGCGCCAAGCTCCTTGAACCGCCGCGCCGTGACGAGGACCCGCGTCTCGTAGGACCCGACCGTGTCGTTGAAGGCGCGGACGGTGCCGTCGAGGCGGGTGCGCAGGGTGTCGAGGTGCTCGGTCATCTTGATGACGCGTTCGTAGAGCTCCTTGCCGAGCAGGCTGACCTCTTCGGCGTTCTTCGCCAGCCGTTCCTCGCGCCACCCAAGTGCCACGGCACGCAGCAGGGCGATCAGCGTGATGGGGCTGGCGGGGAACACCTGGCGTTCGACTCCGAACTCGATGAGCCCGGCATCCTCCTGCAGCGCTGCCTGGAAGATCGCCTCACCGGGCAGGAACATCACCACGAACTCCGGCGAGGGCTGGAACTGCTCCCAGTAGGCCTTCGCGCTCAGCTTCTGCATGTGCTCCCGCACCTGCCGGGCGTGCGCCTGCAGGCACTGCCGCCGCGTCACATCGTCGTGCGCCTCCTGGACGTCGAGATACGCCTCGAGCGGCACCTTCGCATCGATCACGACGAGGCGGTGGCCGGGGAGGGTGACGAGCAGATCGGGCCGGAGGCGGCCGGCCTCCGTCGTCGCGGACGGCTGCTCCTGGAAGTCGCAGTGGTGCAGCATTCCCGCCATCTCGACGACGCGGCGGAGCTGAATCTCGCCCCAGCGGCCTCGGACCTGCGGCGCGCGGAGCGCGCGAACGAGCTGCTGGGTCTCGGTCCGGAGCTGCTGCTGCGAGGTGCCCACGGCCTTGAGCAGGGTCTGCAGTTCCGCGCCGCTCCGTACGCGGTTGTGCTCGACCTCGCCGAGCTTCCTGTCCACGCCGGCGAGCGCCTCGCGGATCGGCCGCACCAGCTCGTCGAGCGCCTGCTGTCGCTTGCCAAGGTCGGTGACGGCGTCCTTCTGCAGGCTGCCCAGCCTCTCCTGGGCCAGCCGCAGGAACTCCTCGTTGTTCTGGCGGAGCGTGTCGCCCGCCAGCGCGCCGAAGGTGTCCTTCAGCTGCTGCTGCGCCTTCTCGAGCAAGGCAAGCTGCGCGGGCACGGCGGTACGTTGATGGTCGAGCTCGGTGGTGAGCCTCGCCTGCTGCTCCCGGAGACTCGACGTTTCGTCGCGCGCCTGGTTCAACTCTTCGCGGGTGTGCAGCAACTCGTCCTGCACCTCGCCGAGGCGCTTGGCGGTCTCCTGGAACAGCGTCTGCGCCGAGGCCAGGGCGCCCCGGCTCGCGACGGCGGCCTCGGCCAGCTCGCGGCGCATCAGCGCGCGGGCCACCAGCCAGGCCAGAAACGCCCCTCCGGCCAAGCCGGCGACGATGGCGGAGATGATCGAGACGTTCATCACATACGGAACTCAGAACACGACTCGGAGCCGATGACTCGCCACTGAGGGTTCACTCACGGCGTCGGCGCGCGCGGCAGCGCCTTCCGCGGGAGGAGCCCGTCACGATTGGCGGCGTGATACACAAACGCCGCGTCGAGATCGACCGTCTCGTGAGGCTGGGCAGTGAGACCGAGTGCCCCAGCGACCACCAGCGCGGCACAGACAGCAGCGAGCGGATGCGAATGGCGCCTTCTCACTGTCGTTCCTCCTCCGGGGACCCCGGAAGTGTAGCGCACCATGACAGCCACGGTTTCCGTTGTCGAGGTGTCAGATATGTAACCGCTCCAGTTCCGGATGGGCGGGCGGCACGCCAACAGTCCGAAGGAGGGCGTCAGAGGCTGAGCTGGGGAAGGAGCGCGCCAATGGCCCATGTGTTGCAGTTGTCGTATATCCTGCCGATGACCATGCTCGCTGCCGACCATCCGCCGGTCTTCGTTGACGGGCTGGGCTCCCGCTACCTCGCTCGTGACGAGGTGACGGGCGGGCTGCTCGAACACCTGGTGTTCGACCACGAGCTGGTCGAGACCCCGGGGTTCGTAGTGGCCCTCGGCGAGCGGGTCGCGCGGCTCGCCGCCTTTCGCAACGCCTGCTACGCGAGGGTCGGCCACGTCGAGGCGCTGGAGTCTGGAGGCGTCGCCCTCGTTTCGGAGTTCACGTACGGCTGGCGCCTCGCCCAGATACTGGCGCTTGCGGAGCGCGAGCGGGTGCCCCTCCAGGCCGGCGCCGTGTTCGGCCTGATCCGCCAGTTGCTGCCGGCCGTGGCGCTGCTGTCTCAGCACGCGCGTGACGTCGTGCACGGCGCGCTCGGGCCCGAGCGCCTGCTGATCACGCCGCAGGGCCGGCTGGTCATCAGCGAGCACGTGCTCGGGAGCGCGCTCGACGCGCTGCAGTACGGACGCGAGCGGCTGTGGCTCGACTTCCGCATCGCGACGCCGCCGTCAGCCGGTCTGGTCCGCATGGGCCCGCGCACCGATGTCATGCAGATCGGCCTCGTGGCGCTGTCGCTGGTGCTCGGCCGGTCGCTGCGCGGCGACGAGTTCCCAGGCGGACTGGACGGGCTCGTCAACGATGCCCGGGAGCACCTGCTGCGTGACGGGTCCGCCGCCCTGTCACGGGCCGTGGGGGACTGGCTGAGCCGGGCGCTCCACCTCGATCCCAGAACGTCGTTTCACTCCACCTTCGACGCGCAGGCCGCGCTCGAACGCGTGCTCACCGACCATCGTGACTACCTGGCCGCATCGCCCGGCATGGACACGGTGCTGGCACGTCTCGGCCCGATGCTGCCGTCGGTCGTGCCGCCCGACGCACCTCCGGAAACGCCGGCCGACGACCCATCGCCGGTCGTGGCGGCTGCCGGCGAGACGACCTCAGCCCTCCTTCCACCGGAGCGGGACGAGCTGGTCCCGGACGAGCCTGCCCTCGCGCCGCACGTCGCCGAGACGACTCCCGCCGTCGTCGCCCCTGTGCCCGAGGGGCCCGCGGCACCCCTACCCGAATCCGTCGTGGGCGTCGCGCCCCGGAGGCTTGTCCTCGCACTCGCTGCGGTGACACTCATCGCGCTGGTCCAGACGGCGCTGTTGATGGTGGCCTGGAATCGCGCGCCCGGTTCAGGGTTGGAGGGCGAGGGGGAACTTGTCGTGCAGTCGCGACCGCTAGCCGCGCGCGTGACGGTGGACGGCGAGGATCGCGGCGTGACGCCGCTGACGATCCGCCTGCCCGCCGGCCCGCACGTGCTGCAGGTGGCGGTCGGCGGAGCCGAACCCAGGGTGATTCCGCTCACCATCCTCGCCGGCGTTCAGACGGCCCAGTACGTGGAGCTCCTCAACGTTCCGACGACGGGCACGCTGGAGGTGCGCAGCGACCCGTCGCGGGCGCGGGTGTATGTCGATGGCCAGGACCGTGGCCTCACCCCCGTCACGATTCGAGACCTGCCGCCTGGCGACCGGGAGGTGGTCCTGGAGCGGGGGACCCAGCGCGTGGTGCAGCGGGTGCGAATCGAGCCCGGGACCACGGCTCAGCTTGTGGTCCCGATGTCGTGACACATGGAACTCGAAAAGACTCGAGAGTGCAGTCAAGCGCGAGTAGCCCCGGCAACGGCCACGCCGATCGACGGCGGGTAAGCAGAACGGTTGCGCTCCCCGTAAACCCTTGTTAGGATTCGGTGTTCTCGCGACGGAGCACTTCTTCGGTCGTCCTTTCTGGCGCTCGATCTAACCAAGGCCAACTGGTAACTGCTTTGCGACGAACTGCCTTCCTCTCCATTGCCCTCTGCGTGCTTGTGCTGCCCGCCCTCATCGGTGCGGGCTGTCGGCTCGCCGATTCGGACGAACTTCCGAGCCCGTCCCTGAGCGGCGCCGACATCTTGCTGGCGCCCGACTCCGAGCTCATCGCCGCGCTCGTGCCGCCCCGCACCACGCTGGCGGCCGTGTTGCACAGCCACGAACTTGCGCAGCAGGAGATCGCGTCGCTCGTGCGGACGATCGGCAGCCACTTCGACTTGCGCCGGCTCCGCGCCGGCCGGCCGTACCGGCTGGACCGCCTGCACGACGGCCGGGTGAGACAGTTCGAGTACGAGATCGATGGGGACCAGGTGCTCCAGGTGCAGCGGGCCGACGACCACGAGGCCGAAGGCGGCGACCTCTTCGAAGCCGCGATCGTGCCCATCCCGAAACAGGTCTCGGTGGCCACGTTCGAAGGACGGATCGATCGCGAGACCTCGTCGCTCTTTGCCTCGATCGTGTCGGGCGGCGAGCGCGTGGACCTGGCGCTGGCGCTGGCCGAGGTGTACAGCGGCGAGATCGACTTCAACAGCGACGTGCAGCCCGGAGACACGTTTCGGCTCGTGTTCGAAAAGGCCACGCGCGAGGACGGTCAGCACGCCGGGTACGGGCCCGTGCTGGCGGCCGAGTTCATCAACGCGGGCCGGACGCTGCGGGCGATCCGCTTCACGGAGCCCGATGGCAAGCCCGGCTACTACGACGAGCAGGGCCGGTCGCTTCGCCGGTTCTTCCTGAAGTCGCCGCTCAAGTTCGAGCCGCGCATCACGTCGCGTTTCTCGAACGCGCGCCGCCATCCCGTGCTGAACTACGTGCGCGCGCACCGAGGCGTGGACTATGCCGCGCCGCCCGGGGCGCCGGTCGTGGCGGTGTCGAGCGGGGTCGTCGTCATCGCCGGCTGGAACGGTGGAGCCGGCCGCATGGTGCGTATCCGGCATGCCAGCGGCTACCAGAGCGAGTACTTCCACCTGTCGTCCATCGCGCCCGGTGTTCGGGTGGGCGCGCGGGTCGGCCAGGGTGACACCATTGGCCGCGTCGGCTCCTCGGGCCTGGCCACCGGCCCTCATCTGCACTACGGCCTCCTCAAGAACGGCGCGCACGTGAACCCGGTGACCGAGCATCGCAACATGCCGCCCGGTGACCCCGTCGCCGCCGTGCACCTGGCTGCCTTCGAAGCCGAGCGCGACCGCCTCTTCGGCCGCCTCTTCCCCGACACGACGCTCCGCGCGGCCGACAACAACAACGAATAGCCGGCGACTAG
>CAZNOC010000264.1:2914-5702 GCA_964574545.1 uncultured Bifidobacteriaceae bacterium | reverse complement strand
CGCTGGTTGACCTGGTGCCATGCCGCCGAGCCCTCCGAGGGGCTCGAGTTGCGGACACGGCCGATGTACCGCAGCGGCCAGCGGCCGTCGATGAGCTCCTCCAGGAGCGGGCGCGCGAACTCCCACGCCCCCATGTTCTCTGGTTCCTCCTGGACCCAGCAGACGTCTCGGAGCTTCGGATACCGGTCCAGCACCTCGGAGAGCTGATCGGTGGGAAACGGGTAGAGCTGTTCGACACGGGCCAGTGCGACACTGGCGTTGTTCTGGCGCAGTTCGCTCGTGGCGAGGTCCACGTGGATCTTTCCGCTGGACAACACGAGCCTCCGCACCTTGCCCGGGTGCGTCACGTCCGGGTCGTCGAGGACCGGGTTGAAGCGGCCCTCCGACAGTTCGCGTGGCGTGGAGGCCGTGAACGGGTGGCGCAGGAGGCTCTTCGGCGTCAGCACGACGAGCGGCAGCGGATCGGTGGCCAGCAGCAGCGCCTGGCGCCTCAGCAGGTGGAAGTACTGCGCGGCCGTGGTGCAGTTGGCCACACGGATGTTGAGGTCCGCGGCCGCCTGCAGGAACCGTTCGAGCCGGGCGCTCGAGTGATCCGGCCCCTGACCCTCGTACCCGTGGGGCAGGAGCATGACGAGCGACGGCGTCAACCCCCACTTCGCGCGGCCCGAGGTGATGAACTCGTCCAGCATCACCTGGGCGCCGTTGATGAAATCGCCGTACTGCGCTTCCCAGAGCACCAGGCGATGCGGCTCCTGGATGTTGTAGCCGAACTCGAAGCCAAGCACGGCGTTCTCGGAAAGCGCGCTGTTGTGGATCTCGAAGGACGCACGCGCGGCCCGGAATGCCTGGAGCGGCACGTGTCGCGCGCCTGTGACCGAGTCGTGCAGCACGGCGTGCCGGTGGCTGAACGTGCCGCGCCCCACATCCTCGCCGGTGAAGCGGATCGGGATGCCCTGCGTCAGGATCGACGCGAGCGCCAGTTCCTCTCCCGCGGCCCAGTCCACGGAGCGTTCGTCGGGACTGTCGAAGGTGGCGCGACGCCGGTCCCGACCGCGCTCCAGCTTCCGGTGCACGGTGAAGCCGTCCGGCACCTCGAGGAGCGCGGCATTGATGGCAGCCAGTTCCTCGAAGGGCATCGCGGTGCGCATGCGTGCCGCGGCGCCGCTCGGCGGCGTGACCGCCGCTGGCGGGACGTAGTCTTCTTCGGGTTTCAGCCCCGCGTACGCTTCCTCGAGCACGGCCATCTGCTTCCGCACGAGCTCGTCTGGCACCGCCGGATCGACGACACCGCGCTCAACCAGCATCTGGGCAAGCTTTTCCCGCACCGTCGGCTGGGCGGCGATGGCCTGATACATCACGGGCTGGGTAAACGTCGGTTCGTCACCTTCGTTGTGCCCGTGGCGCCGGTAGCCCACGAGGTCGATGATGAAGTCGAGCTTGAACCGCTCCCGATACGCCCACGCCAGGCGCGCCGCTTCGATGCAGGCTTCCGCATCGTCGGCGTTGGCGTGCACGATCGGGATCTTGAACCCCCGGGCCACGCCGCTCGCGTAGCTCGTGCTGTAGGACTCCTCGGGCGTGGCGGTGAACCCGAGCTGGTTGTTCGCGATGATGTGGAGCATCCCGCCCACCTCGTACCCGTCGAGCCGGGACAGGTTGAGGGTCTCGGGGACGACGCCCTGGCCCGGGAACGCCGAGTCGCCGTGGATCAGGATGCCGAGGACGGCCTCCTTCCGGAAGCGGGGCGCGCCCGGCGCGCCGGCGTCGGTCGCTGCGGCACGGGCCATGCCCTGCAGGACGGGATCCACGGCCTCGAGATGGCTCGGGTTCGGCGGCATCGAGATGACGAGCGACTCGGGCAGGTTGCCCGCCTTCCGCTCGGCGCGCGCGCCGGCGTGATACTTGACGTCGCCCATCCATCCCAGATCGATGCGCCACGTCCGTGTGAACAGCGGGTCCTTGAACTCCGCGAGGATCTGGGCGTACGGCTTCTGCAGGATGTGCGCGAGCACGTTCAGACGGCCGCGATGCGCCATCGCGATCATCACGTGCTGGACGCCTGACGCGGCGGCGTCGCAGATGATCTCGTCGAGGATGGGCACCATCATGTCGAGCCCCTCGAGCGAGAACCGCGTCTTGCCGGGGAAGGTGCGGTGGAGGAAGCGCTCGAAGACCTCGACCTGTGTCACGCGGTCCAGGAGCTCCGGGTAGTCAATCGGGTCTCGATCGGGGCGAAACTGGCCGGACTCCACAGCCTGCCACAACCACGCGCGTTCCTCGGCAACCCACACGTGGTTGAAGTCGTAGCCGCTCGTGCCGCAGTAGATGCGCCGCAGCCGCTCGATCACCTCCAACGCGTTGGCCGCCCCGTCGGCCGCCGGCCCGCCGGGCGCGGAGGCCGGCAGGCGCCGGAGGATGTCGGGCGTCAGTCCGAAGGTGTCGAGACGGAGACCGGGATCGTCCGTGGTGTTGTTGATGTTCAGTGGATCGACCCGCGCGTCGAGATGGCCGAACCGGCGCAGCGAAAGGGCGAGACTGAAGCTCGCGACCGCCGCGCCGAGGTCGGCGCCCTCGACGGCATCCGGCGCCGGCAGCGTGCCTGCGCGCCCGACACCGGGTCCCGCGTCCGGATCGGTCGGCTTCCACTGTTGAAAGGTCCTCCGCGTCGCCTCATCGACCGAGGCAGGATTCTGCTGGAAGCGTTCGTACAGTTCGTACACGTACCCGGCGTTGGCGCCGGTAAACTGATCCCACGGGCTCATAGCCTTACTATCCTAACCTGTCGCCG
>CAZNOC010000264.1:0-2814 GCA_964574545.1 uncultured Bifidobacteriaceae bacterium | reverse complement strand
CCCGCCTTTCGAGGAGCGCCTTCATGACCGCACGACCCACCTACGACGATGCCAACCTGATTCTCCGGCTCTACGAGATGCGCCGCGAGGACCGGATGCGTGAGGCGCGCGCCTGGTTCACCGCGAGTTTTCGTGTGAAGACATGGGAAGAACTGCAGAAGATCGCACCCGGCGGAACCGACCAGAACGCGTCGTACCGCATGGTGGTGAGCTACTGGGACCTGGTGGCGTCGTTTGTGACGAGCGGGGTGCTCAACAAGGAGCTCTTCTTCCAGAGCGGCCGTGAGCTGCTGCTCGTCTGGGAGCGCCTGCGCCATGTGCTCCCCGACATCCGGGCCGAGTACCAGGACCCGTGGTACCTGGCGCATCTCGAGAGCGTGGGCAACGAGTTCGCCGAGTACTACCGAGGCCGGACGGCCGACGGGTACGCCGCGTTCGTCAAGCGCATCGGATGACGGACCCGCCGGACCCCTCGGACCCGCCGGACCCCTCGGACCTGCCGGACCCATCGGACCCATGATCAAACTGATCGCGATAGACATCGACGGCACCTTGCTCGACAGCCGGGGCGCCGTGCCCCACGAGAATCTGAGGGCGCTCGAAGAGGCCGCCAGACTGGGGGTGCAGATCGTCGTCGTGACCGGGCGGAGCTTTCCCTTTGCGTTGCCGGTGCTCACGGGCCTGCCAGACCCGCTCACCCTCGTCGTCCACAACGGGGCCATCGTCCGGACGCGAGACGGCGAGACGTTGCTGCGCCGGCTTCTGCCCCGGGGTGTGGCACGCGAGGTGCTGGCGGCCACGACGGGGTGGCGTGCGGACACCGTGATGATCTTCGACCGTCCGGGCGCGGGCCAGATGGTCTACGACCGGATGGACTGGGACCATCCGCACCGCCGCGGGTTCCGCGAGAGGAATCGCCACCTCATCACCGGGGTTGACGAGCTGGAGAGCGCCCTCGACGACGATCCAGTGCAGGTGGCGTTCAACGGGGGTGTCGAGGCGATGCGCGAGGTGCTGGCACACCTCGAAACGCTCGACGTGGCGGGCGAGCTCGCCGTGTCGCTGACGGAGTACCCGGCCCGCGATTTCTCGCTCGTGGACGTGTGCGGGTCTGGCACGACGAAGGGCGCGACGCTCGCCAGGGTTGCCACCCTGCTGGGCGTGGCCCGCGACGAGGTGATGGCCGTCGGCGACAACTTCAACGACCGGGACATGATTGAATGGGCGGGCACGGGAGTGGTGATGGGGAACGCCGCCGAGGACCTCCGAGCCGGAGGGTGGCACGTCACCGGGACCAACGACGAGGCCGGGCTGGCGCATGCCGTCCGCCGCTTCGTGCTCTGAGGGAGGCCTGGCCCTCAGAACGTCACGCCGAGGGCGGCGTGCCAGCGGGTGCGGCCGTCGGAGCGGCCGACGTCCACGTTGGCCGTCAGGGCGGCCACTCCGAAGAAGACGCCGCCTCCGGCGCCGCGGGTGAACGGCTCGTCGCGGATCGACTCCCGCACGTTCCACACGCGGCCCGCATCGAGGAACGCCTTGACGCCGAGCCGGCCTACCGACAACGGGGACGTGACGGGGACACGCAGTTCGATGGAGCCGGCGGCAAGGTTGTCGCCTGACGCAAACCCCGCGCGCGTGCCGCGCAGACTCGCGGTGCCGCCGAGCAACGCCCGCTCGTAGCGCGGCAGCGGCTGGTCGGCGCGCGACGCGTGGACGCTCACGGCCAGGACCGAAGACCCCGGCAGGCCGACGTAGCCGCGTGTCTCGAGCGTCCACCGGGTTGACGCGAACGCCTCACTGAAGCCCAATCGCTCGAAGCCGAGCGACGCGAAGACCGCGTTCCTGGGGAAGACCGGGTCGATGCGGGTGTCGGCGACGAAGTCCATGCCGAAGGACGTGAGGTCCTGGTCACGATCCTCGAATGAGATGCGCTCGCGCCGGACGCTGCCGCCGATGCGCAGCCACGGGCTGAAGGCGTGCTCCGCTCGGAGGCGGGCGCCGATGCGCGTATCCGCGATCTCGTCGAACGGGTTCACCCGGCGGGTGACGCCCGCCGTGGCGACGACCCGCGAGAGCGGGCCGCTCGGGAACGTCCGCTCGACCTCGACACCGGCCCGCCGCTCGCCACCCCACGTGATCGGCGTGGACACCCGCGTGCGGGGTCCAATGAGGTCCACGAAGCTGGCGCGTGCCCCGTAGGTGAAGCCGTACCCGTCCTCGTAGGCGAGCACGGGCATCCACATCCCGGCGGCGCGGACCCGCCGCCCGAGACCCGGCCTGAGGTCATCGTCGGCAACACCCGTACGTTCCGTCACCATCACGACCACCATGACCTGGGTGGGATCCGCCAGTGACGCCAACCGTCGCCGCACCTCAACAGCGGCGAACCGGCCGCTTTGTTCGACGCGTTCCCGCGCCGCCTCGAGGGCCTGGCTGGTGGCGGGGGTGCCGATCTCGAGGGCCACCAGTTCGAGGACCACCGCGTCGGGGGTCGTGTGGTTGCCGTGCACACGGATCTGCGCGATCACGTCCCCGGCGGGCTGCGCCGCCACCGGCGACACGCCCGCGAAGAGCGCCAGCACGAGCGCGCACCGGACGATCACGGCACGATCCTCGCCTTGACGTCGGCGAGGCGGTAGTCGTCGTAGCGGATGTCGTACTGGGCGTCCATCCCCCCGGCGGCGCTCATCAGGCGGAACCGCATGTCGATCGCATCCGGAAGCCAGACGCCGGGAAACGCCTCGACCATCTGCATCGACGCGTGCGCCTCCTCGGCGCGCAACAGCCACCGGCCTGGCAGGAAGCCCATGTCGA
>CAZNOC010000263.1:0-5707 GCA_964574545.1 uncultured Bifidobacteriaceae bacterium | reverse complement strand
AGCCGTACGCCGAGTAGCCGGTCTGCGTGCCGGCGCGGTTGCCGCCCACGTCGATGCGCGTCATCTGCACCGACGGCGTCACCGCGAGGAGCGCCCACATGTCGCGCCCGTTCGGGATCGACTGGAGCTGGTCCAGCTTGAAGTTCTGCACGACGCGCGTCGCCGTCGTATCGATGACCGGCGACTCGCCCGTCACCGTGACGGTCTCTTCCAGGGTGGCCAGCGCGAGCTCGATGTTGATGTTGGCCGTGAACCCCAGCGTGATCTGGATGTTCTCGCGCCGCACCGTGTTGAACCCGGGCAGCTCGTAGGTGAGCACGTAGGTGCCGGGCGGCACCGCGGGGAACCGGTAGTTCCCGTTTTCGGACGAGACGGTGGTCTGGAGCCCGATCATCGACGGGCTCTGCGCCGTCACCGTCACACCGGGCAGGACCGCGCCGCTCGTATCGGCGACACGTCCCTGAATCGTACCCGTCGCGCTGGCGCCGCCGCCCTGCGCCCACACCTGTGGGGACAGAAGCAACAGGGCCGCGACCATCAGACACCCTGTCAATACACGCTGATGCATACCATTCTCCTCAGACGGCGCGCCGTGAAGACGTCAAGGCACGCCAACAATCAAGCCAGAGCGCCCTGGCGAAGTGCCCGGACACGGCTTCAACATCCACGAACGACGCGAAACGACGAAGCGACGAAGCGACGAAACAAACGGGATAACAGCGAGATGACCGATATGACGAACGAAGCTTGACGACGCGCGCGAGGTCATGACACGGAACAAAGACGGCGACCCGGGGCGTGGGCGCCCCGGACCGGAACAAATGCGGGTAAACCGAGGACTCACCTTGGCGTAGCTGCGTTTATAGCTCAACTCAGGGTGGATGAGCAAGCGCCATTCGGGGACGACCGACTGATAGGAGGGGCAGAACCGAACGACCGTTCTGGGAGGCTCGGCCTGCCTCCCCGTGGAGGGGTGCGAGCCAAACGGGCCGGTTCCCGTCAAGGCGCCGGGGGAGTCGAGGTTCCTCTATCCCCGCGCGAAGCGCGTCACGAAGATCCCCGAGAGGATGGCGACGGCGCCGATCACCTGGGGTTGGGCGATCGGCTCGGCGAGCCAGATCCAGGCCACGACCATCGCCACCACCGGCGTCAAGTTGCTGTAGACCGACGTGCGGGTGGACCCAATCCGCTGCACGCCCGTGTACCAGATCAGGTACGCCACCCCGAGCGCGAACACCGACGAGAAGAACATCAGCAGCCAGCTGGTCGTCGAAATGGCGCTCCAGTCCGTCGCCACGAACGCCGGGACGGCCAGCAGCGTGTAGACCGTGGCGCCAATCGCCGTGGACCACCCCGTCAGCACGAGCGGCGAGTGGCGCCGCAGCAGCGGCTGCGACGCGACCGAGTAGAGCGCCCAGCAGAGCATCGCCGCAAACATCAGCCCGTCGCCGGTCAGCGAGTTGACCTCGAGGCGCGCGCCGCGGCCGACCACGAAGTAGAGGCCGATGAAGGAAAGGATGGCCCCGGCCCAACGCGGCCACGTGACGCGTTCGTGGCCGGCCGCCGCGGCCATCAGTGCCACCGCGATCGGCGAACACCCGAAGATGAGCGAGCTGTTGGCCACGCTCGTGCGTGCGAGCCCTCCCACAAAGCACAACTGGTAGATGGTGTGCCCCAGCACGCCGAGCATTGCCACCCGGATCCACTCCTCGCGGGTGAAGCCGGTGCCCGGGCCCGAACGCTGGCGCTCGACGGCGATCGCGCCGAGGAACAGGACCGCGACGACGATCAGCCTGAGGGCGTTGAAAACGAGCGCCGGGAAGTCGCGCAGCGCGTACTTGATGACGGAGAAGTTGGCCCCCCAGATGACGACCATCAGGATGAGGAGCACGTCGAGGGCGGTGAAGCGGAGGCGGGTCACGGAGGGTCAGATCACGAAGTGCCGAAAACGACGAACAGCGCCACGGCCTGCCGGCCACGGCGCTGTCGGTGGTGCCCGCCCGCCTGCGCTCCCTTCGGGAGCGTTGGCGAGGCTAGCCGCCGAACGGCTTGATGAAGAAGAGGATCAGCGAGATCAGCAGCACGTAGATCACGAGCGACTCGATCAGCACCAGCCCCAGGATCAGCGCGCCGCGAATGTCGCCCGCCGCACCGGGGTTCCGCGCAATCGCTTCGGAGGCCGACGCGACGGCCTTGCCCTGCCCGAGCGATCCAAACGCCGCGGCGATTGCCAGGGCGAAGCCGGCGGTGATGATCGACCACATCACCAGGCTGCTGTCGGGCGACACGCCCGCCTCCTGCGCAAACGCGGGCGACACCGCGCCCATGGCGAGAAACACAAAGAACGAAGCCAACACGGTCCGTCGGGTGCTCACAGCTAACGCCTCCTCAGCACGCGTTCTCCGAACGCCACATCACAAGATAGATTCCTGGATCTCCAGATCGCCAGACCCAGATCGCAAGATCACCACATCACGAAATCAACAGGTCACGCCGACCTCAGGGAGCGGGCCGCTTCGATGCCCGCCGCGATGACGGGCGACGACACCCCCAGCAGCATCCCCAAGGGGTCGAGGTGCAAACGCACCATCATACCGTAGGCAGCCAGCGCAAGAATAGCATGTCTTGTGAAATACTTCACTAGCGATCGACGCCGCACCCCGGCCTCCGCCGGCCCCAGCCCGGACCGCACCCCGGACCGGATCGCCAGGTAACTCAGGGCCGACAGCCCCCCTCCCCCAAGCACCCCCAGGGCCAGGGTCAGGTCCCCGGGACGCGCGAGACCCGCCCCCGCCGCCATCACCCCCAGCACCACCAGCGCATTGCGCTCCAGGCGCTTCAGGGTCGGGTCAGCCTCCATCGTCGCCCTCGTCGCGGGTCCAGGGTTCGCGCCCGCGGGTTCGGGCGTCACCCTCTGGACTCAGGTGGCTGGGGACGCTCCACGGAGGCGGCCCGGGCGCGGTCCTGTTCCATGTGGGTGATGCCCTTCATGATGCGCACCACGTTCAGCACACCCGCCGCAAGCCCGACAACGAACCCAAGCATGGCCAGCCAGGGCTTCGTTCCCAGCTGGCCGTCGAGCCAGAGGCCCCCGCCGAACCCCATCGCGATGGCAAACACGAACGACAGCCCCACGGTGCTGAGCTGGCCCACGATCTTGAGCGTGTCGGCCTTCGGGAGCCGGGGCATGGTTTCAGTGTAGTCGGGGCGGTTGCTATACTGCCATGACAGGCGCCGCGCCTGTTGCCGGCGTTCGGCTCTCGGCCTTCGGCTCCCGGCGCCCGGTCCGCGCAGGTCGCCCGCCGGGGGCCGGAGCCCCCCTCGGGTGCCTGGTGGACTCCTGATGACCTTCATCCCTTCGGTCGCCCGACTCTTCCTCGGGACCGCCACCGTCCTGGCGCTTGCCGCCACCCTCTCCGGCCAGGCGCTCGAGCGGGTGATCTACGTGAGCGTGTACGACGCGAACTCCCGCGCGCCCGTCACCGACCCGCCAGACCCCGGGGACATCATCGTGCGGGAGGACGGGGTCGCGCGGGAGGTGCTGCGCGTCACACGTGCCACCGATCCCATGACCCTCGCCGTGATCGTGGACAACAGCGCCGCCAGCACCAACGCCATCGCCGACATCCGGCGCGCCCTGACGGCCTTCACCGAAGGCACGGAGGGCCTGGGACCCACGGCGCTCGTCTCCGTGGCCGACCGTCCGACCATCCTGGCGGACTACACGACGCTGCCCGCGTCGCTGTCCGCCGCCATCAACCGCATCTTCGCCGTCCCCGGCAGCGGCGCCACCCTGCTCGACGGCATCGTCGAGACCGCGCGCGGCGTGGCCCGGCGCGAATCGGAACGCGCCGCCATCGTGCTGCTGGCGGCCGAGCACCTGGAGTTCAGCGACGTCCACTACTCGCAGGTGCTCGAGGCCGTCGCCGAGAGCGGCGCCGCGCTGCACGCCGTCGTCTGGACGCAGTCAGGCGGCTCCTTCGGCGACGATCGGGTGCAGAACCGTGCGACGGTCCTGGACCGTGGCGTTCGGGACTCGGGGGGATTGCGCCTCGACGTCCTGACCAGCCAGGCCTACGAAGGCCGCATGCGGGAACTCGCCGCCGTCCTGACGCACCAGTACCGCGTGGTCTATGGGCGGCCCCAGACGCTCATTCCCCCCCGCCGCCTCGAAGTGACGATGACAACGCCAGGCATGGAGGCGCGTGCGACGCCCGCCCGTGGACAGAAGGGCGGCTGACGTCATGCGACCGCGATCGGCGTCGATCCTGGCCTCGGTCGTGGCCGCCGCGGTGACGGTGAGCGCCGGCCAGCCGCCGGCGGACCCGTCCCAGCAGATCTTCCGGACGGGCGTCGATATCGTGTCGCTCAACGTGACGGTCGTCGATCAGCAGGGCCGCTACATGACGGACCTGTCGCAGGCGGAGTTCTCGATCTTCGAGGACGGCGCCATGCAGGACCTGACGTTCTTCACGCGCATCAACCAGCCGATCGCGTTGTCGCTCCTCATCGACTCGAGCGCGAGCATGGAGCAGCGCATGGGCGTCGCGCACGAGGCGGCCATCGGCTTCGCCCGGCGTCTTCGTCCGCAGGACCTCGCGCAGGTGGTGGACTTCGACAGCCGCGTCGAGATCGCTCAGGATTTCGCGAACGACGCCGACGCGCTCGAGCGGGCGATCCGTACCACCGCCGCCGGCGGCTCGACCTCGCTCTACAACGCGCTGTACATCTCGCTGAAGGAACTGGCGAAGATCAGGGCGACGACGAGCGACGATGTACGCCGGCAGGCGATCGTGCTGCTGTCGGACGGAGAGGACACGTCGAGCCTTGTCGGCTTCGAGGAAGTGCTCGAGCTGGCAAAGCGATCGGAGACCGCGATCTACGCCATCGGGCTGCAGCCCCGTGACGCCGCGGCGGCGCGCGGGTTCCGCGAAGCGGAGTTCGTCCTGCGCCAGCTGTCCCAGGAAACCGGCGGGCGCGGCATCTTCGTCCAGCGGGCCGAGGAACTGGCGGGCATCTACGGCCAGATCGCCGACGAGCTGTCGAGCCAGTACACGATCGGCTACGTCTCGAAGAACCCGCGCCGTGACGGCGCGTGGCGCCGCCTCGTCGTCCAGGTGGCACGGCCAGGCCTGACGGCGCGCACCAAGCGGGGCTACTACGCCCCGACGTCGAATTGATGGCGGGGCCTGGTGAGGCGTAGTGGGGCCGTTCCGTCGGAACGGCCCGGAGTCCGGGGCCGGTCATCTCATCGAAAGCGCAGGAATTCCTTGATACAGTCGATCAGGTAACCCTTGCAGGGCTTCCCACTCGCCTTCTACGTCCTCGCCGCGGCGGCGTACGCCACGCACTTCGCGGGCCGCTCCCCGGCCGTCGGCAGGGCGGCCACGACGCTGCTCGGCGCCGGAGCGCTCGCGCATGCCTTCGTCATCGGCATGCAGACCATGGAGATCGGCCATGTGCCGTTCGCCGGAACGACGCAGGCCATCTCGACGTTCGTCTGGCTCTTCGTGCTGGCGTACCTCTACACGGAGATGGCCTCCGACGAGCGCGGCATGGGGGTGTTCGTGCTCCCCATCGTCATCGCCCTGCAGCTCGTGCCGGCGCTCGGGGCGCCGGGGGTGGAGCCGCGGTCGGCGATCCTCGAGAGCCCGATGTTCTGGACGCACGTCTCGGCGATGCTCTTCTCGTATGCGAGCTTCGCGCT
>CAZNOC010000262.1:0-5750 GCA_964574545.1 uncultured Bifidobacteriaceae bacterium | reverse complement strand
GGATGGGAAGTGCCGGAGGAGACGCGGTTCAGGCTGGAGGGCGGACGCTGGCGTCCGGTGGAGTAACGGCTCGCACGGACGCCACGAGGCCTAGACTAGTCTGGATTGATGAACCGGTACAGAACCCGGATCAGACGGTACGCTTCGGGCATCGTGGAGCGTGTGAACGCGACCGTGTCTGGTGCGGCGAGTTGGATCTCCGCGAAGGCGGTCGCGACTTCGGGATAGGTGAAGTTGTTGTACTGCAGCTCCACTCGGTACTGCGGCTGACGGTCCGGCGCGGGCCGCGCGCCAGGGGCCGCGGCAGCCACGGCTTCGCGCGCAGCAGCCTCAATCTCGCGCCTGGCCTGTTCGAGCGGCACGAGCTCGACGGCACGCGTGTTGATCGCCCGCTTCACCACGACCCCCCGGATCGCCGGCACGACACCCTTCAGCTCCTCGATCGCCGCATCGTCACCCGTCACCATCACCACCGGAACGCCGTGCCAGGCGGCCAGGGCGGCGTTCATGCCGCCCTCGCCGACGGACTGACCGTTGATGCGGAGGTCGCGCACCACGCCCGACCCGGTATGCGCGAAGAGCCCGCGAGGGGCCTGGGCCTTGGCGTGATAACCCACGAAGATGACGGCGTCGAATGTGTCGTCGAGCCCTTCCATCATTCCGTGACGTTTGAAGCTGTGACTGATGAGCCGCGCCCGTGGATCGAGATCCTCCGGCAACAGGTTCCGCTGACTGCCATGTGAATCGTTGATGAGGACTTCGGTGGCACCGCCGGCGAACGCTCCACGGACGACCGCGTTCGCGTCCTCCGCCATCAGCCTGCGCGATCGCCCGTACTCGGCCTGACCGGCGGAAAGCTGGTCGGATCCAGAAATGCCGCTGATGCCCTCCATGTCCACCGACACGTAGACGCGCCTGGCCTGCCCGTGCGCGTTGTCCGCGCTGACGGCGACCAGAAGGGATGCGACGGCGACGACGAACGCGGCGGCACGAAGACACATGCACCGATCTCCCTGTGTTCGACCCTCTACGTCGCCGGCGCGTCCTCGTCCGGCAGCTGCAGGGCGGCACGCACGAACATGCCCTCCGGCAACGCGCCCATGATCTCCACCGTCTCGTTGACGATGGTCTTCGGAACGCCGGTGACCTGGTAGCGGCGCGTCAACTCCATGAATTCGGTGGCCTCGATCGCCGAGGTGGTGATGTGCGGGTTGGCGAACGCCATCTTCTGAGCCAGGACGACCGCCCTGGGGCAGTGCGGTCAAGTGGGTGTCGAGAACACCTGGAGGTGCATCGGCGTGTCCACGGTCGCCAGCAGGGCCAGCGTGGTCTCTTCGAGTTCGAGCTCGTGCGTGCCGGCCAGCAGCACTGCCTCGACGAGCGGCACGAATTCGTAACCCGAAGGCGCGCCATACATCCGGAAGCGTGTGTCCTCACCGTCGGAGAGCACCACGATGGCGGGCGACTTGTCGATGCCGTACCTGGCCAGGTCGTCGGTGTCGAGCACGAAGTTCTTCTCGACAACGGTGATCTTCTCGCTGAGAGCCGCCAGCTCGTCCAGAACCTGTTTGGCCAGCGGACCGGTTTCGGAACCGCCGAACGTCTGGGTGAAGAGCAGCAGGGTCACTTCCTTGGAGATGGTCGAGAGGTGCTGCTTGAGGAGCTGTTCGTCGGCCGAGGAGAGAAGGGGCATCCCTCCATTATAGGTCTCGGTGCCCCGGTCGAGCGAAGTCGAACACCGTTAGATCTTGAAGAGATCGTCGAACGCCTTCTTGGCACTCGACGCGCTCGTGGGGGTGCTGGCGGAGGAGGTCTCGCGCTCCCACGACGTGCGGGGCGTGAAGAACGTGCAGTCGTTCGGCGCGTCCTTGGGCGAGACGCGCGCCGTGATGGGCTGGGTGCACTCGAGCCTGGCGCCCGAGTCGAAGTGCAGGCACTGCACGCACGATCGGAGGGCCTGCCCGCAACGGGCGCACTTGCTCAGCGAGAGGATCTCGGCATCCACGGGGCTGGCGCAGCTCGCGCACTTCGCCACCTCGCGGTAGCCCATCATCCGGGGGTTCTTCGCGCCCTCCGATGACAGGCGGCGCGTCCCGGCTGGCGCACCCGGCGGTCGATCCGGCCGCTTCTGTCCTTCCGGGCCCTTGCGATCGCCCTTGCGACCGCCGTCATCCTGGTAGCCGCTCTGTCGGTACTTGCGTTCGGACATTTCTGGGGGCTCGCTTCGCTCGTGGGCTCGCGCTCCGCGATGGTCGGCCCGAGCCCACGCGCTCGAGCGGCGCGCCTGCCGAACCAGACCCGGACTCGTGAGGCCTCTACTGCCTCGTTCCCGTTGGCGCCGGCGACACCACGCGGGCCAGCGCGAGGGCCAGCTCGCGAAGATTGCCGGCGTTGCCGACATTTGTCAGGACGGCGACGGCAATGCGCCGCGCCGGGTCGCGGAGCAGGTATGTCGTCCCGCCGGTGGCGCCGCCGCTGTGTGCCACCCAGTTCCGGCCCTGATCGTCACGGAACACCATCCAACCCAGGCCGTAGCCGGTCTGCGATCCGTTCGCCAGCCGCGCCGGTACCTGCATGGCCGTCATCGTCTCCGGCCGGAGCAACCGTCCCTGCGTCAGCGCGATGTCGAAGCGCGCCAGATCCGGCGCCGAGGAGATGATCCCGCCTCCCGCCCACTTGATGCTGAGGTCCGCGTACGGAGCATTCCGGAGCGGTGGAGTGCCTCCGCCTCGTATGTATTGGCGCGCACGGCGTGGGACGATTTCATGCGGCAACTCCAGACTCGTGGCGCGCATGCCCGACGGCTCCCAGACGCGCGTGCGCAGGTACTCGCCGAAGCTCAGCCCCGAGGCGCGCTCGACAACGCCGGCGAGCAGATTGTAGCCGTAGGTCGAATACAGGTACCGCGTGCCCGGCGCGAAGAGGAGCGGATCGTCCTTGAAGATCCCGATGGCCGAGGCGAGCGTGGCGTGTGGCTCCCGGCTTTCCATCTCTCCGGCCCGGTAGTGACGGATGCCTGAGGTGTGTGTCAGCAGGTGGCGAACGGTCACGACCTGTTCGCCCTTGTCGGGGAACGCCGGCACGTACCGCTGAATCGGCTCGTCCAGGGAGACACGCCCGCGCTCGACAAGCTGCATCACGGCGACGGCCGCCATCGGTTTGGAGATCGATGCGATGCGAAACACCGAGTCCGGACGCACCGGGACGTCGTTCTCGACATCGGCCTGTCCAAAACCGCCGGACCACACGACGTCGTCACCGCGCGAGATCGCGACCGCGAGGCCGGGTGTCGCCATGCTCTCGCGGGCAGCCGCGGCGAGCCGCGTCAGCGTCGCAGACTCCCCTGGCGACACCGCGCCGACCGCAGGTGTGGTCGATGGTTGGCCGGACGCCGCTGGCGTGCCGGTCGCCCCCAGCACGGCCAGGACCACGGCGACGGTCAGGGCCAGGGTGCGTGGCGCGTCGGCAATGGGAGACAGCATCGGCAACCTGCGTCGGTTATCCGCCGGATACGCCACTCTGTCAAGGGCACGGAGAAGGCCCAGAGGCGGCCGGGTCAACGACTGACCAGCCGAACGAGAAAGACCAAGCTACCTCATCTAGCGGTTTTGTCGAATGACCCAATACTAGATATTGATGAACTTGATTGGGTGAGCGATCGGTGTCTCGGAGCCGAGGCGACTGTTGTCTGCGTGGGCCTCCGTTGACGCCTTCGGGAACCGGCCCCGTGCGGCCTTTGCCAAGTTGACCCTCACCCCACCATTCGTGATACAACCTGCTTGCGAAAGTTTTCACAACTATCGTCCTGTGGCTTCGTTGTGTGGCCGCAGTGTGGCCGCCTGGCCTTCCTCGGCACAGTGTCGGAACCGGCTCTGTTCGCTCCGCAGTCGCGAGCGTGAAGGGGGAGTGCTCGGCCCTGAGGTGGGGCTTCGGCCCGGCCGTGTGCGCCTGCGCGTCGCGGGGCCGGTGAACGAGCAGCAGGGACATGTCGCAGATCTTCAATCGAAGCGCCAACGCGTGGTCCAAGGCCAGCATCTTCACTCTCCTCTTCACCCTCCTCGCGCTGGGATGGGCGGTCGGGGTGATTCAGCGGTCCGATTTCGTCACCGCCGCGAACCAGTTCAAGGCGCAGCCCGTCCAGTTCAGTCACCAGCACCATGTGGGAGGCATCGGCATCGACTGCCGCTACTGCCACACCTCGGTTGAAGTGGCCGCGTCCGCCGGCATCCCGCCGACGAAGACGTGCATCAACTGCCACTCGCAGATCTGGTCGGACAGTCCCTATCTCGAGCCGATCCGCGCGAGCTTCCGCGAGGACCGGCCCATGCAGTGGATCCGCGTCCACGACCTTCCCGACTTCGTCTACTTCAACCACAGCATCCACGTGGCCAAGGGTGTCGGCTGCGAAACCTGCCACGGCCGCGTGGACAGAATGCCGTTGATGCTGCAGACGGCATCCCTCCAGATGGAGTGGTGTCTCGAGTGCCACCGCAATCCGGAACAGTTCGTCCGCCCGCGGGCCGAGGTGTTCACGATGGGATACCAGCCCGCCGCCAGCCAGACCGAGATCGGGTCCGCGCTCGTGAAGGAATACAACATCGCCGGCAGCGCCAGCTTGACCAGCTGTTCGGCCTGCCACCGGTAGGCGGCGACGGGAACGCTTCGGTGACGCACACGCCCATCACGCGGGGACGGACAATCGACCGATGAGTGCAGAGCAACTTGATCTGACCGCCATTCGCGCGCGGCTTCTCGACGCCGACGGCCGCCAGCCGTGGCGGAGCCTCGAGGCCGTCGCCGAGACGCCCGAGTTCCAGGAGTACCTCCACCGGGAGTTTCCCGCGCACGCGTCGGAGTGGCTCGACCCGGTCGGCCGGCGTTCGTTCCTGAAGCTGATGGGCGCGTCGCTGGCCCTCGCGGGCGCCACGGCGTGCACGGTCCAGCCGACCGAACTCATCGTGCCCTACGTGCGGCAGCCCGAGCAGCTCATTCCGGGCAAACCCCTGTTCTACGCGACGGCCATGTCGCTCGGGGGTGTCGCCACCGGCCTGCTCGTCGAGACCCACGAGGGCCGTCCGACCAAGATCGAAGGCAACCCGGAGCATCCGGCGGGCCGGGGCGCCACCGACCTCTTTGCGCAGGCCTCGGTTCTCACGCTCTACGATCCGGATCGATCGACGTCGATTACGCACCTCGGCGAGATCCGTCCCTGGAGCGCCTTCGTGTCCGCGATGCGCGCGAGCCTCTCGGCCCAGTCGGCCACCGGCGGCGCGGGCTTCCGCATCCTCACCGAGACCGTCAACTCGCCGACGCTCGCGTGGCAGATTCAGCAGGTCCTCGCGGAGTACCCCGCGGCCAGATGGATCCAGTGGGAGCCGCTGCCGCGTGACCACGCGCGCGCTGGCGCGCGGCAGGCCTTCGGCGACTACGTCGAGCCTGTGTACGACTTCGAAGCCGCGGATGTCGTGCTCTCGCTCGACGCCGACTTCCTCTCGGCAGGCAACGCCGCGAACCTGCACGCGGCGCGAGGCTTCTCCGCCCGCCGCCGCATCGGCACCGACGCCGACCGCCTCAACCGCCTCTACATCGTCGAGCCGATGCCATCGGTGACTGGCGGGCGCGCGGATCACCGTGTGCCGCTCAAGGCGAGCCAGGTGGGCGCCTTCGCCAGGGCCGTCGCGGCGCGCCTCGGCGTGGCCGGCGCCACGGGCGCCGCACCGGCGGGGACCGACGCGCACGTGGCCGCCGTG
>CAZNOC010000261.1:0-5756 GCA_964574545.1 uncultured Bifidobacteriaceae bacterium | reverse complement strand
GCGAGCAGCGGCAGCGTGGGGCCCGCTTCGTCCAGGGCGCGGTCGAGCCAGTGCGCCGCGGTGTAGGGATCGTCCAGCCTCGCGGAGAAGTCCGCGATCTGAGCCGAGACGGCGGCGAGTGGCTGCTCATCGCCGACGAGTGCGGCGTAGCGCAGGAGGGCATTTCGCGCCTCATCAATGCGCCCGAGTCTCTCGGCCGCGAGGGCGAGGTGGCGGTAGGCCTCCGGCGGTGCCGGGAGGCGTGACACGGCCTGCCGCAGGTACCGCTCGGCGCTGTCGACGTCGCCGGCCAGCAGCCATGCGCGACCGAGCAGCATGAACGTGGCGCCACCCGCATCCGCGCGCGACGCCGCCATGGTCAGCGCCTCCAGGGCCTTGCCGAGCGCAACGCGGTCGCCGTGTGCTTCGGCGGCGTCGAGCCAGACCTGTCCGATCGCCGCATACACCCTCGGGGCTTCGGGAAACCGCTCGATCGCCTGGCTCAACACAACGACCGCCGCGTCCTGTCGTCCCGCGCGAGCGTGCGCCAGACCGACGGCGATGGGCCGCTCGGGACGGTTGGGCTCGAGGGTGGCCAGGGCCTCCAGTTGATCCAGCGCGCGGCGATGATCACCGCGGATCACGTACAGGTCCGCCAGCGCTTCCCTTGCGGGCAGCATGCCGGGCGTCGTCCGAACGAGGGCCTCGAGGACCTCTTGCGCCTCGTCGAGTTGGCCGGTATCGCGGAGGCAGACGCCCAGCAGGTACTGCGCCTCGACCATGGCCGGTTCGAGCGCGAGCGCCTCCCGGGATGGCGCGAGCGCGGAGCCGGCATCGCCGTGTCGATAGCGCGCGAGAGCCAGCTTGTAGAACACCCTCGCTGAACGATCGTCGAGAGCCAGGAACGCCGCATACTGGTCGGCGGCACGGTCGTAGCGCTGCAGCGCCGCATATACGTCACCGGTGAATTCGAGGGGCTGGGTGGCGGCGGGATCGAGTTCGCCGGCGCGACGCAGATCACGCAGCGCCTCGTCGAGTTCGCCACGGGCCTGATAGGTGATCCCG
Source organism: uncultured Bifidobacteriaceae bacterium (assembly GCA_964574545.1). Lineage (GTDB taxonomy): Bacteria > Acidobacteriota > Vicinamibacteria > Vicinamibacterales > UBA2999 > JAUXWO01. Next base: position 4,712 of record CAZNOC010000261.1, on the reverse strand, counting down.
CGCTTCAGGTGCGCGAGCATCGAGTCGGGCTGGATGGCGATGGCGCCGGAGTAGGCCTCCAGAGCGGGGTAAGGCAGGTCCGCGGCCAAGGCCCGGTCACCCGCCAGAATTTGCCGTTGGTACTCCTGCTCGCTGGCCACCGCGGTCCAGGCGAGGGCGGCGGCAACGGCTGCGCCCGCGACGAGCAGAGCGAACAGGAAGGGCCTGCGCATGGAAAGGTCGATCGCCCGCAATGGTAGCAAACAAGCGGAACTTTCGGGCGCTTTCGGGTTCTAAGTAACTGAGATGATGAGGAGCACGTGCATCCGGTGCGTGACAGGCGTCCAGTTGCTTGTTAGACTGCCTATGGGAGTGCTTGCCAGCCCGGAAGCGTGATGAAGGACGCCGGAGCCCTCGAGTGGTCTGACGTCAGCGGCGACGAGACAGCGCTCATCGAGCGCTGTGCCGCCGGTGAGGACGTCGCCTGCGCCGCCCTCGTGGCCGGCCATGAGCGCATGGTCTTTCAGCTGGGGCTGCACTTGCTCGGCGACCGCGACGAGGCCCTCGATCTCTCCCAGGAAGTGTTCCTGCGGGTGTTCCGCACCATCCAGGGGTTCCGTGGCCAGTCGGCGCTTCGCACGTGGATCTATCGGATCGTGGTCAACCAGGCCCGCAACCGCCAGCGGTTCTGGCACCGACGCCGGCGGAAGGATCACAAGTCGCTCGACCAGCACCTGCTCGAATACGGCGACCTTCGTCAGCCCGGCGATGCCGAGCTCCCGGACCGCGTGTTTGCGCGTAAGGAGATGGCCAACCGTTTGTGGCAGGCCCTGGAGTCCCTGCCGTTCGAGCAACGGACGGCCATGGTGTTGCGTGAGATTGACGGCATGAGCTACGAGGAGATCGCGTTTTCGCTCGACGTGGCGGTGGGCACCGTGAAGTCCCGACTCACGAGGGCGCGGCAGGCGCTGCGCGCGCAACTGCGGGAGGTCCGGCCATGATGCAGCCCGGACGCTGCGAGTCGATGCGAGAGTTGCTTGCCGAGTTCCACGACGGGGAGCTCGGCATCGACGACCAGATTGCCGTCCAGGCGCACCTGCGCGAATGCGTGGCGTGCGCCATCGAGTCGGCCGAGATCCTCGAGCTCGGGCGGCTCATGCGCGAGGCCGCGACGAGCTTGCCGGTGGCGGCACACGCCGAGAGCCACATGCCGGCCCTGATGCTCGAGCGCGTGCGGGTCGAAGAGCGCCTGTCGTGGCGCGCGCGACTCCGCGACGTCTTCGACGACATGCACCTCGTGTGGCCGGCGCTTGGCGCGACCGCGGCCACCGTCGTCTGTCTGCTGGGCGCGATGGGCGTCCTGCAGGCCGCGAGCCGCGAGCACCCTGAGTCGCTGGCAGGGATGATTTCGCACCTGGCCAGCACCACCCGGTCGCCCGTGTCCGGGTTCGACGACGGGTCCGCCCGGGCGGCCGATGTGGCCATGGGTGAGGAGGCTGTCTTCGCGCTGGCGGCTGCCGTGACCCGCGAGGGGCGGATTCAGAGCGTCCAGGCGCTGGCGGCCGAGCAGGGCCGGGCGCTCGGTGTCACCCCCGAGGTGGTCCTCGCAATGCTCGAGGCCGCGTCCCGAGCGCAGTTCTCGCCGGCCGAGCCGCGTGGCGCGCCGATCGCGGTGAGCATGGTGTGGGTGTTGTCCCCGACGTCGGGTACAGGCAAGCTCGACTACGAGCTGTTGCGGGTGCCAACGGGCCGTGGTGGCGCTGGCCGGTCCGTCGCGCCGGGGACGAAGCGGCCGACGCTGCAGGACCGCCCCGCGCGCCCGTCGGCCGGCGCGAAATCGAGCGCCCGTCCCTCCGCCACCGCCTGACGCCGCCACGCGCATCTCGCCCTGCCAGCGCGGCGGTCGGCGTTCGCGCCCTACCGCAGCACTGCCTGTCCGGTTCCCACGTTGTTCATCGCGTCGGTGGCGCGAACAACCAGGGTCCGGCCGGCCAGTTCACCGTCGAGGCTCAACTCGAACTGCTCGACGCGCGAATCAAGCATGCCGTCAACCGGGAATACCGGCTGCCACTGCTGAGCCTCGACCGAGTACTCCACTTGTCGGAGCGCGGTGTCGGCGTCCCGCACCTCGAACGGCACGACAAGTCGGGCCCCGTCCAGGCGGACCGTGCCAAACGTTACGGTCGGCGCCGTGTTGTCGATGTCGAAGCTCTCGCTTTCGAGCTCGCCCCGGAGCGCCGTCGGCGGCGGGTTGGAGGGGAGATCAGAGGCCACGATGCGCACGACGTAGGTGCCGTTCGGCACACTCGAGGTGTCCCAGACGTAGATGGAGTCGGTCAGCTCGGACGCGAGCGTCTTCCATTCGGTGTCGCTCTCGCGCCGGTACTGGACGTCGAACGCGAGCATGTCACCGTTTGCATCGTCAGCCCGCCACGCGAACGTCTGTAGCCCCTTGTGGTACACGCGCCGGCCGAGACCCTGCCCGCCGGGCGTCTGGCCCGCGAGCTGCTGGTCGGGTGTTGGCCCGTCGAACCCCGCGATTTCGGCCTCGCCCGTGGAGAAGGGCTTCTGGAAGACGAGTCCCGGAGGATGCACCGTGATCGCCGATACCTGCGGCCGGACATTCCGCTGGAGGTAGGCTGCGGAGATGGACGTCAGCGTTGGCGAGGCGGCCGCCCCGGTGAGGACGGCGCGCCACTGCAGGTACCGAGCGCTCGGGCTCGAGATCGCCGACCCGTCGGGATCCGTGTAGGCCGGGCTCCAGTCGCTCCACGCCTCGTCCGGCGTCGGGGTATTGCCGGAGCGGGTGAAGAGCTGCACCGACGCCCCGGTCGGCACGCTGGCTCGCCAGGTAAGAGTGCCCCACGACGCAACCATGCGCGCGTCCTTGACCTCCGACTCGTAGGTCCCGCGCGTGGCTCGGCCCTCGGCCATCGACAACAGCAGCCCGGGGTTCGCGGTGGCCAGCAACGTCCGCCCAGGGGCCTGGTGGAAGCGGGTCGCCTGCTGGGCACCGACACGGGTCAGCAGCGTCGGGCGCAGCGGATCTCCGCTCAGCCGGAAGATCTTTCCGGCGTTGCCGGTCGCCACCAGAAGGGCGCCATCGGATTCCACCACGACATCGTACGGTGCGTCCTCTCGGGACTCCCAGATCTGGTCCCAGAGGCCATCGGCCATGATGCGGTAGATCGCGCCGGTCGGGAGGCGCCGGTCGCCACCCGGCGCAGCGGGGGTGCCCTGCGGGGCCACCGGCGCGTCGACGATGGCGATCGCCGTGATCTCGGTCGACACTGACGGCACCGGTGCGCGCGCGGGCTCCGTCCCGCCTGGGTCCGATGCGGGGGCTTCACCGCCGCTCGTCCCTCGTCCGCTGAGAGCAACGGCGTAGAGGCGCCCCTCGGAGTCGAACCTGAGGGAGCGGACCTCCTGGAAGGGTGTGTCGAGCAGGAGGAAGGGCTTTCCCGTCGCATCCAGCCGAAAGACGCGACCCGGCGAGTCCGTGCCGATCCACAGGTGACCGTCCGGTCCGAGCACCATCGAGACGACGTGGGTGGCGGTGGAGCTGTGAAGCACTTCGCTCGCGCCGTCTGGCGCGAGGCGATACACGCGTCCCTGCTCGCCCGTCGCGACGAGCAGTCGTCCCTCGGCATCCACCAGCATGGCCCAGATGTACGTCTCGTCCGGGTCGAAGAAGATGGTGGCCTGACCGTCGAGAGCGACGCGATAGACGCGCCCGTCAGGCGAGGTGGCCACGTAGAGGGCGCCGTCTGGCGCGGGCGCCAGGGCGTGGACGGCCATCTCAGGAGCGTCGTAGAACAGCCTCGACTGCCCGTGGCGGTCGACAAGGAGCACCTTGCCGTCGTTGCCCGTGCCCAGGTACATGCCTTCATCCGGGGCGGGCAGCATTGCCCACACGAAGGGCGCGGCAGAGTCGAGGAGCGGGGTGACCGCCGGCCCAAGCAGCAGCCGGCCGTGCTGGTCGATCGAGAGGTGCTCCACTTCACCGCGGAGGAAGTCGGCTGACGTGGCGGCCTGCCAGAAGGCGGGCGCGGCCGCGAGAGTGAACGACGTGGCGAACGCCGCGAGCAGCGCCACGCCGGCGCTCGCAAGGGAGAAGTGTCTCATGGGGTGATGTCAGGGCCGGGTACGCGGCGAGGCCCGCTTACGGCTGATCCAGGGAAATGGTGAGCAGGCGCGAGCCCGTGACCGCCACATCGACCGGCACCTCCCATTCGCCGCGAACGGCGGTGCGCAGCGAGGCGAAGTTACCGCTGCTTCGATCGCCCTCGAGTACGGCCAGGACGGACGGCGGCAGCGAGGGCATCGCTTCGCCGCCGACGACGGCGCCAGCCTGTGCGGTGGAGAGCCGCACGTAGAGGCGATTGTTACGACGAGCGCGATTGAGGGTGCGAATCAGCTGTGCCACGTCCTGCACCTCGCCGCTGAGGCGCAGCTCCCGCGACTCCTGCTGCGCCAGGCGCGTGCCGTCGGTGACGAGCAGCTGCAGCGGCCCGGCGACGTTGGCGGGAAGTTGGATCGGCACGCGGTGGATTGACTCCTCACCGCGCCAGTTGCGCAACAGCACGCGGAGCTCGACGTCGCGTCCGGCGCGCGGACGCGGCGTGTCGAGCCAGACGCGCTCGATGCGCGCGGTGCGCGGCTCCTCCGTGGCGTCGATGGTGAGTTCGAACCGCTCCACGTCGATCACGTCCGTCGCGTTGCGCATCAAGAGC
>CAZNOC010000260.1:0-5868 GCA_964574545.1 uncultured Bifidobacteriaceae bacterium | reverse complement strand
GCGGCGCGGTGACATGGATCCGCGTAAACGGGCGTATCGCCAGGAAGGACGGCCGCTAGCCCGCTCGCCTTTGACCGGCGCGCGAGCAGCGCGGGCAGCGAGGTGTCGGGCGCAGGGTCGGGCCTGGCCATTGGCGCGCGTGCGCCGATCGGTTACCCTGACGCGCGCATGAGCCTCGACGCCAGGATGGAGCGGATGTTCGGCGACAAGGAGGCGGGCGGGTTCGGCTCGGGGTGGATGAGCGGGACCGCAGCGGTGTTCCTTGGCGTCCTGGGTGTCGGCGGCGTCGCGTGCTTCCACTTCCCCGAGCTGCTGACGACGCCGGACGTCCGAGCCAGCCTGCCCATCCCGTACATTCGGATCCTGCTACACCTTGTCATCGGCCTCGCGTTCCTGCTTGGCCTGGTGAGCGCCATGCTTCGGCGCCGCAAGGTGCTCGGCGCGACCGGCATGGGACTCGCGCTCGCGGCGTCGCTCGCGGGGGGCGGTAACGTGCCGATCGACGGGGCGGTGCGGGCCGCGCCGATGTACCTCGGGCTGGACTGGTTCCTGCTCAACATCCTGCTCCTCGTGCTGCTGTTCGTGCCGCTCGAGCGGATCTGGGCGCTGCGCCCGGAGCAATCCGTCTTCCGACCCGGCTGGACGACCGACGCGGTCTACCTCTTCGTGAGCCACCTGCTCGTGCAGGTATCGACACTGCTGACGCTGCTGCCGGCGCGCGTCGTCTTTGCTTGGGCCGTGCACCCGGCCGTCCAGGGGGCCGTGCAGTCACAGCCGGCCGTCATCCAGTTCCTGCAGTGCGTCTTCGTCGCCGACATGACCGAGTACTGGGTGCACCGGCTCTTCCACGGATCGCGCCGCCTCTGGCCCTTCCATGCCGTGCACCACTCGAGCACGTCGATGGACTGGCTTGCCGGCTCGCGCCTCCATGTCGTGGACGTCGTGCTGACGCGCGGGCTGACGTTCGTCCCGCTCTTCCTGCTCGGGTTCGACACCGGGCCGCTCTACGCGTACCTGGTGTTCGTCTCGATCCACGCGGTCTTCATCCACGCGAACGTGTCGTGGGCATTCCCTCGCTGGGCGGAGGCCCTCATCGTCACGCCACGCTTCCACCACTGGCACCACGGCATCGAGCGTGAAGCGATCGACAAGAACTTCGCGGTGCACCTGCCGTGGATCGACAAGCTGTTCGGGACGTACCACGCGCCCGAGGGCAAGTGGCCCTCCGGATACGGGATCGCGGACAACCCGTTACCGGAGGGCTATCTGGCGCAGCTCGTCTACCCGGTGCGGCGAGAGAGTGGGCCGATCGCCGGCCGTTCCAACCCACCCGGTCTCGGCTCGATGCCGGGGCGCGCGTCTCAGCGCTGAGACGACCCGTCTCGTGACTGCGACGCCTAGTCGTTGCACCTCCGCGGTGCGCTTCTCGCGGCGTCGGTCGCAACCCACACCCCTTCAACAGATGCGAGCGGCCAGGCGACCCGCACGACGCCTGTGCTGCCGCTGGCACGGTGAATGCCCTGTGTGACCGTGTGCCGTACCGACCATCGGTTCGATTTTGAACACGGTGCTCCTGCTGGCCTCGCCGCTCGGGGACAGGGCCAACGCGCAGGAGGCGCAGCGTGGATTGGCCCGCGCGATGCCGGGCGGATCGTGTCAACGCTCATGAGGAAATGACCATGGATACAGCAACCACGCCAGGGCCGCGTCTACGTCCCCGCCGCGGCCGTTTCACGCAACAGGCGATCGTCACGGGCGTCATCGCGGGCCTCGTCGCGGTGTCGGCCGGCATGGCCGTGGACGCGCGCCAGGTCCGTCCGCGTCCATCACTGGCCACGATCGACAGCCTCAGTGCGGCCCAGGTCACCACGCTGCAGCAAAGCGGCATCCGATCGATCTCGGCGCTCGCGGCGGCCAGTCCGGCCACGCTGACACGGGCGTTGGCCCTCGATCTGGCCTCGGCCACCCGCCTCGTCGAGCGCGCCAAGGATGAATCCGCCCGGCTGAGACTCGTGTACTCGGGCGAGCGCGTGAAGTATCCCTTCTCACGGACGGTGGCCGGGAGCGCCACGCCGACACCGGAGGAGGCGTACGCCCAGCTCATCACGCCGACCAACGAGTGCACCATCCTCGTCCGCAAGGTCTGCGGGCTGCAGAACCAATGCGCCAGCGCGCCCGGGTGCCCGCTGGCCAAACAGCTGCTGGACCTCTACAACACGGGCAGCGACACAACGGCCGCCGCGGAGGCGTGCGTGATCTCGCTCGAAGACAGCATCGTCTTTCCCCAGTGCACGACCCCTTGATCGACGACTACTAGTGGAGTTCACCATGTCCCTCACCAGAACTGCTCGCGCTTCCGTCCTGTTCCTCGGCGTCGGCCGGGTTCGCCGCTCTGCAGCGGCACTGCTGGCCTCGCTCCTGCTGATACCGGCCCCGGCCATGGCCGCGGGGGTAGAGTGTTCCGTCAACGTGCTCACGGCGTATCAGACCGCGGTCAAGCGCGGCTGGCGGTTCACTTGCGGCGGCGCCGCCGGCATTCAGAAGGGCATGGTCACCTATCCGCCAAACGCCGTCGGCTGCACCTACAAGACCTTCGGGCTGGTGCCGCCGCCCGCGCCGATGTCAGGCAACGCCAGCCTGCTGCTGTTCACCGGGCAGAGCAGCACGCAGCTGAAGAACGGCTGGTCGCTGAAGTCGTACGAGATGAGCGGCGGACAGTACAAGCCCATGAGCACCAGCGACACGCTCGTCGCCGCCTGGATCACGCTCGGCACACCGAACAAGACCTACAACTACAAGCTCACGAAGCTGGTGCTCACGAAGCTCGTGGGAGGCAACTGCGCCAGCGCGATCGACGACGCGTTCTGAGGCCGGGAGGCGACACGTCATCGCATCAACAGGACGGGGCCGGTGCGTCGACAGCCGGCAACCGGCCGTTCTTGGTGACGCCGCAGTGCGGGTGCTCTGCTGCGCCTGCGGTGCTGAAGGTCAGCGCAGGTACCGCTGCGCGAATGCGCTGCCGGATCCAGACTTCAGGTACCGCTCGAACGCCAGTGCCCGATGCTCGTCGGCAAACGTCACGACGACATCCACCGCCCACGGCCGCGCCCTCGCCGTGTGCGGGCTGCGGCCGGCGTTGTGGTCGTCGAGACGGGCCCTCAGGTCCGCGGTCACGCCCGTGTAGTAGCGTGTCGGGTTGGTTCGGCTGCGGAGGACGTAGACGATGCGCTTCGGGGCGTGCATGCGGCCGAGAGAGCAAGTCTTGGGCCGACCGAAATGCCTCGGATTCCCGTCCGTCGACGACGGTCTGGAAACCGGCGTTGACGTCCGTGGCAACTCGAGCAGCCCACGGTCGCGGCTCCGCGCCGACGCAGCGCCGCATGGTGGGCATCCTTCGCCTGAGGGGTGCTCGCGTGGAATGGCAACTGGACAGGGCTTGCCATCCGTAGCTGGCCCGAAAGGCGAGCGAAGGATGGCGGGGAGCGGCCCGAAGGCAAGCAGTCGCCGCGGTTCGGGCGAGCGTCGACCGACCCGACCCATGTCGTTGTTCCGTCGGACTTGACCTACCCCGCGTGTAAGATATATTCTTACAGGCATGAGAGAAACGTTGACCGTGAGCCTGCCCCCCCGCACCAAGCGCCTGATCCGCCGGGCCGCCAGCGAGAGCGGCCTCACGACCAGCGAGTACGTGCGCATGGCCATTCACCGCAAGCTCTGGCAGGACGCCGTGACCGAGTCGCGCCGTGTGGCCGTGCCACGCGCCAGGGCCAAAGGGGTCTTCACCGACGAAGATGTGTTCGCGCTGATCTCGTGAGGGTCGTCTTCGACACGAACGTGGTGGTGGCCGGCATCGTCGCCGAGGGCCTGTGTCGAGAGATTCTCGAGATCCATGTGCCGGAACACTCGGCGATTCTGTCGCAGGTGCTCTGGGACGAACTCGTGGTCACGCTGCGGAAGAAGTTCGGCCTGACGCCTGAGGACCTGCCGATCCTGGCGCTCTATCGGCAGCACGCGGCCTGGTGCGATCCGGCGAAGCTCGCCGAAGCGGTGTGCCGCGATCCTGACGACGACTGGGTGCTCGCCACGGCACTGGCCGGCGACGCTGACGCGATTGTCAGCGGTGATGCCGATTTGCTGACACTCGCCAGCTACTCAGGTATCGAGATGCTGTCGCCGCGTCAGTTCGTGAGTCGGCAGGGGTCATCGGGCCGAGGTTGAGCTGCGTCGACGCACGTCTGCGCGTTGTGTGCGCAGAGACGGATCGGGATCGCGGCCGACCTCGGGTTCGCCGTGCCCATCAGGATCGGCAACCGCTACGTGTTCTCAGCCGTGCACTGGCGCGTTCGTTGTGAGACAGCTGACCTCGAAACAGCCCTTGGCCGCTGCCTCGGCACGGGCTTCATCAGGGCACTTGCGGCGCTCGTCGCGATCTCGGGTTGACCGCCGCCCCCTCACACACAGGCGGGCTGGGTGTCCGCGTTCAACCGGAGATCAGCGGGGCTTGAGGGTCGCCACCCGCCGGTACGTCGCGAACATGCCGTTGTAGTACTACTCTCGCCGCAGCGGCCACGGGGTCGGTGTCCGGCACGCTCTGAGACATCATATGAGATGTGATATCGTATAAGATGTCACAGATGAGGGTCGTCTTGGACACGTCGATCGTGGTCGCCGCGCTCCGCAGCCGGCGCGGTGCGAGCCATCGACTTCTCGAGCTGGTCGCGCACGGCACAGTGCGCCCGCTGGTCAGCACGGCGCTGTTCCTCGAGTACGAGGATGTCCTGATGCGCCCCGAGACGCGGCTCGCGCCGAAGATGGATGCTGCGAACGTGGAAGGATTCCTGGCGGCGTTCGCATCGGCCGCGGAAGGCGTGGAGGTCAACTTCCGATGGCGTCCACAGCTGACGGATCCAAACGATGAACTCGTCCTCGAGACGGCGGTCAACGGCGCGGCCGATGCGCTCGTGACGCACAACGTTCGCGATTTCCGGGAGGCCGCGCCTCGGTTTGGCCTCCGTGTCCTGTTGCCGCGTGAAGTACTGAAGGAGTTGGAACCATGAGCAAGGCCGCATATCCGCTGAAGCTGCCGGCGTCCGTGAAGGCGGCGGCGGCCCGGCTCGCGAAGGCCGACGGCGTGTCGCTGAACCAGTTCATCGCCGTGGCCGTGGCCGAGAAGGTCGGCGTCCTCGAGACGGCTCAGGCGTTCCTGGATCGCCGTGCGGGGAAGGCCGCGCCTCGTGATCTGCTGAAGTTCCTGCGGAAGGCGGGGAACGAAGACCCTTCAGACGCTGATCGGCGCTGACTCACCCCACCATCGGCTCTCTTCATCGATCAGCGCGTAACACCACCGCGACGCAGGTGCCGCTGCGCGAAGGCGCAGCCGGATCCGGACTTCAGGTAGCGCTCGAACGCGAGAGCCCGGCGTTCGTCGGCGAACTTGACGATCGCGTCAACCGCCCAGGGCCGTGACTTCGCCGTGTGAGGGCAGCGTCCGGCGTTGTGGTCGGCCAATCGTGCGCGCAGGTCCGCGGTCACGCCCGTGTAGTACTGCGCCGGGTCGGATTGGCTGCGGAGGATGTAGACGATGCGCTTCGGAGCGGGCATCTGGCCGTCAGTCGCAAAGGCTGGGCCGGCGCAAGACCGCTTGTTTTGCTCAGTTTGGGGGTAACGCTCGGAACTGGGGGTTGACATCCCCATACTCGAGCAGCCCACCGTCGCGGCCGGAACTGACGCAAAGCCGCTATGGTGGGCACCCTTCGCCTGAGGGGGCGTTCGCTCGCGCGAAGTGGCAAGCCTTCGCCTGAACCGTACGCGAAGGATGGCTTGCCACCCGTAGCTCGCTCAGAAATGAAGGCGAGCGAAGGGTGGTGG
>CAZNOC010000259.1:0-5880 GCA_964574545.1 uncultured Bifidobacteriaceae bacterium | reverse complement strand
CTGAAACGGTACCGGCCGCAGAATCAGCGCGTCCACGAGCGTAAACATCGCCGTGGTGAGCGCAATACCGAGCGCGAGCATCGCGACCATTGCTGCGGCCTCGCCCGGCCGTCGCCACGCGGTTCGATAGGCGTAGCGGAGGTCCTGCAGAAAGCTATCAACCCAGGTGGCGCGCACGTCGCGCACTGCTTCTTTCGTCTGTTCGATGCCGCCCAGATCGCGGACGGCACAACGCCGCGCCTCTTCAGGTGAAGCACCGCGGGCAACGTGTTGCCGGATTTCCATTGCCAAGTGGTACTGGAGTTCTTCTTCGAGCTCGCGGCTGACGCGCGATCTCTGCAGCGAACCGCGAATGAGCGTCAGAAGCTTGGTCAGCATCAGCGACTCCGAGGTTAGCCGTGTTGCAGCAGGCGCCGCATCGCCAGCGAAAACCGACGCCAGTCCTCCGTCTCGAGTTCAAGATGCTTTCGACCGACCGGCGTGAGCCGGTACAGACGCGCCCGGCGGTTGTTTTCCGACGCGGCCATTTCCGAACTCAACAGCCCCGACGCCTCGAGCCGATGAAGCGCCGGATACAACGAGCCCTGGCTCACCGTGAGAGTCTCGCCAGTGACCTGACGAATCCGCTGCTGGATACCCCAGCCATGGTTGGGATCAGACGCCAGCGTCCGGAGGATCAGCAAATCCAGCGCTCCTTGCAAGTAATCGCTCTTGGGCACGTGCTCCTCTCGTGTGGCGAGAGGAATACTAACGCCGCGTGAAGTGCCTTGTCAATACAGGTACGGCCCCTGCGGAAGCCAGCCGAGGATTACTCGCGACTTGTCTCCTTGTGGCGAGTCTGGCGGCCCAGCGTGGCGCTCTGAGTGGAGGTCGCTACTCCGCCCTCAACGTCACTGCCGGCTCAAACCGTGCGGCGCGCACGGCAGGGACAACACCCGCCGCTACTCCTCACCATCATCTGCGCCGTTGACGAGCTAGCAAGGGAAGGGCTTGGCTCCGATACCGAGGGCCAGAGTCAAGATCGCCGCGGTCGCAAACCCGGGCGACCGCCGGAGGTGGCGGAAGGCCTGCAGCGCGTGCTGAGGCAGGGCGTCGAGCGTGGCGAGGAGTATAGATCCGAGGCCCTTGGGGGGGCGCCACAAACACAGCATTCGAGGTTGCGCTCTCACAGCAACACGGATGGCCGCGGCTTGCTGCTCTCAGTCGCGAGTCTCGCGCTTGAGCGTCGCGCGACCCTGCGCGGTCAGCGCGTAGTACTTGCCTCGGCGGTTGTTCTCCGTGACCTGCCACGTCTCCGAGATCAGGCCATCACGTTCCAACCGGCGGAGCGCGGTAAACAGCGACCCGCGTTGACGGGGAAGACGCCCTGGCTGATTTGCTCTAGGCGGACGCCAATTGCCATAGCCGTGCATCGGTTCCAGCGCCAGCGTTTTCAGGATCAGCATGTGCAGCGTGCCCTGCACAAGGCGGCTCAGCCACGTCACCCTCCTCTCGCAACCGTCGGCCTTAGCCGTTTCGCCGACTCATATAGATGCTTGACATGACTCGGCCCCAGGTGCAAGACTCCTGTCAAGCATCTATGGGAGACGAACGCGGCGAACTGCTGCAGGGTACCTTGCCTCTGCTAATCCTTCGAACCCTCTCGTCGGGGCCGAACCATGGTTTTGGCATCGCCAAGCGCATCGGCCTGATCTCCAACGCGGTGCTCAAGGTCGAGCAGGGTTCGCTGTATCCGGCACTCCACCGCATGGAGCTCGACGGCCTCATCGAGGCCTATTGGGATACGACCGAGAACAATCGGCGCGCGAAATACTACCGATTGACGAAGGACGGACAACGCGCTCTGAAGGCGGAAACCTCGCGCTGGCACGCCATTGCAGGGGCGATCGCCGCAGTGCTCAAGGAGGCATGAAATGGGCCACTTCGGGCGTCTGCTGCGCCGGCTCCGTGGCGTCGTCTCGCGAGGCGATGGCCGTGACGTCACAGACGAGCTGCAACTGCATCTCGATCTGCTGGCAGATGAGTACCGCACGGACGGCTTGTCTGACGTCGACGCGCGCGCACGGGCTCGGCGCGAATTCGGCAACCCGACGCGGCTGGCGGAGCAGACGCGAGAAGTCTCGACCGTGCCGTGGATCGAGGGCGTCCTGAAGGACATCGCAGTCGGCCTGCGGCAGCTGCGCCGACAGCCGCTGGTCACCACGCTCGCGGTGATGTCGCTCGCCATCGGCATCGGCGCCAACACCGCCGTGTTTTCCATTGTCAACGGCCTGGCCCTGCGGACCTTGCCGGTGCCCGAGCCGGAGCGGCTGGCCGCGCTCTCGCTGGGTGATCAGGAAGTGAGCCGCGTGGATGGCTCCCGTTGGAGCTACGTGTTCTGGCGTGCCTTCGAGGCGCACCGAGCGCAGTTCGACGGGGTCATGGCGTGGTCACCGACCCGCCTCACCGTGGGGGAGGGCGACGCGGCGCAGCCGCTTGACGGCGTCTTCGTGGACGGGCGGTTCTTCGACACCCTCAGGGCCGGCACGATGCTGGGCCGCCCCTTGGGCTGGGAGGACGACAGGGCGGGAGCACCGCCGGTCGTTGTCATCAGCCATGGCTATTGGCGACGGGCGTTCGGTGGCGCTAGCGATGTCGTCGGCCGCTACCTGTTCATCAGTGGGACCAGCTTCAGTGTCGTCGGCGTCGCGGAGCCGGCATTCACCGGACTCGAGGTCGGCCAGGCAGCGGACCTGATCCTGCCGCTCTCGGCCGAGGCGCTGGTGCGCAGCGCGCAGTCGTTCTTGAAGCCGCCATTCGACGCCATGAACATGTGGCTGCGGATCGGCGTTCGACTTCGTGACGGACAGACGCTCGAGCATGGAGCCGCCGTCGTCCAGGCACTCCAGCCGCAACTGCGCGAGGCGGCGCTTCCCGCCGGGTTTCCACAACTCCGTGACACCTTCCTGCGCGAGCCAATGACGCTCGTGTCCGCGTCAGCCGGCCTCTCGCGGCTACGTCAGCTCTACCGGCGCCCTCTCGAGGTGCTGATGGCGGTCGTCGGCATCGTGCTGCTACTGGCGTGCGTCAACGTCGCGAGTCTGCTGGTTGCACAGGCTACTGCTCGGGCGCCCGAGATCGGCCTTCGCCTGGCCCTGGGCGGAACCCGCTGGCGCGTGGCGCGGCAACTGGCAATCGAGGCAGCACTCCTCTCAGCGGGCGGGCTCGTGCTGGGACTGATGGTCGCGCAGGTGGCAGCGCACGCGCTGATCGCGCAGCTGTCATCGGCGGCGTCACCCGTGACCCTGGACGTGGGGATTGATGGACGTGTGCTGGCCGCCACCATGGCGATTGGAGTCGTCACGACGCTCGCTTGCGGGACAGCTGCCGCGTGGCGCGTCAACACCGTGGCACCGGTGCAAGCATTGATCGCCGCCAGCCGAGGCGCAGTCGGCGGACATGGCGCTCGACCGTCGAGCGTGCTGCTCGGCTGCCAGGTGGGATTGGCGCTGGCGCTCGTGGTGGCCGCCGGTCTGTTCATGGGAACCTTCGCGCGACTGCTCGCCGTGCCCCTTGGCTTCGATCGAGACGCCGTCTTGATCGCAAATGTGAATGTGGGGCGGGCTGATGTGCCGCCCGACGAGCGCTTGGGGTTCTATGAACGCCTCGTCGACGCGGTGCGATCGGTGCCCGGGGTCGCGTTTGCGTCCGGGTCCACGCTGACGCCTGTCAGCGCCTCGTTCGCCCCGATCGGCGTGCGCCCGATCACGGACGGCGGCATGGGTCCCATGGCCGAGGCGAGGTCGGCGTTCGTGACGCCGGACTGGTTCGCGACCTATGGCCTGCCCTTGCTCCACGGGCGCGACATCAGCGCCAGTGACTCGCACCCGTCGGTCCCGGTCGTGATTGTCAATCGCGCGCTGGCCGAGCGCTTCTTCCCCGGCCGTGATGCCGTAGGTGCGTCGATTGGCCTGTCCGTAGGTCCCGACGGCGCCCTCGTGTTGCCGGCGCGCACCATCGTCGGCGTGGTCGAGAACGCCATCTACCGCTCGCTCCGGGAAACGCCGCAGCCAACGGCGTTTATGCCGTTGGCGCAGTACGACTATCCCATCCCTCCGAGTGGCTTCATCGCGCTGAACCTCCGCCCGGTGTTCGGGCCGCCGGCAGCCCTGGCGCGCGACGTCTCCACCGCCGTCGCACGTGTGCACCCGCAACTGACGGTAACCACGCGGACGCTGGCCAGCCAGGTTCGCGAGTCCGTACGCCAGGAACAACTGCTCGCCGCCCTCTCAGGGCTCTTCGGGGCGATCGCCCTGCTGCTGGCCGCCATTGGGGTGTTCGGAGTGACGGCCTACGCCGTGGCGCGCCGGCGCGGTGAGCTGGCCGTGCGCCTTGCGGTCGGAGCCACGCGCACCGATGTCGTACGAACGGTGCTCGGCCAGTTCGTTGCGTCTGTGGGACTCGGTCTCGCCGCAGGCGTCGCACTGTCGACCTGGCTTGGACAATTGGTGTCATCGCTTCTGTTCGGGGTGACACCGGCTGATCCGACGATGCTCGCGCTGTCGTGTAGCGCCCTGGTCGTCAGCATGGTCGTCGCCGCCTGGATCCCGGTGCGCCGCGCCCTGCGTATCGACCCGAGCGAGGTCCTGCGCGCACCGTAGCCGGGCGATTAGGGCGCACACGGCTGACGCTACTTTGTGAGCTGGAACGCGAACTGGGACCGCTGTCTTCGGCGTGATGACAAGCTCACTCGTCGAACTGTCAACCAGCTTCGACGGTAGGTGTGGACATCGTGCGCCCTTGGCCTCACCCTATCTCCGGTCGAGC
Source organism: uncultured Bifidobacteriaceae bacterium (assembly GCA_964574545.1). Lineage (GTDB taxonomy): Bacteria > Acidobacteriota > Vicinamibacteria > Vicinamibacterales > UBA2999 > JAUXWO01. Next base: position 1,074 of record CAZNOC010000259.1, on the reverse strand, counting down.
CACGGTGCTTATCTCGACCATCGACCTTGCTACTCGGGACGCTGGAGGGCGCGGTCGGCACGCGCGCTCACCAAGCGGCTGTGTCGCCTCGCTCGAGTTGACCGACGCACACTCCACCCTCTCCCCTTGCGCTTCGTCAAGAGAGTCTGTAGACTTTCCTGTCGAAGCACTAGGGGAGGCGCTGATGGCTGCCACACGCATGGACCTGCCGCAGGGAACGCTCGACCTTCTCATCCTCAAGACTTTGTCCCTCGGGTCTCAACATGGGTGGGCCATTTCCGAGCGGCTCCAGCAGATCTCGACCGGCGTCGTCCATGTGCAGCAGGGATCCTTGTATCCTTCGCTTCACCGTCTCGAGCGTCGTGGGTGGATCAAAGCGGAATGGGCGCCGTCCGAGAACAATCGGAACGCCAAATACTACGAGCTGACGCGTGCCGGACGTAAACAGCTCCAGGCGGATGCCGCATCGTGGCGCACGTTGTCGCACACGATCTGCGCAATCCTCGATATCGCTTGACGCGAGTATGCTGAGCGATCTCATCTACCGATTCCGCGCGATCTTCAGGCGCGAGGCGATGGAGCGTGAGCTTGCGCAGGAACTGCAGTTCCACTACGACCGCGAGATCGCCAAGCTCGTGGACGCCGGCGTGCCTGAGGTGGAAGCGCAGCGGCGCGCGCGATTGGCGACGGGCGGCCTCGAACAGATCAAAGAGGAGTGCCGTGATGCCCGCGGCGTCTCCACCTTCGAAAGCACGCTTCGCGATTGTCAGTACGCGGCCCGACAGCTTCGCAAGAATCCCGGCTTCGCTTCCGTCGTCGTCATCACGCTCGCGCTCGGAATTGGCGCCAACACGGCCATCTTCAGCGTCCTGAATGCCGTACTCCTTCGGCCGCTCCCGTTCCCTCACGCCGAGCGGTTGGTGAACGTGGCGTGGAAGGGCAACGGACACCTCCAGCCATTGAGCTCCGTCAAGTTCCATTACTGGCATGACCATGCGCGCTCCTTCGACGCGATGGCGACATGGCGTTCGTCGCTGGCGCAAGTTGACATCGCAGGGGAGAGTCCGAATGTCC
>CAZNOC010000258.1:0-5908 GCA_964574545.1 uncultured Bifidobacteriaceae bacterium | reverse complement strand
CGTACGAGATCGGGTTCGCCACCAACGTCCGCGTGCAGAGCGGCTGGCAGTATGCGCGGATCTTCCAGGCCGTGCTGCCGAACGCCGGGACCGTGCGGTTCTTCGGAGAGGATATCGACGCCAACCGCTCCGATACGATCGGCCTCGTCGACGTGCGCGTCGACAAGTCCGTCCGCTTCGGCGGCCGCTACCGGGCCAGCATCGCGCTGGACGTGTTCAACCTGCTGAACACGAACAATGTCTCGAACTTCAACCTCCTGAACGGGGCGCAGTTCGATCGAGTGATCGCGTCGATCGATCCGATCACCGCGATGCTGCAGTTCCGCTTCGACTTCTGATATGGAAAGACCGTTCGTCAACGAGTAATCGAGAGGGCCTGTGGGAATGTGGGCGCCGCGTTCTGTGCGGCGTCCAAGGCCGCGTGAGCGGCCGTCATTTCCACAGGCTCTTCGTGTCTGCACCCAGTCATCGGATCGGCCGAGCGGCAACGACGATGAATCACTCTGATATTCGCGGGTTGGCTACCGCATGACCGTGGTTCGTCGGGAGCTGCCTCGCTCTAGGAGCGCGAGTTCGAGACCGCAGTCGTCTATCGCATAGAAGTGCCGAGGGTTCTCCTTTCGTCAGTCGGCCGATCCGATCACTGGGTGAGCGCCGCCCACACGAAGCCGGTGAGCTCGCGGGCGACAGCGGTCACGATGTGCTGCTTGGGCTGGCCGCGCCCCAGAAGCACGCGATACTTGCGGTGCAGCCGGTATTGCGCCGCCCACGCCCGCTGCGTGACCGCCTCGGGCGCGCCGCGTTGCCGCTGGCGGAGCCCGTACCCCACGAAGGGATGGTGGCGGTAGTGCCAGGCGGCCTCGACGAGTACCCGCCGCAGGTGCGCATTGCCCGTCTTGGTGATCGCGCCGCGGGCGCGTTTGGTACCACTCGAGTGCTCGGAGGGGACCAGGCCCACAAACGCCATGGTGCTCGGTGCCGAGGGGAAGCGGCAGGGGTCGCCCAACTCCGCGGCGATGGTGAGCGCCGTCAGGTCGTCGATCCCGCGGAAGCACCGCAAGCGCGTGACACGTGCGCGTAGCGGCTCCAGCGTGAGCAGCGCCTGGAGATCCACCTCCACGGCGCGCAGGCGCGCGACCGCGTCATCGACGGCGCGCAGATACGCCCGGTGCGTCTGGTCGAGCGCGGCGATCGGCCAGGTCTGCGCGCGGAGCCACCCGTCGTGCTTCTTCGACCACGCCTTCTTCGTCCCCGTGAAACGCCGGCCGTGGCGCAACAGGAACTTCGACAACCGATGCCGAGCCCGGAGGAGATCGGCGCGAATGTCCTCACGGCACCGCAGGAGGTCGCGGGCCGCCTCTTCCTGCTCCGTGGGCACATGTACCGCCGTGAGGGCCCCGGCGCGATACAGCACGGCGAGCTGGCCAGCATCGGGCCGGTCCGTCTTGACCCGATCCCCAGGCCGGCGGGGAATCAACGCCGGCGCGATGACCTCACACGGGACCCCATCGGCCTGCAGCGCGCGCTGCAGCTCGACTCCACACGGCCCCGCCTCGTAGCAGCACCGCACGGTCCCTTGGCGGCCCAGTCGTCGGACGAACTGCCGCAACTCCGGCAGCGCGGACGTCATCGGGTGCAGCGCGGGCGTGCGGTGCCCGGGCAGGAGCACCGCCGCCACCGTCGTCGCCGCGTGCTGGTCGAATGCCACGATGGTAGGAGACTCGCCCATGACCGACCTCCCTCGTATGCGGCTCTGCCTCCAAGTCTCCGCAGGCTCAAGGTAACCCGCGTGAGATGCAAAGCCGAGGTCGGTCTTTCCATATGGTCTAGCGTGGGTTACCCCGGCAGTGCCGGGTGCTCGTCGGACAGCGGACAGGACGGGGCGGCCGGAAGGCCGCCCCGTCCTGTTGAGGGGACACGACTGCCCGGCGGATCGCCAGGCTGGCGGCACGATGTCACGGCCTGTAACGCCGCCCGCCGGCACAGGACTATAGGCCACTCACGACCGCACCGTGCCGTCGGCGCCAGCGGAGCCGTGTCCGGCTTCGCGCATGGGGCGATGTTGCGTCATTGACTTCACGCAGGAAAGGGGTGGCGACATGGCGGACTACAAGCGGCGACGGTGGCAAGCACGGGTTGTGGCGGTCCTGGGACTGGTGCTGGTCCCGGCCTGGGCGGTGGCCCAGACGTTCACGGGCGGCGTGCGCGGGACGGTGCAGGAATCCGGGGGCATCGTTCCCGGCGTGACCGTCCAGTTGATCAATCAGGAAACCGGCGCCGCGCGCGAAGCCGTGTCGAACGATCAGGGCGCCTACAACTTCGCTGCGGTGCCGCCCGGCAACTACACCGTGCGTGCGGCGCTGACCGGGTTCCGGACCTACGAGAGCACCAACGTGCGCGTCGGCGCCCAGCAGTTCGTCACGCTGGACGTCACGCTGGAAGTCGGCGCGCTCGAAGAGACCATTACCGTCACCGGCGCGGCGCCGCTGATTGACACGTCCAACGCGACGGGCGGTGGCGTGATCAACAGCCAGCAGCTCGAGACGCTGCCGAGCGGCGGCCGGTCGGCATTCCTCTTCGCCGTGACGCTCCCGACGGTGGTGGCCTCTGGCGACCCGCAGTTCAACCGCCAGCAGGATCAGACAAACGCGTCGCTGCTGTCGCTCGGTGGCGGCACCCGACGGGGCAACAACTACCTGGTGGACGGCGTGCCGGTCACTGACCTGCGCAACCGCGCGTCCGCCAACCCCTCGATCGAGGCCCTGGAAGATGTCGCGGTGCAGGTGCATCAGTACGACGCGGAGACGGGTCGCACCGGCGGGGGCACCTTCAACATCGCGACCAAGTCGGGGACCAATACCTGGCGCGCCAGCGGGTTCTACCAGACCCGCCCGCGGTGGGGGTCGGCCAACAACTTCTTCTCCGATCGCACCGGGGTCGCCAAGCCGGACACGTTCTACCATCTCGGCGGGGGGGGAATCGGCGGCCCCATCGCGCGCAATCGCACCTTCTTCTGGTACGCGCAGGAGGGCTACCGGTCGAACACCACGCGGAACGGCGCTCTGCGGTTCCCAACGGCCCGCGAACGGGCCGGCGACTTCTCGCAGTCGTTCAACGCGCAGGGCCAGCTCGTGGTGATCTACGACCCGCTGACGGGTGACGCCAACGGGCAGAATCGCCAGCCGTTCCCCGGCAACATCATCCCGGCCAACCGGATCAGCGGGGTCGCCCGCAACATCGCGAGCTTCATGCCCCTACCCGACACCGATGTGAGCAACGGGTCGGCCAACTTCAACCGGGCGGCCGAGATCATCGATTCAGCGATGATCTACTCGGGCAAGGTGGACCACCGGGTCAGCGACAAGGTGTCGTTGTCGGGGTTCTACCTGTTCAACCGGACCGAGGAGCCGTGCTCGAACTTCTGGGAGCCCGGGCGCGACGGCCCGAACCGCTTCGCGGACCCGGACGACTACATTCTGCTCCGCAAGGTGCACATCCTGGCGCTCAACAACACCTGGGTGCCGAGCAGCACGACCGTGGCGACGTTCCGGTTCGGGCTGACGGAGTTCAATGACGACGACACGCTCTCGATCGAGTTCGACCCCGCCCGGTTGGGCTTTAGCCAGACGTTTCTGGACCAGATGCAGACGCGGAAGTTCCCGAACGGCACCATCACGGACTTCGCTACGTTCGGGGCCATCGATCCGTCCGACCGCAACCTCTACTCGTGGAGCGCGAATACGACCCTCACACGGCTGATGGGGCGCCATACGATCAAGGTCGGTGGTGACTTCCGGACGATCGGCATCGATACGCAGTCGTTCGCCGACGGCCCGGGTTCCTTCCAGTTCACACGCCACTTCACGTCGGTGAACCCGCTGGCCAACGGGACGGCGACCTCGGGGAACGCGTTCGCCAGCTTCCTGCTGGGGCTGCCGTCAGGCGACCCGGGCAGCCAGAGCCAGATCGTGCAGACCTCTCCGGCTAACTACTTCGTGCGCTACTACGGCGGGTACATCCAGGACGACTTCCGGGTGAACTCCAAATTGACGCTCAACATCGGGCTGCGTGTGGAGCGCGAGACGGGGTTGCAAGAGGAAGAGGGCCGCTTCACGGTGGCCTTCGACCGCACGTTGAACCCGGGCGGAGCCATCGGCGCGGTGGTCAATCCGCTGACGGGGCAGCCGATTCGTGGGGGGCTGATCTTCGCCGGGGAGAACGGCGCACCCACCCACCAGGGCAACCCGCCCGCGGCGAAGTTCTCGCCGCGAGTCGGCGTCGTGTACTCGGTCGACCGGAGGACCGTCATCCGGGGCGGCTACGGCGTCTACTGGGCGCCGTGGAACTATCAGTTCGTCGGGGCGCTCAACTACGGTCAGATCGGTTTCAGCCAGGCGACCGTCATCGACCAGGGACAGTTCCGGCCCACCGTCGATCTCACGAACCCCTTTCCGGGCAGCTTGACTCCCATCGTCGGCAGTGCACTCGGCCCCTTGACCGGTGTCGGCAGCAACATCGAGTTCATCGACCAGGACAAGCGCGCGCCCTACGTCCAGCAGTACTCGGTCGACATCAACCGTGAACTGCGTGGCAACATCGCGGTGGGCGTCGAGTACTCAGGTGCGACGGGCCGCAACCTGGGCCTGGGCGGCTCGAACGACGGAATCCTGAACATCAACCAGCTCGATCCCGCACACCTGGCCCTCGGGGCGGCGCTGACCGAGCAGGTGCCGAATCCGTTCTTCGGCCTGCCACAGGGCTTTGCCGTCAACAGCCCGACCGTGACGCGGGCGCAACTGCTGCGACCGTTCCCGCAGTTCGGCAACATTCTCATGCGCCAGAACACCGGTGGGCGGAACCAGTACCACGCGGCGATCGTCAAGCTCGAGAAGCGCGTGAGCGGCGGCTGGGGCGGGCGCATCAACTACACGTGGAGCCGCCTCGAGGACAACCAGTTCGGCGAGACAAACGCGTTTTCGCGGAACAATGCGAATGCCCAGAACGCGTTCGACCTGGACGCGGAGTACGCCCTGGGGCTGCTGGACGTGCCGCACAAGCTGGTCCTGTCGCCGATCGTCGAGTTGCCGTTCGGCGAGGGCAAGCGGTGGGCCAGCTCCGGGCTGGCGGCGGCCCTCCTCGGCGACTGGACGATCACGTCGATCATCTCCTTCGAGAGCGGCTTCCCGATCGCGCTCAACTCGAATTCGAACGGGCTCTCGAACGCGTTCAATCGCGTCCAGCGGGTCAACCTCGCGGCCGGCGACGGCGTGACTGCGGGAACCCGGACGGCACGGATGTTCCCTGAGGGGCTCTGGCTCGACGCGTCGGCGTTTGCTTCGCCCGGCGCGTTCAACCTGGGAACGGCGCCGCGGACGATCGACTCGGTCCGTACCCCGCATCGGAACAACTGGGACTTCGTCGCCGCCAAGGCGGTGCGGATTGGCGACCGAGTCCGCGGGCAAGTCCGTCTCGAGGTGCTGAACATCACGAACACCGTGAAGACACACGGCCCCTTCACCGCGCTCGGCGCGGCGAACTTCGGCCGCGTCGATACCCAGCGGGGGTTCATGCGGCTGACGCAGCTCATGTTCCGCCTGTCCTATTAGCGCTGGCGGCGGCGTGCGTGGCGGAAGCCCGTCGCTGCGACGCGGACGGACCCGGGGGAGGCCGGCTCCTCACGCCGACGGAGCCGGCCTCGGTCGCCGGGGACGTAACGCCGCTGCATGCGGCGAGACCACTCGTCATGATGCAGGGCACCGCTTCCACATCTGCCACGATCGAGGAGTCCGCTGAGACCGCGCTCATCGAGGGCCTTCGCACCGGCGACGAACAGTGCTACGCACACCTGGTACGGCAGCACGGCCCGTCCATGCTGTCGCGTGCCCGGTACATCCTGCAGGACGAGGAC
>CAZNOC010000257.1:0-5920 GCA_964574545.1 uncultured Bifidobacteriaceae bacterium | reverse complement strand
GCGTTCGGCGTCGTCGCTGATCGTCAGCTGCGGATAGTCAGCCGGCTTCAGCGTACGCGAGAACACGATGTTCCTGGCGCCCGGCAGATCTGCCATGTCGCTGCCCATCTGACGCATGGACTCGAAGGTCTTGCGGCCGATCAGGAACGTGTCGAAACGGCCCATCATCTCCGCGAAGTCGATGTCCGGGTCCATGACGATCCAGTCGTGCTCGCCATCGGGTCCCGCGATGAAGCCGTCGAGGCTCATGGCGCCGCCATACGATACTTTGCGCATCTCAGCCTCCCTGTGACTAAACCATTGTTTAGTCATCTGAACCAGACTAGACTAAACGCACGTTTAGCTATGAGTCAACCCGCATGAGCCCTGGCCGGCAGAGGACGAGCGACGACGAGGTGTTCGCTGCCGTCCAGAGGGCCATGACCAAGCGCGGGCCGCACGAGCTCACCCTCGCCGATATCGCCGCCGAGGCCGGCGTGTCGCCGGGTCGGCTCGTGCAGCGCTACGGAAGCAAGCGTGCCCTCTTGCTGTTGCTGGCGGAGCGCTTCGCGGGGAGTGCCCGGACAGTGTTCGACGAATTGCGGACAGCTCATGGGCGCCCGCTCGCGACGCTCCGAGCGTATGCCGTGTGCATGGCCGGCCTCGCGCCGACTCCGGAAGCGCTGTCGCGCAATCTGGCTTACCTGCAGACCGATCTCACCGACGCGGACTTTCGCGAGCACCTTCTGACGAACGCGCACGCCACTCGTCGCGAGATCGAATCGCTCCTCCGAGCGGCCGTCGTCGAGGGGGAGTTGGGTCGAAGCGTGGACATCCGTGGCCTCGCCAGAGCCATCGAGGCGGTGATCGGTGGATCACTGATGACGTGGGCCTGTTATCGCGAAGGGCCGGCGGCCAGGTGGATACGGCGCGACCTCGACGCGGTGCTGCGGCCGTACCTGGCGCCAAGCCGCCAGCGGCGATCCCCTGCGTCGCTCCGAGCGGGACGAGCGAAGGCGCGTCCTGTTCCCCCGGTGTAGCGCTGCCCTGACGACGGGCCCAGCCGCCTGAACCGCGCTTCGGCTTCCAGGTGCTGCACACCCGGGCCGTCGAGGAGTGCTGCTACTCCGTTCGCATGGCCACGATCGGTTGCACGGCGGTCGCTCGGCGGGCCGCGGGCACGCCGGCGAGAAGGGCCGCGCCCATCGCAAGACCGGCGGCGCCCGCGTAGATCAGCGGCTCCATGATGCCGAGCGGATCGGGGCCGAGCGTCAGCGGTGTGCCCATCACATCTTCCATCGTGCGAATGAGCAGTGCCGCAATCACGAGCCCGACGACCACGCCCGGGACCACCAGCCTCACGCTGTCCGACAGCATCAGGCGGAACACGCCGAAACGCGTGGACCCCAGCGCCATCCGGACGGCGATCTCGCGCGTACGCGTGGCCACCATGAACCCGATGACGCCGACGATGCCGAGCACCGCCAGCAGCAGCACGAGCCCGCCCGCGACCCCGACTGCTGTGGACTCCGCAATCAGGTCGCCAGTGCTCTTGTCCAGAAGGTCTTGCCCGATCACGATGCCGGAGAACGCCACGCCCGGGAGCGGTTCCACGCCCAGCTCCCGGAGCGCTGTCTCCAACCCCGCCTTCAATTGCGGCTCGCTTCCCGGCGCCCCTCGAGCGATGAGGTACACCGTGGAGGTGAAGGTCTCCGGCATCGGCAGCAGGATCTGCAGGCGTGTCGTCGTCAGTTGGGACGTCGCGAAGTCCGCGCTCACGCCGATCACCGTGAACTCGCTTTCCTGACTCTCGCCCAGCGTGACGGTCACACGTGCGCCGATCGGCTCCCTGCCCGGAAACAGCGCGTCAGCCAGCGGCTGGGAGATCACCGCCACGGCTGCGGCGGCCCGCCGATCGTCCGCCGCGATCGCCCTGCCGCGGCGCAGCGGCGCGCCGATCGCCTCGAGAAAGTGCTCGCCCACGTGCGTCACATGCGCCGTCACGAAGGTCTCCCCGCCGGATTCGGCAACGCGAAACTCCCTGTAGTCGAAGTCAACCGGCATGCCCTGGGCCATGGCCACCGCCCGGACGCCACTGGCCTGCTGCAGATCGTCGAGCACGCGCCTGATGGAGGAGCCGGTGTCTCGCTCGCGATCCACCGACGCCGGCAGCCTCGCCGCCGCGAGCCCCTCAACCGGAAAACCCAGGTCGGCGGTGCGGACGCGGTCGAGCATCACGCCGCTAATCACCAGAAAGGGGACCGCGATCCCGATCTGCGCCATCACAGCCAGGCGATGCACGCGGATGGTCCGTGTGCCGCCGCCTCCCGCATCGTCCTTCATCGCCGAGATCAGATTGGGGCGGCTGAAACGAACGGCCGGCAAGAGCCCGAAGAGCAGGCTGACGACCAGACAGAGCCCGGATGCGATTACGACGTTGACGGCATCGAGGCCGAGTTCCTCGGGCACGGGCGCGCCGAAGTACCAGCCCGCGATCGCGGGGAGGCCAAACAGCACGAATCCGCTGATGGCCGCCGCCAGCACGGCAAGCATCAGCGCTTCGAAGAACAGCAGCTGGATCAGCCGCTGCCGCGCCGCACCGAGCGCGGAGCGAATGCTCAGCTCGCGCTCCCGGATAGTGCCGCGGACCAGCATCATGCCCGAGATGTTCAGGCACACCACCAGCAGCACCGATCCGGCCAGGCCGAGCAGGATGCCCAGCGTCTTGCGCGACTCGGGACGCTCGGCCGCTCCCATCGACGCATACGGCTCGACGGTCGCCGACTTGAACTGGTTGGTCGAGGGATAGCGCTGCGCCAGGCCAGACACGAGTGACGTGACCATCGCATTCGCGCGTCGGATGTCGACGCCCGGGTCGAGCCGCCCGTGGATGCGCACCCACTCCGTGGACCGGTCGTGGCGGAGGTCCGGGTTGGCTGCCAGACGGGGGTGCCGCTCCAGGGGCATGAACACCAGGGAGCCCGGCGCCTGAAGGAAATGGAAGTGTCCGCGAAACCCCTCCGGCGCGACCCCGACGACCGTGTGCGGCACGCCATTGAAGAGGAGCGACTGTCCCACGACGTCGGCATCGGAGGACGTCTGGATCCGCCAGAAGTCGTGGCTCAGGATGACGCGCGGCTCTCCCGACGCGGCCTCGTCTGTCGAGGGGTCGAAGCCGGGCCCCCTGGCAAGCGTCACGCCAAACGTACTGAAGTAGTTGGCCGACACGTACAGCGTGGTCACGCGGCGAGGCTCCGCGTCGTCCGGAGCCTTGATGCCGACGTCGCTGGACTCTGTGACCCACCCGGTGAGCGCCATGCCGGTCGCGCCGTCGCGCAAGGCCTGGTAGTCGGGATACGACCACTGCTCCGTGGCCCACACGCCGGCCTTGAGGCGGAGCGGTCCCTGCGGCAGCACCAACACCTCGGTCAGCCCTTCGGTGTCGATGCCGCGCGCCGGCGCGGTGATCGCGCGGGCAAACATCGCGAGCGCGACGACCGCGCCCATGCCGATGCCGAGCGAGACCACGCACACCAACGTGAACGTGCGCGCCTTCGCGAGCGTGCGAGCGGCGTACAACAGGTCCCTGAACATGGCCCTTCGTGACGTGGCGGGGGGCTCGTTCAGCCGCGCGCGCCAGGCGTCTGCCGCGCGGGCGGCCGGACCGCGGCTGGCGTGGCGGAGCGCGGTGGCGAGTTCGTCGGCCGCTGCCGGCAGCGCGGCCGTGGCCCTGGACCACGCCGCCTCGTGCGCCAGGCCACGGGCACGGCCATCGCGGTAGACATCATCGAGATGCTGTGCCAGCTCCTCGACGATCTCGTCCGCTCGAACCCCGAGATCGGGAACGTGCTCGCGCACGTAGCTCCGAAAGTCCATGACGATCACCTGCCCGGCTCCAGACCGGCCACCGTCTGCAGCGCCGCGAGCAGCTCGCACCAGGTGCTGCGCTGCCGGGCGAGCACCTTGCGTCCTTCGGCGGTGAGCCTGTAGTAGCGGCGCCGCCGCTGGCCGGCTTTCTCGACCCACTTGCCGTCGATCCACCCGCGCCGCTCCATCCGGTACAGCATGGGATAGAGGGACGCGATGTGGAACCGGAGCACGCCGCCGGATCGCTCGTCGATCAGCTTCGCGATTTCGTAGCCATGCCGGGCGCGCTCTTCGATGGCCGCGAGGACCATGAGGTCGGCGCTGCCGCGCTTGATGTCAGTGCTCGGGTCCATATATGGTGAGACACTATATCATACGGGGCGCATGGCTTGGGGCCGGCAGCGTCTGGCAGCACCGTCGACTAACGGTCTCCAAGGAATCGATCGACGACGGGCCGCGCCACGGCTTCCTCCGCCGCGGTGAAGCCGTGCTGCGCGCCGGGCACGAGCAGCAGCTCCACCGAACGCCCGGACGCGCGCAGCGCGCCGGCCATCAGGATCGCCTGCTCGGTGGGCACGCGCGTGTCGGCGTCGCCGTGCACCAGCAGCACCGGCGCGGCGATCCGTGCCGCGTCCGAGAGGGGCGATCGCGGCCCCGTCCCGCCGGGCTCACACACGGCGGTCACATACTGCGGGATCTCCGGATGCGCCGTCGTCGCCTTCCAGCGCGCGACGTCGGTGACGGGGTAGTAGGCGACGATGCCGCGCACGGCGGCGCCGCGCGCCCCGGCGAGGAGCGCGACCTGGCCGCCCTGCGAGAACCCCACGAGCGCGATGCGTGCCGCGTCGATCCCCGGCTGGGTCGCGAGCCACGCCACGGCACGGACGATGTCGTCGGGCTGGTGGAGGCCGCAGTCGTCGGTGCCGCCGCTCGGCGGCCAGCCGCGCATCGACAGCGCGAGCGCCGCGTACCCTTCCGCGGCGTACCGCGTCGCGCGCGCCTCGAGGAGCGCCGCGCCGTTGGTGCCGGCCGGCTGCCACCCGTGGAGCAGGACGATGGCTGGCGCCGGGGCGCCGCCGGAGTCGGGCCGGTGCAGCACGCCGCCGAGCGTGACGCCGGCGCCGGGGACGGTCACCTCCAGCCGCCGCGCCGTGCCCGTGGCGGTGGGTGTGGTGGGAGACGAGGAGCAGGCCGGGAGGGCCAGCGCGCACAGGAGGACCGCGGCGCGTGCGGGGGTCATGAGGGCACGGCGTGGCACACGTCCATTGTCTCCGAACCCAGGCGGGAGGGAGTGCGTTCCGCCTCTGTCCCTGGGACGAACGTCCGGGCCGATCGAGGACGACCCGAATCTGACCGACCAGAGGTATCCCGGCAATCCGACCAGATCCTTCCGCTCCCGCCACGCGCTCCGCGTCACGGGAGAGGTGACGGACTGGCAGGCGCACGCCCCCGAGGTGCTCGAGGCCATGAAGGAGGGCCTGGAATTGAGGCCGCAAAGGCCGGTGGCGAGGGAGACCCCGCGCCCATGCGGGTTGCAGCGGCGGGCGGCTGGTGCCATCATGCACCGTCACGCTGGCGTGACCCACTCGACCGTCTCGAGGGCAGATGCTGGCTTCACTGTTCGCGCACCTGCGCTGGGCCGACGAAAGGGCCCGCGTCGCACTCCATCAGATGCCCGAGGCGGCACCCGAGCGCGAGCGCGCTGTCGCGACCTACGCGCATCTCGCCGCGGCCGAGCACATCTGGCTGGCGCGCCTCGAGGCTCGGGCCCCGGCGTATCCCGTGTGGCCGGCCCTCTCGCTCGCCGACGCGAGCACCCTTGCCGCCGAGAGCGCGGCCGGACTCGCCGCCTATGTCACCCGGTGCAACGCCGCCGGCCTTTCCGCGACGATTGCGTACCGCACGTCGGCAGGCCACGAGATGCGCAGCACCGTGCGCGACGTCCTGGTGCACGTGGCGCTTCACGGCAGCTATCATCGCGGCCAGATCGCCTGGCTGGCCCGCGCCGCCGGTGCGGTGCCCACGGCGACCGACTACATCGTCTTCTCCCGCGAGGCGTCGGCCGCGTCCCTGC
>CAZNOC010000256.1:0-5924 GCA_964574545.1 uncultured Bifidobacteriaceae bacterium | reverse complement strand
TACCGCGTCACGACGGTCGTGGACGGGCTGATGAATCCATGGTCCATCGCGTTCCTGCCCGGCGGCGACATGCTCGTCACCGAGCGGCCCGGTCGCCTGCGGATCGTGCGTAACGGACAGTTGCTGCCGAACGCTGTCGAGGGCATCCCCGCGGTGCACGCGGAGGGGCAGGGCGGCCTGCTCGAAGTGACGCCGCATCCTGAGTTCGCCTCGAACCGCCTGCTCTACCTCAGCTACTCGAAGCCGGGCACCGGTGACGCCACCGCGACCACCGCCGTCGTACGCGGGCGGTTCGAGAACGATCGCCTCAGCAACGTCGAGCAGATCTTCGAGGCCGTGTCGCAGGGCCGCGGCCACTACGGCTGCAAGCTCGCCTTCGACGGCAAGGGTTTTCTGTATCTGACGATCGGCGATCGTCAGGTGCCGCCCACCGGCAACCTCGAGGCGCACCCGGCGCAGGATCTGTCGAACCATCACGGGACCACCGTCCGCATTCACGACGACGGGCGGGTGCCCGCCGACAACCCGTTCGTGAATCGCGAGGGCGCGCAGCCGACGATCTGGAGTTACGGGCATCGCAACGCCCAGGGCATGGCGATCCACCCGGAGACGGGCGACCTCTGGCAGAACGAGCACGGACCGCAGGGCGGCGACGAGCTGAACCTGATCCAGCCCGGCAAGAACTACGGGTGGCCGGTCGTCGGCTACGGCGTCAACTACACCACCGGCGCGATCATCCACATGGCCACGCAGCGCGAGGGGATGGAGCAGCCCACGCACATCTGGGTGCCGTCGATCGGCATCTCCGGGATGATGATCTACACGGGGGCCCGCTTCCCGCAGTGGAAGGGCAACATCTTCGTCGGTGGCCTGGCCGGCGAACAGCTCGCGCGTCTCACGCTCGACGGGCAGCGCGTCGTCAACGAGGAGACGCTCGTGCAGCGCATGGGCCGCATCCGAGACGTCCGGGAGGGGCCGGACGGGCTCATCTACCTGGCCATCGACAACCGGCAGGGACAGACGTCGCCCATCCTTCGCGTGGAGCCGGCCGAGACGACGCGCTGACGGGACGTCGAGTCGTGACAATCCGGGTGACGCCGGGCGCGCTCTTTTCCGAGCACGCCCGGCGCTTCTCGCCTTCCTTCACTTCAACATCACGAGCAGCATCCGTGCGGCGTCTGTTGCCTCGACGGCATGTGGCACGTCCGCTGGCATGCGCACGATGGTCCCCGGTGTGGCCAGGACAGGCGTGCCGCCGACGGTGAGCGTCAGCGTGCCGTCGAGCACGAGGACGAGTGCGTCGAACGGCGAGGTGTGCTCGGTGAGCCCCTGGCCCGCGTCGAACGCGAAGAGCGTGAGGTTGCCCCCGCTGGCCTTCGCCAGGATGCGGCTGGCGATGCCGCGCTCGGTGGGTGTCACCAGCGACTGAAGCGAGAAGGCTTCAGCGGGCGGAAGTTGGGGTGCGGCCATCGAGTGGTCTCCTTGCTGGGTGTCAGTAGTCGCTCAGCGCGCCGCCAGGGGTGCCGGCGCGCAGAGCATTCAGGACGGCAGCCAGGTCGATCACCTCCTGGAAGATGGCGCCGCCGACCGGTGGAAGGTAGCCGGCGGATGCGATCAGCATCCCGACGACGCTCAGCGCCATGCCCCCGACGGCGCTCTGCAGCGCGATGCGGCGCATGCGGCGGCCGATGTGGAAGAACTCGTCCACGCGCTTGAGCGACGTGTCCATCACGACGGCGCCGGCCGCTTCGTCGGTGACCTCGCTCTGATGCCCGAAGGCGAGGCCGACCGTGGCCGTCGCCAGCGCCGGCGCGTCGTTGATGCCGTCGCCGATGAAGAGCGTTGGGGCCAGGGCGGTCTCGGCGCGCGTGATGGCTACCTTGTCCTCGGGGCTCTGATCCGCGTGCACCTCGGTGATGCCCACATGACGGGCCAGGTACTGCACCTCCGAGGCGCGATCGCCCGACACCAGAAGGATCTTCGCGTAACCGTGCCGCTTTCCGAGATGATCGATGAACAAACGGCTGTCGTCGCGCGGTGCGTCGCGGAAGCGGAACGTGGCCGCGTACTCGCCATCGACGACGACCATGCATTCGAGGCCGTCCGCGGCCGCCGGCAGCTCCGGGCGGGCGTCCATGTCCTCGACGTGCCGCCGGCCGGTAATGCGGACGCGATGCCCATCCACGAGCGCCTCGAGCCCTTCGCCCGGCCGCTCGCTGATCCCGGTGGCTTCGAGCAGCGCGACCCCTTCCGCGCGCGCCGTTTCGAGGACGGCCGCCGCCAGCGGATGTCGGGAATAGCGTTCCACGCTGGCGGCGAGCTGCAGCACGCGCGCCGCGTCGAAGGCCGGGGCGGCGAGCTGTTCGGTGAGCGTCGGCCGGCCGTAGGTGAGCGTGCCGGTCTTGTCGAGGATGATCGTGCGGCAGCGATCGACCTGCTCGAGCACCGACGGATCGCGCACGATGATGCCGCGCCGGGCCGCCAGCGAGATCGACGCAATGATCGCCACGGGAATGCCGATGAGCAGCGGGCACGGCGTGGCGACGACGAGGACGGCAAGAAAGCGCACGGGGTCGCCGCTCCAGAGCCACGCCGCGATCGCGATCCCGACGGCCACCGGCGTGTACACGGCGCCGAGCTGGTCGCCCAGGCGGCGGAGCCTGGGCCGGGTCTGCTCCGATTCCCGCATGACCCGCATGATCCTCGCGTAGCGTGAGTCAACCGCGAGGCGCACCGCCTGCACGGTCAAAGCCTGTTCGCCGTTGATTGCGCCCGAGAGCACATCGGAGCCCGGCGCCTTGGACATGACGTACGGCTCACCCGTGAGGTACGACTCGTCCATGCTCCCATGCCCCTCGAGGACCGTGCCGTCCACGGGACAGATCTCGTGCGGAAACACGACCAGGTGATCGCCGACCGCCACATCGTCGAGCGGGACATCCTCGAGACCTCCGTCGAGGCGACGGTGCGCCACCGACGGCATCCGCCGTGCCAGCGCCTGCAGCGCGGACGAGGCACGGCCGGCGGCGAACGACTCCAGCGCCTGCCCGCCCGAGAGCATCAGCACGACCAGCGCGCCCGCGAGGTACTCGCCGAGCAGCACCGCGGTGACGATGGAGATGCCGGCGAGGAGGTCCGACCCGAAGCGCCCGCGCACGAGCCCGCTGACGAGCTCCGCCACGAGGACGGTGCCGCCGACGGCGAGCACGACGTAGAGGGGGAGGTCGAACCTGGCGGCCGGAAGATCCGTGCCGAAGCGCAGTACGAGGTGGGTCGCGATTCCCGCGATGGCCAAGGCGGCGATCGCGGAATCGCGTGTCAGGGCCGCCATCGGCCCTCCACCGCGGGCCGCGGCCGTCCGGTGACGCTCGGGCGTCGCTCACCGAGAGGCGGACCGGCGACGTTTCGTGGGAAGCCGCTCACATCTCGAACAGCGCGTCGAGGAACTCGCGTGTTCCTGGTGGGCCGCTGAGCGTGAGGCGGATCGGACCTCCATCCGGCTCCACCGTGACGTCGAACCGCAGGAAGCGGCAGCAGCGGCGCTCTGCGTCGACGGTGGTCAGCACGTCGCGAAAGTCTTCCGCGTCGAACTGCAGGCACACGGTGTCGCCGTCGTCTTCGCGCGCGGTGGCACGCCGCACGAGGCCTGGCAGGAGGGCGGCCTTGCGTGCGCCGAGCGCGTCTGGCGTCAGCGTGCAGGCGACGGGGAGCGGCTCGGCCATGCCCCCATCGTAACGCGTTCCCCGAGGCCGGGCATTATCGGCGTGCGCCGGCGCTGCCGGAGGCCGCGATCGGCCCTACTTGATTCCGACGCTGAGCACGTCGAACGGCGCGCCGCCGACGTTCGACACCGCGTGCGGGATGTCTCGGGGCAGGAAGAGCACGTCGCCGGCTGCCTGGTCTCTCACCGTCACCTCATCCGCCAGCCGCACTTCGACGCGGCCGGCCGTGAGCTGCACCACGATCAGATCGAACGGATGCGAGTGGATTGGCTCGCGCGCCCCAGCCGCGAACCCAACGAGCGTGACCCTCGCCTCGGCGTTGTCGAGCCCGGGCGTGCGCGTGATCCCCTCCGGCGCAGCCGAGGCGGGCGCAGCCCCACCCGGGCGGCGGTCCGGCTTGATGGCAATGGTGACCACATCGAACGGTGCTAATCCGGCGTTGCCGGCCGCGTGTGGCATCTCGCGCGGGATGAACTCCACGAACCCGTGCGGCCGCCAGCCGCGCGTGTGATCGGTGCCGATCCGCATATCCACGTCACCCTCGCCGATCTGCACGACGATGGCGGAGAAGGGATGGGTGTGGAGGTCCTCCTGCGCGCCCGGTGCCATGCCGAGACGCGCCATCATCACCGTGGCGTTGTCGACCAGCACGGTGCGCGTGATGCCGGGCGGCATCGTGGGCGCCGGCTGCGCGGCGACGATCACGGCGGCCGCGCAGACGAGAATCCCGACGAGTGACCGTGCGAGAGCTGGCCGCATGAGACCCCCAGTCAGACCGACCGCGCCCCGGCGGAACGCGCGCGGACCTCAGTGTCTCACAACTCTCTGACCGTCACGCCAACGGTCCCACCTGACAGGCCAGTGATGCGCGCTCCTTTCGGTGGCTCGACGAATCGTGGCTCGACGCAACACTGGGCGTCCGTATGCTCCTCAAGGACCCCGGTCGTCGCTCTGCCCCTCGCTTCGTATCGACCCCGTCGAGGCGCTGCGGGAGCAGGAGACCTGCGTGTTCCTGGGGCGCGAGGTGAAGGCGCCTCAGGTGAGGCGTGTGGACCAGTCGTCGAAGACCACGTTCGCGCACATCATCCCGATCCGGCACCGGGATCAGGTGGAGGCGCCGCTGACGGACTGGCTGCGGGAAGCCTACGAGCTCTCGGCCGCCACGGCGCCGAAGCCCTCGCGCGCGACGCGGCGACTCAGGGCTGAGCCAGCACGTACACGCCGCGCGCGGGTGTCGCCGCGTACCCTTCGGCCACGAGCGCGCGATTACCGAGGCCGGCCTCTGGTCTGGCGAGCCCGGTCACGCGAGCCAGCTCGCCTGGGACCGTCATGCCCGCGCCATCGAGGAAGCACCGCGCGATCTCGCGTACTGCGACGTCCCGGCGCACACGCTTCCGAAGCGCGTCGGGGAACCGGCCGATCGCAAGCGTCCAGAGGTAGGTGAACTTCGGCGCGTACACGACCTCGGCCGGCACGACGATCATGGCGGCCTGCAGTTCGTCGAGCGCGGTCGTGAACCTCCTGCGGTCGGCCACGCCCGAGTCCTGTCGCAGATCCAGGGTGCTCATCTCCCACTCGCGACGGAGCACGCGGAGGATCGCCCGTGCGTCGCAACTGAGACGCGCCCCCTCCTCCGAGCGCCGCAGGCCCCAGATCGCATGGAAGTGCGGCACCATCCGCTCCGCGACGAAGAGAGCCTTCCCTCGCGCGAGCTTGCCGTAGTAGACCTTCCCGCGCCGCACGAGCTCGTCCTTCAAGAGCCATGTCCGCGACGCTTCTTCGTCCTTCTGCACGTTTCGAGGCATCACGGCGTCACGACGCCCGCACACCGCCACGTACAGCGACGGCCCCGGCCGCCTCGAGTCGGTCAGGCAGGCCGCGAAGCCGACCTGCTCGATGAAGCGCTCCGCCTCCATGGCGGTCTCGATCTGCCGCGCGCCCTCGCGACGCCAGTGCGCATCACGGTGTTCCTCGTACTCGGCCTGAATCTGCGGTGCGGATCTCATGCGCGTCGACACCGAACGGAATCAGCACGGGCTAGCAGCCCGCGACGCAAGTGGCGGCGAGCACCGAGAGGCGCGAGGCGCCCCGTGGGCAAGGCGCGACGAGCGAGAGTATTGGGCATATTTGAACGAGCCACACCGCCCACGGGGATGCCTCGCGCGTCGAATGCCGTCGCCACTTGCACCACGGGCTGCTAGT
>CAZNOC010000255.1:0-5947 GCA_964574545.1 uncultured Bifidobacteriaceae bacterium | reverse complement strand
CATGCTCGCGCTCACCGAGCGGCTGAGCTATGCCGGAAACGAAGCCGCACGTCGCTATCTGGACGGCCACATCGACGCCGCAGCCGCCGCGGAGTGGCTGACGCAGCACGCGATGTCGCCCGCGCCACAGGCGGCGCAACGTGTGCGGTTCTTCGACCAGTACCGGAGTTACGTCATCAACTACAACCTCGGCAAGGACCTGGTCCGCGAGTACATCGAACGCCAGGGCGGCACGCCGGATGCCCCCGAACGGCGCTGGCAGGTCTTCCGGGAGCTCCTCAGCTCGCCCAGACTCCCATCCGGATTGAAGTGAGGACGTACAAACACGAAGGCCACGATGGTACGAAGAGGCACGAAGTTCATTCATGGATCCGGTGTCGAACAGAATCCCTAAGAAGATGTTTCGTGCGTCTTCGTGCGCTTCGTGATCGTCGTGTTTGAACGTGACTGTGGACGATGCTAGTAGTTGAGATTACCGAGTTCGGGCCGCCCGAGGTGCTCAAGCTGGCCAGACGGCCCACGCCGGCGCCAGGCCGTCTCGAGGTGCTCGTGAAGGTGGCGGCCGCCGGCGTCAACCGGCCGGATGTGCTCCAGCGCCTGGGCAAGTATCCGCCTCCCGACGGCGTGACGGACGTGCCCGGACTCGAAGTGTCGGGCACCATCGTCGCGCTCGGCCCCGGGGTCTTTGGCTGGCGTGAGGGCGATGAGGTATGCGCGTTGGTCGCGGGCGGCGGCTACGCCGAGTACTGCGTGGTGCCGGCGCCGCAGTGCCTGATGCGGCCCTCATCGCTCACGGCGATCGAGGCGGCCGCCGTGCCCGAGACCTTCTTCACCGTCTGGCACAACGTCTTCGAACGCGGCCGGCTCGCGCGTGGCGAGACGTTGCTCGCACACGGAGGCGCCAGCGGGATCGGGACGACCGCGATTCAGCTCGGCAAGGCGTTCGGGGCGCGCGTCATCGTGACGGCGGGCACCGATGAGCGCTGCCGTGCCTGCGAGGCACTCGGGGCGGATCTGGCCGTCAACCATGCGCAAGGCGAGTGGGATGAGGCCATCCGGGAGGCGCTCGGGAGCCACGCGGTGAACGTGGTCCTCGACATGGTGGGTGGGGACTACACCCAGCGGAATCTCGACCTCCTTGCCGTCGAGGGACGTCTCGTGCAGATTGCCTTCCTGAAGAGCCCGCGCGTCGAACTCGATCTGATGCAGGTGATGCGGCAGCGCCTGACGGTGACGGGGTCGACTCTGCGGGCGCGGGCACCCGAAGAAAAGGGCGCCATCGCCCGCGCGCTCCACGCGGAGGTGTGGCCGCTCATCGAACAGGGCGCGGTCAAGCCCGTGATCCATGCGACGTTTCCCTTCGCGCGCGCGGCGGATGCGCACCGGCTGATGGAATCCCGGGGGCACATCGGCAAGATCGTGCTCGACGTGGCCTCGGCGTGAGACGGTCAGCGCCAGGAGCCAGGAGCCAGAAGCCGATAGCCGATAGCCGATAGCCGAAAGCCGAAAGCCGACAGCCCCCAATGTCCGACCGCCTGTTCACCCCCCGTTTCTTCATGATGTGCGGGTTCACCTTCCTGGTGTTCCTGTCGGCGTTCCAGTTGCTGCCCGCGGCGCCGTTCCGGATTCTCGCGCTCGGAGGGACAGCGGCGACAGCCGGCCTGTTCCTCGGATTCCTGACCTACGCCTCGGCGGTGACCGCGCCGATTACCGGAACGCTGGCCGACAGGCTCGGGAAGCGCCACATCCTGATCGTGTCGAGCGTGGCCATCGCGGTCTTCTCAGCCGTCTACGCGTTCCTCGAGGACTACCGTCTGATGCTGGCCGTGGTGGTCGTACATGGCTTCTTCTGGTCGGGGTTGCTGGCGGCCTCGGCCGCGTACATCACCGACATCGTTCCGGTGGCGCGGCGAGCCGAAGGCCTCAGCTACTGGGGCCTCTCCACGGTGTTTGCCGTGGCCGTTGCGCCGACGATCGGCCTCTGGATCTACGGTCGCGGAGGCTGGTCGGTCATGTGCGTCGTGGGCGTGGGGCTCAACCTCGCGATGGCCGCGATGGCGTGGTTGCTGCCTGCCGAGCCGGTGCGGCCCGCCGGCGCCACACTGGCGGCGTTGCGCGGGAGGCTGGTGGAGTGGCGGGTGCTGGCCCTGTCCGGGACGCTGTTTCTCTACTCCTTCGGCTACGGGGGCATCACCAGCTTCGTGGCGCTCTACGCCGATCGGAACGGCGTCGCGCCGCGGGCGTTGTATTTCGCCGTGTTCTCGGTGGCGATCCTGGTCACACGACCGTTCGTAGGGCGACTGGGGGACCAGGTTGGCTACAGGCGCGTGCTGGTGCCGTGCCTCGCGCTCATCGTCGCGGGGTTTGCCCTGTTGGCACTCGGAGGCAGCCGCCCGCAGCTCATCGCGTCGGCGCTGGTCTTCGGCACGGGGTTCGGTTCGGCCTACCCGCTCTTTGCGGCCTACGTGATGCGTCATGTCGCCGACGACCGCCGCGGCGCGGCGTTCGGGAGCATCCTCGCCGCGTTCGATACCGGCATCGGCACCGGTTCGATTGGCGTCGGCTGGCTGGTGGAGCACTATGGCTTCGAGACCGCGTTCGGCGCCGCGGCCGTGCTCGCGGCACTCTCGATCCCCTACTTCCTGCTCGCAGATCGCTGGTTCACCCAGCGTACAGTGTAGTCATGGCACCTCGCTCCGACGACACGCCACCGCTCTGGGCGTACGGGGATCCCGCCGATCGCCTGGCGGAGCTCACCGCAACGGATGCCGAGCTGAAGGTCGCGCCGCTCCGTCGCGACGTGCGGCTCCTCGGGACGCTGCTTGGCCACGTCATCCGCGAGCAGGCTGGCATGGAGCTCTTCAGCGCCGTCGAGGCCCTTCGCTCGCTCGCGATTCGGCACCGGGAGCGCGCCGAGACCGGCGGCGAGACGGACCCCGCCGACGCGGCGTTGATGCAGGACGCCGAGCGGATCGTGGAGGGCCTGCCCGTCCACGAGGCCTACGGCCTGACACGCGCCTTCGCCATCTACTTTGACCTGACCAACCTGGCCGAGACCGCGCATCGCCGCCGCCGCCGGCGTGCGTCACGGCTCCGGCGGGACGAGGCGCCCCAGCCTGGCACGCCTCGCGGCACGCTACGGCGCCTGCGGGACGCGGGACTGGATTGCCACGCCGTCCTCGATCGCCTGCGTGACGTCGAGGTGGTTCCCGTCTTCACCGCGCACCCCACGGAAGTCTCCCGCCGCACCGTCCTGTTCAAGCACCGGCGGATCGCCGCCGCGCTCGACCAGCTCGACCGGGTACCCCTCACCGATGCCGACGCGGCCGCGCACGAGGCGGCCATCGCGGCCGAGATCACGGTGCTCTGGCAGACCGACGATGTGCGCCGGCGCCGTCCGTCGGTGACCGACGAGATCCGGATGGGCCTCGACTACTACTCCGACGTGCTCATCGACACGGTGCCAGACGTGTACGCGGGGCTCTGCGCCGCGTTTGCTGACGCGTACGGCGTGACGCCGGACGGGGGCGCCTTGCCACGCGTCGTGCGGTTCGGATCGTGGATTGGGGGCGACGGCGACGGCAATCCACACGTGACGCCCGACGTCACTCGTCGCGCGCTGCAGATGGCGCGCGAGACCATCCTCAACGCCTACGTCCATCGGATGGAAGGGCTGGTCGAGCGGCTCAGCGCCTCGACGATGCGGGTGCCGGTGTCGGACGCGCTGCAGCGGCGTCTCGAGGAGTACGCCGGGACGATCCCGTCACTCGACCCGACGCCGGACAGCCGGTCGGCCACGGAGGTGTACCGCCGCCTCCTCGGCTACATGGGGTGGCGCCTGCGCACGGCGCGCGATCAGCCCGGCACGAGCCAGGGCTACCCCAATGCCACCGCGTTCGCAAGCGACCTGCAGGTGATCGGGGACAGCCTCCGGGAACACGGCGGTGCGCGTGTGGCAACCCTGCTTGTCGAACCGCTCCTTCGGCAGGTCGATACGTTCGGCTTTCACCTCCACGCACTCGACGTTCGCCAGCACGCGCAGGTGCATGCGCGCGCGCGTGCCGGCCTCGACGGCAGCGCCGACCGCCCGGGGCTGCCCCCGCCGCCGCCCGACGAGACACGCCGCCTCCTCGAGGGCCTGCGCGGTATCGCCGACCTGAAGCGTGACTATCCTCCCCAGGCCATCCGGAGTTACGTCATCAGCGGCGCGCGTTCCGTGGAGGACGTGCTCACGCTGGTGCGACTCCTCGAGACGAGCGGTGTCCGGGTGGCCGCCGAAGGCCAGGACCCCGGCGTGATGCCCGTTCCGCTCTTCGAGTCGATCGAGGACCTGCGACGCGCGCCCGAGATCTGCCGCGACCTGTGGACACGCCCCGACTACGCGCGGCTCCTCGCGTCCTGGGCCGGACGCCAGGAGGTGATGCTCGGCTATTCCGACTCCAACAAGGACGGCGGGATGCTGACGAGCACGTGGGAGATCTACCGGGCGCATCGAGCGCTGCACGACGTCGCACGCAAGTGCGGCGTGACACTCTGCCTCTTCCACGGCCGCGGTGGCACCGTCGGCCGCGGGGGCGGGCCCACGCACCGCGCCATCACCTCGCAGCCGCCTGGCGCGTTCGAAGGCGCGATCAAGATTACCGAGCAGGGTGAGGTGCTCAACTGGAAGTACTCGGATCCGGTACTCGCCGAGCGCAACCTGTCGCTCATGGTGGCGGCCGCGCTCGATGCGCGAGTCAACCTGCACCCGTCACCCGCCGCCGACGAGGCGCGCTGGGAAGCCGCCATGGAGGCGCTCTCCGCGGACGCCTACGCCTACTATCGCGAGGAGATTGCGGAGCATCCGGACACCCTGCCCTATTTCGAGCAGGCCACTCCGGTCGCCGAACTCGAGCACGCGCGCATCGGGTCGCGTCCGGCCCGGCGGGGCGAGACGCGCGGCCTCGACGATCTGCGCGCCATCCCCTGGGTCTTCGGCTGGATGCAGAGCCGGCACGTCCTGCCGGCCTGGTTTGGCGTCGGGTATGCGCTCGATCGCTTCGCGGGGCGCGGCGCGTCGCACGCCGCCCTGTTGCGCGAGATGATGCAGGCGTTCCCACTCTTCCAGGACCTGGTCCGAAATGTCGAGATCGGCCTCGCCAAGGCGGATCTGTCAATCGCGGCGCGCTACGCCGCGCTCGTGTCGGACGCGGCCCTGCGGGATCGTGTCTTCGACCGCCTCGCCGGCGAGTTTGCGCGCACGCGGCGCCTCGTGCTGCAGGTGACCGGTCAGCCGGACCTCCTGAGCGGGAACCCTGTGCTTGCCCGGTCGATCCGGCTGCGCAACCCGTACGTCGATCCGCTCAGCCTCATCCAGGTCACGCTCCTCGGCCGCAAGCGCGCGGGTGAACAGAGCGACGCCCTCAACTACGCGCTGGCCGCCACCATCAACGGCATCTCCGCCGGGCTCCGCAACACCGGTTGATGCGTCAGCGCCGTCCGGAGTGCACGCAGCAGTCCGGTGAGCTTGCCCGGTGAGCTTTGAACTCTGAGCCCTGAACTGCTAGCGTCTTTCCATGGACTACGTACGCCTCGGCCGCACCGGCCTGAAGGTCTCCCGCCTCTGTCTCGGCACCATGAGCTTCGGGACGTCCCAGTGGAGGCCCTGGGTGCTGGACGAGGCCGAGAGCCGGCCGTTCATCAGGAAGGCTCTGGATCTCGGCATCAACTTCTTCGACACCGCCGACATGTACTCGAAGGGCGTCAGCGAGGAAGTAGTCGGGCGCGCGTTGCGGGACATGGCGCCACGGCCCGAGTACGTTCTGGCGACAAAGGTGTTCTATCCGCTTGGCTCTGACGCGAACGCCGGCGGGTTGTCGCGCAAGCACATCTTCGACGCCATCGACGGGTCGTTGCGCCGTCTGGGCACCGACTACGTGGATCTCTATCAGATCCACCGCTTCGACCC
>CAZNOC010000254.1:0-5971 GCA_964574545.1 uncultured Bifidobacteriaceae bacterium | reverse complement strand
ATCGCGAACTCGCGCCGCCGTTCGTTCATCGTGTTGTAGAGGCTGGCCAGGATGGTGCCGGCGGCAACCAGCACGACGAGATAGGCCACGAGCTCGAGCACGCGGTTGGCCCAGCCGATCTTCTCGAACAGATCCGCCATCACCCGCCCGATGGGCCAGGCCAGCGTCGCGCGGTTGCCCTGCCGGTTGATCGCCTGATCGAGGAAGATGCCCGCCTGCGGATCGGCGAGCTTCAGCATCACCGCGCTCACTTCGCGATGCTCCTCGGGAATGAGCGCCCCGTCCTCGGGACGGAACGGCGTGCCCGTGCCGCGCAGCACGTGGCCGTCCATGCGGTAGACGCCCTCGATGGGAATCCAGATGACCCGATCGGATGGGCTGTTGCTCGACTCCAGGACGCCGACGACCGTGTACTCGTCCTCGTGCGCGCTGTTCTCGTCGAACATGAGCCCATGGTACGGACTGAAGTGGTCGCCCACACCAAGGCCGGTGCGTGCGGCCACGACGCTGCCCACGACAGCCTCCTTCCGATCGGCCTCGAACAGCCGGCCGCCCGGCGCCACCTGGAGCGTTCGCCCCTCCCGATCCGCCGCGCGTGTGAACAGGTCTGGCGTGGTACCGACGATGCGGTAGCCCTGGTAGTTGTCGCCGAGCGCGTAAGGAATCGCCAGTTCCACACCGGGATCCGCCTCGACCGCCTTGTACAGCTGCCAGGGGATGTTGCCGGGCGAGGTCTCGAGGTGGAAGACGGCGTTCAGGACAAGCTGCAGCTGGCTGCCGCGTGCCCCGAGCACGGCATCGAACCCGCCGCTCCCACCCGTGAATGCCTCGTACGTCTGGTTCTTGATGCTGAACACGGCCATGGCGAGGCCGGACGCCAACGCGACCGAGAGCACGGTGATGGCGGTAGACAGCGCATGCTGGCGCAGACTGCGCCGCACGATCAGCATGAGGCCGGGCCGCGCCCTCACGAGACGCCTCCGGAGAACGCCGCGGCCTCGAGGCCGGCCGCCGCCAGGTTGACGTGCGCCAGGTCGTCCACCCGGTCGAACTCGGCGAGGACATCCGGATCGTGGCTCACGAGGAGCAGCGCGGCGCCATGCTCGCGGCACACATCTCGGATGAGCCCCAGCGCCTCGCGCGAATGGCGCGGGTCCAGATTGCCGGTGGGCTCGTCGGCCAGCACCAGCCGTGGCTGGTTCGCCAGCGCGCGCGCCACGGCCACGCGCTGCTGCTGCCCGCCCGACAGCTCGCGGGGCCGATGGTGCAGCCGGTTCCCGAGCCCGACCCGCTCGAGCAGGGTCCGCGCGTGCCCGGCATCAGCGCCTCGGCCGAACATCATGCCGAGCATCACGTTCTCGATCGCGCTGTACCCCTGGAGCAGATTGAACGTCTGGAACACGTACCCGAGGCACTCGGCACGCAGCCGGTCCCGGCCTGCTTCGGACAGCGCCGACAGCTCGCGCCCGTCCACGACGATGCGGCCCGCGTCCGGGGAGAGGATGCCGGCGATGAGGTTGAGGAGCGTGGTCTTGCCCGAGCCGCTGACGCCGCGGAGCGCGATCTGCTCGCCCGCGCCGAGTTCGAAGCGCGGCACGTCGATGACCGGCGTGACCTCGCCGTCGGGAGACCGGAACGCCTTGCGCAGGCCTTCCAGGACGAGCGCCGGTCCGCCCGGCGCGCCGGCGGTCATCGACCTTCGACCTGGGCTTCGTCGGCCTCGAGCCGGTAGAGGCTCGCCACGCGGCCGTTGCGCATCTCCTCGCCGACCGAAAGGCGGCCCTTCACGGTCATCGCCAGGTGCGTGAACTTCGTGCGCCGCCCGCCCTTCATCGTCACCAGAATCCACTCGTTCATGCGCACGGGCGCGCCGAAGTAGCACATGTCGATGCTGCCGTTGAGCATGAACTGCGAGACGCCGTCGGGCGTGATGTCGAGCGGCAGCATGAAGCCTTCGATGGCCACGGTCGCGCCATCGAGCGCCTTCACCGACTCGGGAATCGTGTTCTGGAGCGGCTGCGGATTGGGATCGAACGGATCCGGCAGCTCGTACTCGTAGTTGCTGAGCGTGTTGAAGGTCACGGGCCGGTAGCCCTGCGCGGCCAGGCCGGCGCCGAGCGCGACCACGACCGCCGTCGTCAGCAAGCCGAATGAGCGAAGACGCATGGGCCAGCCTACCTCGTGAAGCCGACGGCCCCCGGCCCCCCGCGCGCGGGGAGCCGAAGGCCGATAGCCGATAGCCGATAGCCGATAGCCGATAGCCGATAGCCGAAACGAGTGTACGCCTAGAACCCGAGCGTGTACACGAGCCTGAAGTTCCGCCCCATCTCCGGCAGGTCGTCCTTCAGGAAGTTGAGGTGGTTCCGGTAGAGCGTGTCGGTCGCGTTTTCGAGACGCGCCGTGACCGTGTTGAGTACGCCGCCGGCCTCGAACGAATAGGCCGCGAACCCGCGGAACACCGTGTAGCCGTCGGTCAACGTCTCCGCGCCGGACACGCGGTTCTGCTCGCCGGCGATGGTCATGCTGCCACCGAACTGGAAGGCGTTCCGCTGGTAGCGGAGGCCCGTGATCAGGCGGTACGGCGGAATCCGCGGCAGCGGCCGGCTCGTGGCCTTGAGCTGGCCGCGCACCCAGTCGTAGGTGAACTCGGCCGACAGCCCCGCGCCGAGATCCACGTCCGCGTGGGCCTCGAAGCCCCAGAGCACGCTGTCGGCGCCGACGAACTCGACAAACGGGAAGTCGCCTTCGTGTCCGTGGCCGTCTTCCTCTTCCTCCTCCTCACCGTGCCCGCCGAACCGCTCCTCGAACTCCTCTTCCCGCGCTTCGAACTCGTCCTCGGTGAGCGGACTGCGGAAGATGAAATCCTGGATGTCGTTGCGGAACACGGTGAACTCGCCGCGGAAGCGGCCCGTGCGCGCGCGCAGCGAGACGTCGATGCCGAGCGCCCGCTCGGAGTCGAGGTTCGGGTCGCCGATCTCGAACGAGCGGTTCCCGAAGTGCGTGCCGAAGAAGTACAGTTCCTCGAGCGCCGGGTTGCGCGAGGCGTGCGCCACGCTCGTCGCAATCACGAGGTTGTCGCTGGCCGCCTGCGGACGCAGCAGCAGACCGACCGACCCAGACACGTTGGTGAAGTCGCGGGCCGGCAGATCGTCCTCCGGTTCGAAGCTTACGCGGTCGAGCCGGCCGCCGAACTGGAGCGTGGCGTGCGGCCAGGTCATCTCCTCGTAGAGGAACACCGCGACGTTCCGCTGGTCCACCGGCGGCGACAGCGCCTCCGGGCCGATCGCCTCGAACTGCCGGTTGTGGAACCAGCCGCCGAGGGTGCCGGTGAGCCGGCCCGACGGCCGGTGCGACAGCAGCACCTCGGCCTCGACCGTGTCGTTGCCGAAGATCGTGCCGACCTCATCGCCTTCGAACTCGGTGTGCTCGTAGCGCTTCACGCCGAGCGTCGCGCGGTAGGACGAGACGAACCCGTCAAGGTTCTGCCCGCCGGAGCGCAACGTGAAGGCCTGTCGCTTCGGCGTCAGCGTAATCGGGACCTCCTCCTCTTCTTCCTCGTGCTCCCCCTCTTCCTCGTCGTCGTGCCCGTCCTCGTCCTCGTGGGGCAGCAGCGGGATGCCGTACTTCGTGTCGTCGTAGGCGACGCTGGCGCCGACGTACGTCCGCGCGCCGGTCCACGCGCCGCCCACGCTGAAGAAACCCGAGCGCGACTGCGAGTTCTCGACGAGGCCGTCCGGCGTGGAGAACTCGCCGACGCGGCGGCCGCCGCCGCCGAGGTGCAGCGCCCACGTGCCGTTGCCGAAGTGCACGTCGCCCGCGCCGGCGCCCTCCTCGGCGTTGCTGCCGGCGTCGAACGTGAACCGGCCCGACGCGCCGCGGACCGGCGCCGCGGGAATCTGATCGGTAATCACGTTCACCAGGCCGCCGATGGCGCTCGCGCCGTAGAGCAGCGTGGCCGGCCCGCGCACCACCTCGATGCGCTCGGCCGACGCCGGATTCACCACCACGCCGTGGTCGCCCGACTGGCTCGAGATGTCGCCCGTCCGCTGGCCGTCCTGGAGAACGACAACGCGGTCGCCGTCGAGGCCGCGGATGACCGGCCGCGCAGGACCGGAGCCCAGCGCCCGCATCGCGACACCCGGCTGCGACGCCAGCGTGGCGCCGATGGTGCCTTCGAGCTGCTTGGCCAGATCCTGTCCGGCCAGCACCGACGTTGGCTGGTACGACTCGAACTGCGGCCGCGGGGACGGGCTGACCGACACCACTTCGTAGAAGTGCAGGTCGAACTCCACTTCGACGTTCAGAGTGGCACCCGAAGCCGGCACATCGATCTCCGCCCGACGACTGCTGTAGCCCTCGGCGCGCACCGATACGTGGTACACACCGGGCGTCAGCCCGTCGAAGCGGTAGCTGCCGTCCACGGCCGTCCGCGTCGTCCTCCGCAGCTCTTCCAGAATCACCGTGGCGCCGGCCAGGGCGTCGCCCGAGCCGGCCCGCGTCACCGTACCGCTGAGGCTCGCGCCCTGCTCAGCAGCGGCGGGCGCTCCCATCAGTAGAACCATTGCCAGTGCTGCCATCCAGGTGACGCCGGCACGTCCAAGACCACTCTTCATGATGCTCACCTTCTCTACTCACGCGTCCTGCAAGCGGGCGCCCGGGACCCCGAGGGATGCCGGCCGCACGCCAGGCGAGCCGACGGACAGCTCGCCACAACTGGAAACAAGAAAACCGTGGGGGTGGTCGCGGAGGCGCGGCCGCCGCGGTCAGCCGAGAAGGGAGGACGGTGGGGCGCGAGCGGGGAGCGGAAGCGTCGAGGCGGTCCTGGGCGTGCGGACCGGCCCGTGGACGAGGCGCGGGCCGACGGCGAAGAGGTGAAATACCCCCTGGCCAAACCCTGAGACCGAGCGCGCGTGCCGCCCGAAGTGACAGGCCGCACAGTGCACGTCCGGAAGGGCCACCTCGTCGGGCGCAGCCACCTGGTGATCGTGCTGCGCGCAGTCGTGGAGCCGGAGGCCGGGCGCGAAATCGCCGCTATGGTCGTCCGCGGCGTGCAGGAGGGGGCCAGCCGACACGACGAGCAGCATGGCGACGAGAAGTCGCGCCACGGCGGCCTGCCAGCGTGTCGAGGTTCCGCTGTTCAACACCGCCTCACAGGGTACTTCGGAGGTGCTGAGGGGTCAAGGAGCGCCTTCTCACAGTGTCAACGCCTTTTCACAGCGCCCAGAGGTACGTCAGCTTCACGACCCCGGTGCGCCGCTCCCAGCGCGTGACGCCGGGCTCCGGGAGGTCGCCCATGTTCACGCCGGTGTCGAGCACCAGGAACAGGTTGCTCCCCGGCGTGTGGATCCAGTTCACCCGGATGTTCGCCTGCAGCCGTCGCGACACGTCGTCGTACTGGATGAGCGCGTCGCCGAAGAGCTCGCGGTTCAGCGCGGACTTGATCGTCAGCTCCACGATGTTCGTCGTGAAGCGACCGCCATCGACCGGCAGCGAGACGACGTTGCGCGTGTAGGCAGGCAGGACGCTGAAGCGGGGGGACAGCGTCCAGGCTGCGCCCGCGCGGAACTCGGTGCGCGTGCCCGAGTAGAACCGCCCGACCGCCAGGCTCAGGTTGCCCGACCTGCGCCGGCTGCCGATCGTCCGCCCGAACACCGTGAGCGTGTCGAATGTGTAGTCGCCTGGCGCAATGAGGACGCCGGGGCGGATGGCGAAAGGGACGCTCAGCCGCTCGAAGCGCTCGGCCAGCGAGGCGCCCACCGCGTCGCCCGTCTGGAACAGCAACTGGGTATCGACGCTGCGACGCGTGGACTGGAGCCCCCCGTCCTGCCCGTCGATGGTCTCCCCGCGGAGATCGAGCGTCCACTGCCGCGCCCAGCGGCTCCGCTCGAAGCGCGGCGTGAAGTTCAGCTCGCCGGCCAGCCGTCGCTGATCCGTCCGCCGGACGAACCCGAGCGCGGGCTGGAAGTCGCGG
>CAZNOC010000253.1:0-5980 GCA_964574545.1 uncultured Bifidobacteriaceae bacterium | reverse complement strand
GGCATCGCCGACATCCCCGAGGGCAACCTCGAGATCCGCGACGAGTTCGCGCATCGGGACGCCCGTCGTGTCTACCGTGTGGACCCCGCCCTTGCCGCGGGCGACGGGCCGAGCGACCTCGCCGTGCAGTGCCTGTGCGGCTCGATCATGGTCGGCCTCAAGACGCCCCACGACTGCGCGCTCTACGGGAAGGACTGCGTGCCGGAGAACCCGGTCGGCGCCTGCATGGTGAGCAGCGAAGGCACGTGCAAGATCTGGTGGCAGTACGGCGGTCGGCCGGATGTGGCCGCGATGCTCGGAGAGGCGCGATGACCCTGCGCACCCTGCCGGCAGACGACCGGATCGCCATGAAGCACGGCGCGGGTGGCCGCGCGATGCGCGCCCTCATCGAACAGGTGTTCCTGGGTGGTCTCGATCCCGACGCCCGGCCCGGCATCGTGGGCCTTTCGGCGCTGGACGACGGTGCGGCGTTTCCGATTGGGGATCAATGGCTCGTCGTGACGACGGACTCGCACGTGATTCATCCACGCTTTTTCCCCGGCGGTGACATTGGCCGACTGTCGATCTCGGGCACGGTGAACGATCTTGCGGTGATGGGGGCAACCGAGCCTCTTGGCCTCACCTGCGCGGTGATCGTCGAAGAGGGGTTCGCGCGCGAGGAACTGCGTCGCGTGCAGGCCTCGATGAACGAGGCGTGCCGTGAGGCCGGCGCGCCCGTCGTGACCGGTGACACCAAGGTCATGGGGCGGGGCGAGGTGGACGGGCTTGTGATCAACACCACGGGCGTGGCGCTGACACGCCGGCTGGTGCGGGACAACGGGCTGCGGGCCGGCGATGTCGTGATGGTCACGGGCACGGTGGGCGACCACGGAATGGCCGTGATGGTGACGCGCCATGGGCTCGCTCTTGAAGGCGAGCTGCGGTCGGACGTGGCGCCGATTAACGGACTGATCCGCGCAGCGCTCCATGCGGGTGGTGACGGCGTGACGGCGATGAAGGACCCGACGCGAGGGGGCGTGGCCAGCGCGCTTCACGAGATGGCGGGGAAGGCGGGTGTCGGCATCCTGCTGGACGAGGGCGCACTGCCGGTGAGCGACGAGGTGCGGTCCGCGGCCGAGCTGCTCGGCATCGAACCGCTGCACGTCGCGAACGAGGGCAAGGCCGTGATCGGCGTACGCGCGGAGGTGGCTGGCGCCGTGCTGGCCGCGCTGCGAGCCCACGCGCTCGGCCGGAACGCCGCGATCATCGGCCGCGCGATTGCGGAATCGCCCGGGATGCTGATTCTCGATACGGGCTTCGGCCACCGGCTGCTGGCGGAGTCGGAAGGCGAACCACTCCCGCGCATCTGCTGATCGCGCGCCCGTGCATCCTGAACATCGAACATCGAACATCGAACTGCGAATAGCGAATGGCGAACAGCGAATAGCGAACAGCGAGCCCCTCATGCACGAATACTCCATCGTGAGCGCCCTCTACGACCGCATCGTCGCGGAAGCGGGGGCGCGTCAGGCCACGGCGGTGCACGCGGTGCATGTGCGGATTGGCGCCGTCTCCGGCGTGGAGCCGGGGCTGCTGCAGACGGCCTATGCGCTGTTCACGCCCGGGACGCTGTGCGAGCATGCGCCCCTGTGTGTCGAGGAGGTCGAGGCGCGATGGGCGTGTCCGGCCTGCGGCGGGTCGCCCGCGAAGGGCGCCCGGCTGGTGTGTCCGTCGTGCGGGGCGCCGGTGCGGCTCGCGAGCGGCGACGAAATCGATCTGGTGCGGATCGAACTGGAGGTGCCGTGATGTGTGATGTCTGCGGGTGCGGAGACAAGTCGGTCCCGGTCGAGGTGCACGATCGGATCCTCTCGGTGAACGATCGCCAGGCGGCGCACAACCGGAGCCACTTCGCGCAGGCGGACGTGGTGGCCAT
Source organism: uncultured Bifidobacteriaceae bacterium (assembly GCA_964574545.1). Lineage (GTDB taxonomy): Bacteria > Acidobacteriota > Vicinamibacteria > Vicinamibacterales > UBA2999 > JAUXWO01. The sequence goes on along the minus strand of CAZNOC010000253.1, from coordinate 4,068 downwards.
CAACGTGATGGGGTCGCCGGGCGCCGGCAAGACCGCGGTGCTCGAGGCCACCGCACGCCACTTCGGCGACGGACGGCTCGGGGCGCTGGCCGGTGATCTCGCGACCGAGAACGATGCGACGCGGCTGCAGGCGGCGGGGATTCCGTCGCTGTCCATCACGACCGGGTCGGCCTGCCACCTCGACGCGGAGATGGTGCACCACGCGCTCCATCACTTCCCGTGGACGGGACTCGACTACCTGTTCATCGAGAACGTGGGCAATCTCGTGTGCCCGGCCGTCTACGACCTCGGGCAGGCCGCCAACGTCGTGCTGCTGGCGGCGCACGAGGGCGAGGACAAGCCGCTCAAGTACCCCGTGATGTTCCGCAAGGCCGACCTGGTCCTCATCACCAAGATCGACCTGGTGCCATACCTCGACATCGATCTCGATCTGATCGAGCGGAACATCGGCACCGTCATGCCGCACCCCGAAGTGTTCCGCGTATCGGCCAAGACGGGGGAGGGGATAGACCGATGGGTGGCGTGGCTCGAAGCGCGTCGCGACGCCACCGCACACCCGGCCGCTCACGACCACGCGCACGGCGTAGGGCACCGGCATTTCCATCACGACCATCACGGGTGACGGAAGACATCCGCAGATTTCGCCGATTACGCTGATTAACGGCGAGACGGTGGAGAGCCTGCGGGGCAGGGCATCCGCCCCGCCGGCGCCGGTCTTCGACCGGCGCGTGGCGCCGATGGTGGGCAGGCGAGGTGTGAGCCGCTCCGACGCCCCCACCGGCTCACACCTCGCCTGCCCGCCATCGGCGCGGCGGCCGCAGGCCGCCGGCGGGACGGGTCGCGATTGCGCGACGCCGATACCTTCGTCGCCGCATGGGTGCATCGTTCGTTGCGGAACGTGTTCCATCCGTGTAATCTGCGTAATCTGCGGATTGGACGGGGCGGCCTGCGTCATCCGCGGATGAGTGACCGTGGCCAAGTCCAGTTCCCCCCGTCAGCATTCCTCCCTCGTCGTCGACGGTCCCGAACGCGCGCCGGGGCGCGCGATGCTGCATGCCGTGGGCTTCACGCGCGAGGACTTCGGCAAGCCGCAGGTCGGCGTCGCCTCCACCTGGAGCCAGGTGACGCCGTGCAACATGCACATCGACGAACTGGCGCGCCACGCCGCCGCCGGTGTGGACGGCGCGGGAGGCAAGGCCGTCATCTTCGGCACCATCACCGTCTCGGACGGCATCTCGATGGGCACGGAGGGCATGAAGTACTCGCTCGTCTCGCGCGAGGTCATCGCCGACTCCATCGAGACGGTGATGGGCGGCGAGAGCCTCGATGCGCTGGTCGCGATTGGCGGGTGCGACAAGAACATGCCCGCGTGCCTGATCGCCATGGCCCGGCTCAACCGCCCGTCGGTCTTCGTGTACGGCGGCACCATCCTGCCGGGCACATGGCGTGAGCGTCCCGTGGATATCGTGTCGGTGTTCGAGGCGGTGGGGCAGCACGCGGCCGGCACGCTGAGTGACGCCGACCTCGCGGACCTCGAGCAGCACGCGTGTCCGGGCGCCGGGTCGTGCGGCGGGATGTACACGGCCAACACGATGGCCTCGGCCATCGAGGCGCTGGGGATGAGCCTGCCGAACAGCTCCGCGCAGGCCGCGATCTCGGCGTCGAAGCGGGAGGACTGCGCGCGCGCGGGCGCCGCCGCCGTGCGGCTGCTCGAACTCGGCATCAGGCCGCGCGACATCATGACGCGCCAGGCGTTCGAGAACGCCATCACCACGGTGATCGCGCTTGGCGGGTCCACCAACGCCGTGCTCCACCTGCTGGCCATCGCGCATTCGGCCGGCGTGCGTCTCTCGATCGACGACTTCACGCGTATCGGCAAGCGCGTCCCGGTGCTGGCGGATCTCAAGCCGAGCGGCAAGTACGTGATGGCGGAGCTCGTGCGGATCGGCGGGCTGACCCCGCTCATGAAGATGCTGCTCGACGAGGGGGTGCTGCACGGCGATGCGATGACCGTCACCGGCCGCACGCTCGCCGAGAACCTGGCGGACGCGCCGCCGTATCCCGCCGGTCAGGACGTGGTCCGCAGCTTCGATGATCCCATCAAGAAGAGCAGCCACCTCGTGGTGCTCTACGGCAACCTCGCCCCCGAGGGCGCCGTCGCGAAGATCTCCGGCAAGGAGGGCGAGCGTTTCACCGGCACGACGGTGGTCTTCAACCGCGAGGAGGAGGCCCTCGCCGCGATTCTGGCGGGCCGCGTGAGGAAGGGTCACGTTGTGGTGATTCGCTACGAGGGTCCGCGCGGCGGCCCCGGCATGCGCGAAATGCTGTCGCCGACGAGCGCCATCATGGGACGCGGGCTCGGTCACGACGTGGCGCTCATCACCGATGGCCGCTTCAGCGGCGGGAGCCACGGCTTCGTCGTGGGGCACGTCACGCCGGAAGCCGCGGTCGGAGGACCGCTCGCGCTCGTGAAGCGCGGCGACAGGATCACGATCGACGCTCGCGCCCGCACCATCACACTCGACGTGCCCGATCGAGAACTGCGCGCGCGCCGCAAGGCGTGGAAGGCGCCGAAGCCCCGCTACACGCGCGGCGTCCTCGCCAAGTACGCCGCACAGGTGTCCTCGGCAAGCAAGGGCGCAATCACCGACGGCTAGAGCCGGACCTGTCGGGCCCGTCGGACCTGCCCCACCTTCTGTGGGCTTCTGGAGCTGCCGTCCTTCCGGCCGACGGGAGCTCGCGCTCGCAACCCGCGCCTCCGTCTGCTCGGGTTTCGTGCTGACGCCTATCGCGCCGCGCCTACCCGGCCACGACTGACGCTGGGCCTACGGCGCCGGCGCTCGAAACCCTTGCTCCCTGCGGCGCGCGTTGCCGGCTGTCGCTCTTCGCGCGACTCCAACGTCGGCCTCCAGGACGACAGCTCCAGCACCACAGAAGCCGCGCCACGGACCGTCCCTTCGACCTCGCTCAGGGCGAGCGGACCTGTCGGACCCGTCGGGCCTTGTTAGACCACCCTCCCGACGGGCAACTCCCTGATTCGCTTGCCCGTCGCCGCGAAGATCGCGTTGCAGATGGCCGGCGCGACCGGTGGCACGCCCGGTTCGCCGACACCGGCAGGCGGTTCGGTCGTCTCGACGATGTGCACGTGCGTTCGGAGGGGCGACTGGTGGATTCGCGGCACCTGGTAGGTGTTGAAGTTGCCCTCGCGGATGCGCCCGCGCTCGGCCGAGAGCGCGCTGACCATCGCGACGCCCGCACCGAACGTCGCGGCGCCTTCGAACTGCGCGATGACCCGGTCCGGGTTGATGATGAGCCCGCAGTCCACGGCCATGTCCACCCGCGGGATGTGCACCGTCCCGTCGTCTTCCACACGGACTTCTACGACCGTCGCGATGTAGCTGAAGAAGCTGCGGTGGGCGGCGAAGCCCCAGCCGTGCCCAGGCGAGGTCTTGCGGGTCGCCCACCCGGAGCGGTCGCGCACGAGTTCCGTGACGCGGCGCAGCCGTGCCGTGTCCGGTACGAACTGGGGCTGCGCGCCGAGGCCGCGCAGCTCGTAGCCCTGCGCCTTGAGCTCGGCATCCATCTTGCGCGAGGCGCCGAGCGTCTCGAGCCAGTACTCGATCGGATCGCGTCCGGCCAGGTGCGCGAGTTCGTCGATGAACGACTGCACGCCGAAGGCGTGGTGAACGTTGGCGACGGCGCGGAGCCAGCCGATGCGGACGTGCGCCTCCGACGGCCCGTTCTCGGCGCGGAAGTTCGGGATGGCAAACGGGACGTCGGTCCAGCCCATGTTGAGCTGCCCGCCGCCGTACTGCTCCTCCACGTTGAAGATCGAGCCGATGGGCGGGAACACGCTGCGCTGCAGCCACGCGACGGGCGTGCCTTGCGCGTCGAGGCCCCCCTGCATGTGCATGGCGCATTCGCCGTGGTAGAAGTCGTGGCGGATGTCGTCTTCGCGCGTCCAGACGACCTTCACGGGCTTGCCGATCTTCTGTGAGAGCACCGCGGCCTCGGCGCAGTAGTCGGGGAACGACTTGCGGCCGAAGCCGCCGCCGAGCAGCGTGACGT
>CAZNOC010000252.1:0-5983 GCA_964574545.1 uncultured Bifidobacteriaceae bacterium | reverse complement strand
GGCCTCAAGCAGGCCCTCGTCCCGGACTACCACCTGCGGCGGCTGCTCCAGCAGCTCTTCGATCCCGAGGCGGCCAGGCGGCCCGCCGAGGAAGGCGACGCGCTGGTGGTGGACGAGGGTCCCGGGTACCCCGCAGCCGTGCTCGTCGCCGCGCCGTTGCAGACGCTCGCGCGCGAGGGACGCCCGCAGGTGGTCGAGCAGCTCTGGGCGCGCCCGGGCACGCCGCTGCTGCACGCGCTGCGGTGCGCGATGTCGGTCCCGCCGCTCTTCGCGCCCGTGCGCATCGAGCCTCGGGAGCTCAAGTGGTGGGTCAAGGACAGCGCGCTCGCGGACCCCGCCAACGAGGTTCAGTTCGCGCGCGGCATCGACGTCGTCGACGGCAGCGTCATCCGGCAGAACCCGCTGCCGGCGCTCTTCGGCGCGTTGCGCGGGATGCCGGCGGCCTCGGAGATGGCGGCGCACAACGATGCCACGCGCCCGGCCATTCACGTCGTCTACGGCGTGCCGACGACGCCGGGCGTGCCACCGCCGGCGGGCCGCACGGGGGACCCGTCACCGGGAGGCGCAGCGGACTCCCGGCCCTCGGGTAACACGATCGTTGACGTCGGGCTGAACAGCCTGCGGCTGTCGCAGCGGCGCGACACGCAGCTCGAGGTGCTTCAGACGAACCTCATCGCGCGAACCGAGCAGTTCACGCCATCCGAGGGCACGACCAAGCGGACGTATCCGCTGTTCGCGGACGAGATCGCGCCTGAGCAGGACGTGGTCTTCTCCAACAACCTCAGCCCGACGCGGGACGAGATCCTGGGCGGCATCGCCGGCGGGTGCCGGCGCACGCTGGAGCGGCTGTACGGCCATGCCATGACCGGCTCGGCGGCAGTCGCCAGCGACGGGTCCATTGGCTGCGGCGATCTGCTCCGGATCGCGGGCCGCGCGCTCGAAGTGGAGTCGCCCCCTGGGCTGCCGGAGGTGTGCGGGACTTGCACCGGGCGCCTGCGGGCGCCGGTCCGCGCAATCGGGCTCGCCGACACCCCCTCGATCCGGCGCAGCCTCGGCTCGCCGGAGGCGCTCGTGGCACTGCATCCGCAGCTCTCGGGCGAGCGGCCGCGCATCGTGTTCGTCGCGAGCGGGGGCGTCTTCCGCGGCGCGTTCCACATCGGGATCCTCGCGGCGCTCAGGGTGACAGACGCCAAGCCTGACCTCATCGTCGGCGCGTCAGTGGGCACGCTGATGGGCGGGGCGCTTGGCGCGATGTTCTGCCAGCCCCAGGGCCGCACGCTCGATCGCCTCGTGGACGCGTTCCTGCGCGTCGACGAGTGCGTGGCGCTCACGCCGACGCTGAAGGGCGCCGCGCGCGAGATCGGCATCCGTGGGCGCTCGGTCCCGTTGTCGCCCCGTGACATCCGTCGCATGGTGCGACGGGGCGCCCGGCGGGATCCCGGCTTCGCCGCGACCGGCGCCCCGTCGGCGCTCATCGACGCGATGGCCGACCTCTTCCTGATCCCCCATCGGGCCACGCAGGAGATCGCCGCCGAGTTCGTGGCCGGCAAGGTGGCCGGCGCGGTGAAGAAGCTCCTGACCGAACTGCGCACCGAAACCATCCGGCGGCTCGACGTCGAGCGCGCCGTCCTCGGCACGTCCCTGCTCGAGCAGGTGGCCGTCGAACTGCTGTCGCACGACCTGGGAGCCGGTCGCGCCGGCCGCCAGCCATTCCAGCAGGCAGGCATCGCCTTCTACGCCACGACGACGAACCTGTCGACGCAGTCGGCGGTGCTGCTCGGCAGCCAGGGGCTGCATCCTGGCGCGCCCTACGACTTCGTCGAGGCGGCGCTGGCCTCGAGCGCGTTTCCGGTGGCGTTCGCGCCGCGGCCCGAGAGCCTGGTGTTCCCTGGCACAGGCCGATCGGACGTGCTCTTCGCGGATGGCGGCATGTTCGACAACCTGCCGTTCGTGCCGGCCATCCAGATCCTGTCGCGCGCCCAGCGCGGCTGGCGCCAGCAGGGGGACGCCTCCCGCACGGCGTTCGATCTCATCGCGCGCCGTTCGGAACGGCCGGACCTGATCATCGTCGGCGCGCTCGACCCGCGGCCCGAAGCCGAGGACACGCGCCTCCAGGTGTACGACTCGATCGAGGCGGTCAGGCGGCGCGCCGTGGCGCTTCAGCACAACGTGAAGATCCGATCGTTCGAGCAGGCCGCCCACCGCGTGGATCGCCAGCTCCTGCGCCTGCACGCCAGGCCGCCGGCGTGGACGGCACTGCGGGAGCCGCATGCGGTGGACGGCGTGGTGAACGCCGGTGTGCTGGCGTCGTATCCGGCCTCGCGCGATCACCTGAACGGGACGTTCGCGTTCTGCGCCTCGATGGGGCTCAGCCGCCCGCGCGTCCAGCGGTCGATCGCAGATGGCTGCTACCAGACGCTCCTCGGCATGGCGCGGCGCCAGCAGGAGGCCGACGCCACCACCGAGGCGCCCGCCGCCGCACGCCCCCTCACCGTGCGCGCGGTCGCCGGGCTGACTCACGACGGGCGCATGGCGAGGCTCGAGGAGTCGTGGGATCCAACGACCGCCAGCGGACGGTGCCCGTTCTTCCGGAAGAACGGGGCGCGATTCGACTGCCCGTTCTCGCCGACCGGCGATACCGACCCCCGGCACGCGCCTGGCATCCGCGGGGTCTACCAGCAGTGCCGGGCCGACTCCTGGCACCGGCCGGGCTAAGTCCTGTGTTTTCACGAAACCCAGGACTAAGCTAGCGGCGCCCGAGCATCCCGTTCAGAGAGGCCCTCCCATGACGAGCACGCCCATCTCCACCCCGAAGAACATCGTGCTGCTGTCCGACGGCACCGGTAACAGCGCGGCCAAGCTGATGAAGACGAACGTGTGGCGGATGTACGAAGCCGTCGACTTCACCGGCGGCGACCAAATCGCGCTCTACAGCAACGGCGTCGGCACGAGCGGCTTCAAGCCCCTCGCCGTGCTGGGCGGCGCTTTCGGGTGGGGTCTCAAACGCAATGTGCTCGACCTCTATATGTTCGCGTGCCGCAACTACGTGCCGGCTGGCGAGAGCCGGGAGGCAGACCGCCTGTATGCCTTCGGATTCAGTCGCGGCGCCTTCACCATCCGTGTGCTGATGGGGCTCATCGAGGATCAGGGGCTCGTGACCGGCGTACGCGGCCGCGAGCTCGAGCGTCGCGCTCGCTGGGCCTACCGCGCCTACCGCCGGAAGTTCAATACCACCGGCGGCCTCGTCGGGCCGCTGCGCACGCTCCGCGACTGGGCGCTGCAGACGTGGGAGGGGCTCCGCGCCCGTCCGCGGTATGACGCCTCGAAGAACGTCAAGCCGGTCGTGCGCTTTGTCGGGCTCTGGGACACGGTGGCCGCATACGGGTTGCCGGTTGACGAGATGACGCGCGGCTGGGACGACTGGGTGTGGCCGCTCTCGATCACCGACCACACGCGGCCGGCCTCCGTGGAGAAGGTCTGCCATGCGCTGGCGCTCGACGACGAGCGTCACACGTTTCATCCGACGCTGTTCGACGAGGCCGCAGAGCCCCCGCGCGCCCACACCGACGAGGAGCGGGTGACCCAGGTGTGGTTCGCCGGCGTCCACTCGAATGTCGGCGGGGGCTACCCGGACGACTCCCTGGCGCACGTCTCGCTGCTGTGGATGGCCGACGAGGCGGGGAAGAAGGGACTGCGGCTGCACAAGCTGAAGCGAGCCGAATGGGAGGCGCGGGCCGACCCGCACGGGCCCCAGTACAACCCGAGGCGGGGCCTGGGCGTGTACTACCGGTACAACCCGCGCAGTATCGATCGGCTCACCAACGACCGGTTCGCGAAGGTGTCGGTTCCCCGGGTGAAGATTCACGAGAGCGTCTTCGCCCGGATCGCCGCCGGCCGGGACGACTACGCGCCGATCGTGCTGCCTTCCAGCTATGGGGTGGTGACGGGGGACGGTGCCGTGCGCGATGCCGAGGGCAATCCCTACGAACATCCGAGCCAGGCGACGGCCCGGCTGCTGGCGCAGGAAGGCGTGTGGGACCGCGTGTGGATGCGGCGCGTCGTCTACTTCGCGACGGTGCTGCTGACGCTGGCGTTGATTGTGCCTCCCATGGTGAGGGACGTGCCGGTACTCGATCAGCGATCGATGGCGCTGTCTGGCGCCATCGATCTCGTCGGCCAGTTCCTGCCGGGGTTCCTGCAGCCGTGGGTGGCGTACTATCGGGAGCAGCCGATCTACCTCGCGGTCGGCCTGGTGCTCCTGACGGTGTTCCTCTTCCTGAGCGGCGGGCTGCAGCGGCGGATTGCCGACGGCATGCGTGGCGTGTGGGACGGCATCGTGGGCGAGGCGCCTCGCCCGGTCCCGCCTGGCGCAGCTCCCTCAGGACTTGTCTACTGGTGGCGCACGCACCCGGTGTACCGCCTGACTGTCCAGACCTTCTCGCACCGCATCTTCCCGTTCGTCTTCGGCTTCGGTGTCCTCCTGGTCCTGGTCCTCATCGTCGCCGGCACCGCCAACCGGGCTGCGTTCGCGGTGGCGAGCGCCGCGGGGCGCATCTGCGAGGACACCGCCACCCTGCGACCGGCCACGCCACCCGGCACGTGGGAGATCAACGATTTCTCCAACCGCGATCTGTGCTTCGCGACGGGCGTGTCCATCGAGCGGAGGGCGCGCTACCGGATCACGATCGCACTCCCCGACGGCGGGTGGTACGACGGCACGCTGCCTGTGGGCACGCCGTCCGGCTTCGGCAGCGGCGAGCGGCCCATGCCGTTCCTGCTGGCCCTCCCCTTCCGCCGCGTGCTCACCGCACAGTGGTTCGTGCCGATGGCGCGCATCGGGTCGATGGGTGCGGAGTACCACCGGCTGAATCAGGACACCATCGAGTTCACGACGCGCCGCTCGGGACAGCTGTTCCTGTTCGTGAACGACGCGATCGGCCCGTGGCCGCTCTGGACGTACTTCTACGACAACAATTGCGGCGGCCGCCCGCCCGGGTCGCCGAACACCCGGTGCGACGGGACGAACCGCGGCGTGCCACCCCGGATCACCGTGACGCGACTCGAGTGAGCGGTGCCAGCCGTCGCCGCCGGAGGCCACGATGCCTCGCGTCCCATCCCTCCGGCGGGATCACACTGGTGTGCAGAAGAACAACTTCCTCCTTGATCCCATCTGCGGGCGGGCATAGCCTTGCGCTCAGACTGCCACCGCACGAGCTGAACGTGTTCCCCTCGTCCCGCGGGCAGGAGGGCCTCGCATGAAAGCCGAGCTGCAGATCAACAACAGCAGGAGCGCCAGGGCGCGCTACCTGACCTGGGCGCCGTCTCCCTGCCGGATCCGCATCACCAACCGCGGCAGCATTGTTCAGCCGGTGGTCAACATCACCCTCACCGCCAGATCAATGAAGCGCGGCGGCGCCGTCGTGTTCCGTCGCGGCACGAGCGGCGCCTTCTCGAAGAGCCTCACGATCAAGACGCCGATCATCGGCGGGTCGGTCACTTTCTATGCCGCCGGCCAGTTTCGACGCCCCAGCATCAGCGACGGCGACGTTCGGATCGAGGCTCGCGTCGGCCGGACGCTGATCGGTTCCGTGAACGTGATGGTGCGGATTCGCAAGAACGCCAACAACCTCACCACGGGTGAGCGCGACCGCCTCGTCGCGGCGTTCGCTCAGCTCAATAATCAGGGCGCCGGGCGATTCGTGGATTTCCGCAACATGCACACAAATGCCAGTTCGCCTCAGGCGCACGGCGCGCCGGGCTTCCTGCCGTGGCACCGCGCCTACCTGCTGGACCTCGAGCGCGAGCTGCAGGCGATCGATCCAAGCGTGGCGCTCCCATACTGGCGGTTCGACCAGGCCGCGCCGAACCTCTTCACGCCCGAGTTCTTCGGCTCGTCCGACAACCTCGGCACCGTGCAGTTCGCCGCCAGCAACCCGCTGCAGTTCTGGCGCACCGACGGCGTGCAGGGCATCAACCGCCGGCC
>CAZNOC010000251.1:0-5987 GCA_964574545.1 uncultured Bifidobacteriaceae bacterium | reverse complement strand
TTTCTGGGTAGACTGGCGGTGATGATCCCGCCGGTGGATACGCTGGCCGTCTTCCTCGCGGCCGGCCTGGCCCTCAACCTGACGCCCGGCCCGGACATGCTCTACGTGGCCACCCGCGGGGCCGGGGAAGGCCGGGCGGCCGGTATCGCCTCGGCCCTGGGCATCTGGGCCGGGTGCTTCTTCCACATCGGCGCGCTCGCCCTGGGCCTGGCGGCGCTGATGGCCCGCGTACCAGCCGCCTATCAAGCCGTACAGGTCGCCGGTGCGTGTTACCTCGTCTACCTCGGAGCCCGTGCGATCCTGCGCCCAGAGGCGCTGGCGCCGGCCGCGGCGCTCGAGCCAGCCGCCCTCGCGACCATCTTCCGGCAGGGCCTCGTCATCAACGTGCTCAACCCGAAGGTGGCGCTCTTCTTCCTGGCGTTTCTGCCGCAGTTCGTCGACCCGGCGCGCGGCAGCGCCACCGCCCAGATCGTCGTCCTCGGCCTGCTCTTCAACACCACGGGCACGCTCGTCAACCTCGGCGTGGCCGTGCTCGCCAGCCGGGCTACCGTCTGGCTCCGCGCACGGCAGCAGGCGTCGCTGCACCTCCAGCGACTGACGGGCCTCGTCCTTCTCCTGCTCGGCGCCCGCCTCGCCCTCACCGTGCGGCGTTGACCTCGTAGCGGGCGATCGCGTCCTCGTGCGCGAGAATCAGGTCGATGGCATCGAGTCCGCGGAGCAGACGGTCCCGGGCCGAGGGATCCATCGAGAAGGCGGCGTGAAGTCCTCCGTCGTCCCTCAGCGCGCACGCCTGCAGGTCCACGTCCAGCCTGTAGTCTCGTTCGGTCGTCGCCAGACGCGTCACCTCGTCCACGAGCGGCGGCGGCAGCGCGACCGTGAGCAGCCCGTTTGTCAGCGCGTTTGCCGCGAAGATGTCGGCGAACGACGGGGCGAGGACCACGCGGAAGCCGGCGTCCATGAGGGCCCAGACGGCGTGCTCCCGGGACGACCCGCACCCGAAGTTGGCGCCGGTCACGAGGATCGACGCGCCGGAAAAGCGAGGGTCGTTCAACACGAACCCGGCGATCGACGCGCCGTCGGGGTCGTAGCGCCAATCGTGAAAGAGGCCGCGGCCGAAGCCCGAGCGGGTCGTGGCCGTCAGAAACTGCTTCGGGATGATCTGATCGGTGTCGATGTCGCGGCGCGGCAGTGGTGCCACCAGGCCGCGATGGCTCGTGAACGGCGTCATGCGCCCCTCTGTGCGAACCGGCCGCGATACTCCCACCGCCGGACGTCGGCAAAGCGTCCCCGTACCGCGGCGGCGGCGGCCATGGCCGGGCTGACGAGGTGCGTGCGCCCGTCGCGGCCCTGGCGTCCCTCGAAGTTCCGGTTGCTCGTGGACGCGCAGCGCTCCCCGGGCGAGAGCAGGTCGGCGTTCATCCCCAGGCACATCGAGCAACCCGGCTCACGCCACTCGAATCCCGACTCGATGAAGATCGCGGCGAGCCCCTCACGCTCGGCATCGCGCTTCACCTGCGCCGATCCGGGCACGACCATCGCCCGAACCCCGGGCGCAACACGGTGGCCCGCCGCCACCGCCGCCGCGTCGCGGAGATCCGCGAGGCGCCCGTTCGTGCAGGATCCGATGAAGACCCTGTCGATGGCGATCGTGTCGATGGGCGTCCCCGGCACCAGCCCCATATAGGCGATCGCGCGCTCTGCCGACTGGCGGTCGGCCGCCGTTCGCATCTGGGCCGGGTCCGGTACACGGCCGCCAATCGGCGCCGTCATGTCCGGCCGCGTGCCCCACGTGACCACGGGCTCGAACTCGGAGGCGTCGAGTTCCACCGTTCGCTCGAACGTGGCGCCCTCGTCAGAGCGCAGGCGGTTCCACCTGAGCGCCGCGGCCATCCAGCCGGCGCGGCGCGGCGCGTGCGCTCGGCCTCGCAGGTAGGCCAGTGTGGTGCGATCGGGCGCGATGAGAGCGGACCTGGCCCCGGCCTCGATGGCCATGTTGCAGAGCGTCATCCGCTGCTCCATCGCGAGCGCGCGCACGTACGATCCATCGAGCTCAAGCGCGTAGCCGGTGCCGCCCGCCATGCCGAGGCGCGACACCATCGCCAGTGCCGCATCCTTCGCCGTCACCCCGGCCGCCGGCGACCCGGCGATGGTCACGCGCATGGCCTTCGGTCTCGCGAGCGCCAGGCACTGCGTGGCCAGGACGTGCTCGACCTCCGAAGTGCCGATGCCGAACGCCAGCGCCCCGAACGCCCCGTGCGTGCTCGTGTGGCTGTCGCCGCAGACGATCGTCGTGCCCGGCTGGGTGAGACCCAGTTCTGGTCCGATCACGTGCACGATGCCCTGATGGGGCGAGGCGAGGTCGAAGAGCCGGACGCCGAAGCGCTCGCAGTTCTCCCGCAAGGCCTCCACCTGCGCTCGCGCCATCGGATCGGCAATCGGCAGGTGCCGCTCCGCGGTCGGCACGTTGTGATCCATCGTCGCAAACGTGCGGTCGGGCCGGCGCACCGATCGTCCGGCCGCAGCCAGGCCCTGAAACGCCTGCGCGGAGGTGACCTCGTGGACCAGGTGCAGGTCGATGTAGACGAGGTCTCGGCCGTCGTCGAGAGTGGCGACGACATGGGCGTCCCAGATCTTGTCAAGGAGCGTGCGTGGGGGCACAGCGCTACACCGCGTGGTAGGCCTTGCGGTGCTCGAGGGACTCGACCACCGCATGCTCGATTGCTTCGCCCATGGCCCGCGTACCCACCGTGCGCGCCCGTGCACCCGCGAGGTCGGCCGTCCGCAGGCCGTCGCCGAGCGTGCTTCCCACCGCGCGCGCCACATCGTCGCCCTCACGCGACAGCCCCGCGGTGTGCCGGAGCAGCATCGCGGCGCAAAGGATGGCGCCTATCGGATTGGCGAGATCGCGGCCCGCCAGGTCGGGGGCGGATCCGTGTACTGGCTCGTAGAGCGCGACGCGGCCGCCCAGCGTAGCCGATGGCAGCAGCCCGAGCGACCCGCTCACGGCCGCCGCCACGTCGCTCAGAATGTCGCCAAAGAGGTTGTCGGCCAGCACGACGTCGAAGTGCCGCGGCTCGAGCACGAGCCGAAGCGCGCACGCATCCACGTACAGGTGCTCGAGGCGTACATCGGGGTACTCGAGCGCCACCTCGCTGACCACCGCGCGCCAGAGCTGCGACGTCTCGAGCACGTTGGCCTTGTCGACCGACGTCACCAGCCGGCGGCGCGCGCGCGCTTCGACGAACGCGACCCGCGCCACCCGCGCGATCTCCGCGCGGGTGTACGTCAGGGTGTTGTGCGCCGAGGTGCCGGGCGAATCGAGGCCGCGCGGCTCGCCGAAGTACAGGCCCCCCAGGAGTTCGCGCACGATCAAGATGTTGGCGCCTCGTGCGCGTGCGGCCTCGATGGGCCCCGTGGACGCCAGCGCGTCGTAAGCCACCACCGGCCGGAGGTTGGCGAACCCGCCGAGCGCCTGGCGGAGTGCGAGAAGTCCGGCTTCGGGGCGCGTCGCTGGCGGCAGGCCGTCGAACTCGGGATCGCCGACGGCGCCGAGCAGCACGGCGTCCGCGGCGAGGCACACGGCACGCGTGCTGTCCGGAAGCGGAGTGCCATGCCGGCGGAGTGCGGCCGCGCCGATGAGGTGTTCCGTCAGATGCAGGTCCACCCCGGCGACGGCGCCCACGGCGTGCAGGACCCGGACGGCTTCCCGCACCACCTCAGGCCCGATGCCGTCTCCCGGCAGCACCGCGATGCGCAGCCGCTTCATCGGGCTCCCGCGGCCGCGCCGAGCGTCTCGTGGATGAGGGCCGCGAGGTGCTCGTCGTCCAGCACCTTGATCTGATCGGCCAGGGGAATGAGCCGCGCGTACAGGCGCGTCAGATCGTCCTGGCGCAGGTGATGGCCGAGCGCACGGCAGCGCGCGTCCACGCCCCGGAGGCCCGAGTGCTTCCCGATGACGAGCCGCGAGCCGGGCGCGCCGACCGAGGACGGTTCCATGATCTCGTATGTCAGGCGGTGCTTGAGCATGCCGTCCTGGTGCACGCCCGCTTCATGGGCGAAGGCGTTGTCGCCGACGATGGCCTTGTTGGGAGGGACGGGGACGGACACGATGTCGCTCAGCAGGCGGCTGGTCTCGAACAGCTGCTCGGTGCGGATGGCCGGCTGGTAAGGGAGTCGCTCCCGCCGGACGCTGAGCGCCATGACGATCTCTTCGAGGGCGGCGTTGCCCGCGCGCTCGCCGATGCCGTTGATGGTGCACTCCACCTGGCGGGCCCCCGCCTGGACCGCCGCCAGCGAGTTGGCGACCGCGAGCCCGAGGTCGTTGTGACAGTGCGCCGACAGGATCGCCGCGTCCCCGATCCGCGCCCGTACGGCGCCGATCATGGCGGTGATGTCCTCCGGCAGGGCGTAGCCGACCGTGTCGGGCAGGTTCACGGTGGAGGCGCCGGCCTCGACCACCGCCTCGGCCACGTCAGCGAGAAACGCCGGGTCGCTGCGCGTGGCGTCTTCGGCCGAGAACTCCACGTCGGAGCAGTACCGCCGGGCGCGCGCGACCGCATCAGCCGCCAGCTGACGGCAGGCCTCCCGATCGATGCGCAGCTTGTGCTCGAGGTGGATGTCCGAGGTGGCCAGGAACACGTGCAGTCTGGGGCGCTCGGCGTGACGCAGCGCATCCCACGCGTGATCGATATCGTCGTGACGCGCGCGCGCGAGCGCCGCGATCACCGGACGCCTGGCCGCGGCGGCCACGCTACGGACGGCCTCGAAGTCGCCCACCGACGCCACCGGAAACCCGGCCTCGATGATGTCCACGCCGAGTTGTTCCAGCTGACGGGCCATCCGGACCTTGTCGGCCGGCGTCATCGAGAAGCCCGGCGCCTGCTCGCCGTCCCGTAGCGTCGTGTCGAAGATGGCGATCGGATGCGCTGTCGTGGTCACTGGCCGCAGTCTTCCAACCGCCGAGCCATAAATCAAACTAATTAAACTAACAGCTTCATAAGTGATACTTATTCCATTAGGTGGAGCAGGGGTACTCCGCCCGGAGACTCGATGGACCTGTTTCAGCTCGAGGCGTTCCTGGCCGTCGCCCGCGAGGGCAGCTTCTCGGCGGCGGCGAAGGTGCTGTTCCGCACGCAGCCGGCCGTCAGCCAGATCATCAAGCGGCTCGAAGACGAAATCGGTCAGCCGCTCTTCGACCGATCGAGCCGGCGCGGCCTGCTGACCGACGCCGGGCGCGTGCTGCTCGTGCACGCCGAGCGGCTCGTCAGCCTGCGCGGCCAGGCGCTGGCCGAGCTCGAGGACGTACGGCAGGCGAGAGCGGGCCGGCTGGCGATCCTCGTGAATGAGCTGACGGGCCTGTTCGTGCTGCCCACCCTGCACGAGTACCGCAAGCGCTATCCCGCCGTACAGGTGACGGTGCAGCGGGCGCCGGCAAGCCGGATCCCCGGGCAGGTCCGGGAGTTCGGCGCGGACATCGGCGTCATCACGTACCGTCCGGAGGACGATGGCCTGCGGACGATCGTCGCGTATCGGGATGCGCTCGTCTTCGTCGTGCCGGCCGGCCATCCCCTCGCGGGACGCCGGCACGTGACCATCGCGGACCTCGGGGCCGAGTCCTTCGTGGCTCACCACGTGGCATCACCCTACCGACAGAAGGTCATCGACGCCTTCCGCAGGCGCCGCGTCACGCTGCAGATGCCCGTGGAGATGCCAACGCTCGACGCCATCAAGCGGTTCGTGGCCATGGGCAACGGCGTCGCGCTGTTGCCGGCCATCTGCGTGACCGACGAACTGGCCCGGGGCGAACTCGTGGCCGTGCCCGTGCCGGAGCTGGCCTTCGAGCGGCACTTCCGGTTCGTCGTGCGGCGCTCGGCGACGCTCTCGCACGCCGCCCGAGCGTTTCTCAAGGTGGCCGAGCAGACCCGTACCGGGCCTCTGAACCCGAGGCCGGCTCGCGTATAGTCTTACTGGATGCAGCATTCGCGACT
>CAZNOC010000250.1:0-6024 GCA_964574545.1 uncultured Bifidobacteriaceae bacterium | reverse complement strand
CAGCCCTCGCATCCTATCGTCTCCGCCACCACGAGTAGACACCGGCCCCGAAGATCAGGCCCGGGATCACCACCATCGACAGCAGAAAGACGCGCTGCGACTGATCGGCTGTCAGCGTGATGCGCCGGTCCTCGGGTTCGCGCGGCCGGATGGCGATCAGGTTCTCCTGCTGCGCCAGCCAGTTGACCGCGTTCATGAAGAGGTCGCGATTGCCCTGGATCCCCAGGCCGAAGTTGGCCGCGAAGTCAGAATCGCCGAATGCCACGAGCCGCGCCTCGCGCGTGGGGGGTGTCTCGCTGTCGTCCCCCTCGGCGTCCGGCTCGGCCGCAGCCGGCACATCGGTCGCAGGCGCCGACACCGCCACGGCGAGCGACACCGGGCCGGGCACGTCGCCCTGGTCCGGCTCGAGCGCCACGCGGCCGTCGTCGAGCAGGCCGGCCAGGTTTGTCTCGGCCCAGCTCTGCGATCCCGTCTCGACCACGGTTTGTGCGAAGCGGCCGTCCACGCCGCCCTCGATGGGGCTCACCGACCGCGCGAAGGGGTAAGCGGTCATCAGGTTGAAGCGCTCCCCGATCGGGTGGGCGGGGTAGCTGGCGGCCACGGGCGTGGACGCGTCGGTGCCGAAGAGCTGTCCGATGCCGCTCGCGTCCACCACCACGTTGTCGCCCACCTCGATGGCCCAGCCGCGCAGGAACGCCCGCAGGTTCGGCAGGTCCCCGGTCTCCACGCCTCCGGGCGGGTCCACGAGCACCATCAGCTTGCCGCCCCTGGCGAGATACCGATCGAGCGCCTCGATCTCCTGCGCAAGGAAATCCGTGGACGGCCCGGCGATGACGACCACCGTCGCATCCTCGGGCACGTCGGCGGCCTGCGCCAGCACCAGCCGCTCGACCGCGTAGTTGTCGCGGGCGATCGCCTGCGCCACCGTGCCATAGCCTTCACGCTCGCTGCTGGTCGGGTCCTTCTCGCCGTGCCCCTGCGTGAAGTAGATGCGCCGCTCGTCGCCGGTGATCGCCTTGATGATGGCGTTGGTGATGTCCTGCTCGGTGGGGCTCGTCACGCGCTCGACGCGGCCCTCGTACTCGACCAGGAGCGTGCCGTACGCCTGGATGTCGGCCTGGCGCGCCCGGCCGGGCTGCCGGTCCACGTCCACGTACTCCACCGACAGGTTGCGCCCGTGGTGTTCGTATTCGGTGAGCCGCGAGCGGAAGCGATCGAAGTTCACCTCCTGGTCGTACACCGTCATCCTCACCGGCGCCTCGAGTTCGGTCAGCACCCGCACCGTCTGATCCGAGAGGCTGTGCACCTGGTTGGCGGTCAGGTCCCAGCGCTTGTTCCGCTGGGCCCCCAGGTAGTTGACGGCCACGAGGATCCCCAGCACGGCGACGATGCTGACGAAGGAGAGCGTGCCGTAGCGCGCCTGCCGCGAGCCGTAGACGGCCTTCACGTCGCGCCACTGGCCGAGCATGTAGATGAGCACGCACACCAGGCCGGCCCACGCGCCCCAGGTGGCGTACTGGTTCCACTCGGGTCTCAGGAACCGGATGGCGACGGCGCCGAAGACCAGCCCCGTGCCCACCCAGCCAATCACGTTCACGATTCGGTTCAGCATCAGCCCCGCCACCGCTCGGTGTCCACCGACTTCGCCGTCAGGAACAGCCCGAACACGATAAAGCTCACGTAGTAGACCAGGTGCTTGGTGTCGATCACGCCCCTCGCGAAGTCGTCGAAGTGCTCGGTGATCGACAGGTGCGACAGGACCGCCTGCGCCGTCGGCCCCGCGAAGCTCCCGATCCAGTTGATGACCCACAGCATCAGGAACACCGCGAAGGTGACCATGCCCGCCACGATCTGGTTCTTCGTGAGGCTCGAGATGAGCAGGCCCACCGAGATGAAGCACCCGCCGAGCAGCAGCATCCCGAGGTAGCCGGTGGCCACCGGCCGCCATTCCGGGTCGCCGTAGTAGAAGAGCACCGCCATGTGAAGCAGCGTCACCGCCAGCATCGCGGCATAGAGGCCCATGGCGCCGAGGAACTTGCCCATGATGATCTGCAGGTCGGTGAGCGGCGCCGTCAGCAGCAGCTCGATCGTGCCCGACCGCTTCTCCTCCGAGTAGGTGCGCATCGTGATCATCGGGAGGACGAAGAGCGCGATCACGGTCGCGTTCATGAAGAGCGGCGCGATGAGCATCTGGTTGATGTTCATCGTCGCCGGCCCCATGCCCATGCCCATCTGCATGCTCTGGCGCTCGAAGAACGCCAGGAGCGCATAGAAGAAGTACCCGAAGAGCAGGGCGTAGAAGCCGAGCACGATGCTCGCGATGGGCGAGGCAAAGTAGCTGCGCAGTTCCTTCTGCGCGATGGCGAGGATGTTACGCATCGACGGCCTCCGGTTCTGGCTGCGGCGCCTCGGCGGCCGGTTCGTCGGTCGTGAGGTGCAGGAAGATGTCCTCGAGGCTCATGCGCATCGGCCGCAGCTCCAGAAGGCCCCAGCCGCGGCCGACGACGGCGGCGGACAGATCGCGCCGGATGTCCTGGCCGCGCTCGCTGTCCACCTCGACGGCCAGCACCCCGTCGTCGCCTGGCGCCACGGCCACGCGCGTCACGCCCGGAATCACCGCCAGCGCGGCCTCCAGGTCGGTCCCGGGCGCCGCCACCTGCAGGAACATCGTCTCGGTGCCGCGCAGCCGGGCGGTCAGGTTGGACGGCGTGTCCACGGCGACGACGCGCCCCTTGTTGATGATGACGACGCGGTGGCAGGTCTGCGACACCTCGGGGAGGATGTGCGTGCTCAGCACCGTGGTGTGCGAGCCGCCCAGTTCCTTGATCAGCTGGCGCGTCTCGATGATCTGCTTCGGGTCGAGGCCTGCCGTCGGCTCGTCGAGGACGAGCACGTCGGGGTTGTTGATGAGCGCCTGCGCCAGCCCGACGCGCTGCCGGTAGCCCTTCGAGAGCTTCGCGCAGTGGCGCGCGGCCATGTCGGCGACGTGCGTGCGCTTCATCACGTCGTCCACGCGGCTCCGCACCTCGCGGCTGGCGACGCCCTTGATGCGTGCGACGAACGTCAGGTAGTCGCGCACGGTCATGTCGGGATAGAGCGGCGGGGTCTCGGGCAGGTAGCCTGTGCGCTTCTTCGCCTCGATGGGCGCGTTGAAGACATCGTGGCCGGCCACGACCACCGTGCCCTCGGTCGCCGGCATGTAGCCGGTGATGATGCGCATCGTCGTGGTCTTGCCGGCCCCGTTCGGCCCCAGGAACCCGAGGATCTCGCCCGCCTCGACGCGGAAGCTGACATCGTTCACGGCTGTGAACGGTCCGTAGCGTTTGGTGAGGTGCTGGACCTCGATCACGAAACCCCCTCGGTCAGTTCAAAGTTCAAAGGTTCAGAGCTACGGCGGCTCGCGGTGGACGTTTCGACCGGCAGGCTGTAAGCTCTGACCGCGACCTTCGCCCGTTGTGCGATCCGACGTGCAAATTGTGTACTCGTTGTGGGCCCGTGTGACGGGCTCGCCGCGCGGAGCGCGGCAATAAGAAGCTGAGCTAACCGGCCTCCCATCCTAGTCGAAGCCAAGGCACCGGGCAAGCGGCCGCAACCCATGGTCATACGGCGACTGCTCATTCTGACGCTGGGACTGCTCCTCGTGGCGGTGGGCGCCTGGTGGTGGGCGCGAAGCTCGCTGCCGCGGGTGGACGGCGAGTGGGCCGTGCCCGGCCTCTCCGTCCCGGTCGAGGTGATTGCGGACCAGTACCTGGTGCCGCACGTCTATGCGCGCGACCCCGAGGACGCCTGGTTCGTCGCCGGTGTGCTGCATGCGCGCGATCGCGCCTGGCAGATGGAGCTCTACCGGCGCGCGGCGTCCGGGCGCCTCGCCGAGGTGCTCGGCGAGGACGCGCTCGATGTGGACAAGCGCCTGCTGACGCTCGGCATCGGCCGCGCGGCGGAGGCCGAACTGCGCCGGCTGCCGCCCGATGTGCGCGCGGCGCTCGAGCGGTACGCGGCGGGCGTGAACGCCGTCTTCTCGGAGTTCACCTTCCGGACGCGCCCGCTCGAGTTCCAGTTTCTCGGCATCGAGCCGGCGGAGTGGACGCCCACCGACTCCCTGGCCGTCGGCCGGCTGCTCGCGTGGCGGCTGGCGGAGAACCACCGCACCGAGTTGCTGCGCCTTGCCCTCGCACGGCGATTCGGCCGCGCCGAGGCGCAGCGCCTGCTTGGCGCGTACCCTGCCGGCGCCCCCGCGATCGTCGAGGGCGTGGGCCGCCGGCCTCCGCAGGCATCGAGCCCGCCATCCACGGAGGCCCCACCGATTGCGGTCGCCGAGCCCGGCGCGCACGTGGCGCGCGAGGTGCGCTGGCCGCGCGGCCTCGAGTGGCTCGGGTCCTCGGCGCCCCGCGGCAGCAGCAACAGCTGGGCGATCGCCGGCTCGCGCACCTCGACCGGCCGGCCCCTGCTCGCCAACGATCCCCACCTGCAGATCGAGATGCCGACCGTCTGGTACGAACAGCACCTCGTCGCCGCGGGCCTCGACGTGCGCGGCATGACGATCCCGGGCGTGCCGTTCGTCGTGATCGGCCACAACAACCGAATCGCGTGGGGGCTGACCAACTCGGGGGCCGACGTCCAGGATCTGTCGATCGAGCGGTTCGACGTGGCCGGGCGCCGGTACCTGGACCGTGGCCGCCAGGTACCTGTGGACGTCGAGACGGTGCTGATCCCGGTGCGAGGCCGCCAGCCGGCGCCCTTCGAGATCTGGCGCACCGCCCGAGGCACCGTGTTCGCCGACGAGTCGCTCGAGTGGGATGCCCCGCCGGCGTGGCTGTCGCCGGAGCCCGGAGGGCCGCCCGTGGACGGCGAGCGGCGGGCGCTCGTCCTCGCGTGGCACGGGTTGGACGCGGGGGATCTGGCGGAGGCGTTCGCGCGGATGAATACGGCGCAGTCGTGGGACGAGTTCGAGGCGGGGGTGTCGCGCATGACCGCGCTCTCGCAGAACGTCGTGTATGCGGACGTCGAGGGGCACATCGGCTACCTGATGTCGGGATCGATTCCGGTGCGATCCGGCGGCGATGGCACGATGCCCGTCGAAGGGTGGCAGGGCGGCGGGTCGTGGAGCGGCGCGACGTCCGGCAGCGCGCTCCCGCGCGTGTTCGACCCGCCTGCGGGCGTCATCGCCACCGCGAACAACGAGATCGACAGGCGCTGGCCGGGCCTCATCACGCGCGACTGGGCCTCGCCGCACCGCGCCCGCCGCCTGGCGGACGTGCTGTCGGCGGAGGACCCCATTGACGTGCAGGCGGTCGTCGACCTGCAGAACGACGTGCAGAGCCTGGCGGCCGCGCAGGTGCTCGAGGGCATCGCCGGCGCGCTGGACGTCGCGCGCCGAACGGACGCGGCGCCGGCCGTCATCACCACCCTCGAGCGGCTGCGCGACTGGGATCGGCGCGTAGACGATCGCGTCGTGCCCGCCATCTACCAGGCGTTCGAGGACGCGCTCTGGCGTCGCACGTTCCTCGACGAGATGGACGAGCCGCTCTTCCGCCGCTTCTTCGAGGTCGCGGGCGCGGAGCGGCCCGCGGGCCTCTACGCCATCATCGGCGATGCCCGCAGCCGCTGGTTCGACGACATCGGGACGGTGGAGCGTCGCGAGACGCGCGACGAGATCTTCGTGCTGGCGGCGGCCGACGCGACCGAAACGCTCGGCGCGCGGTTTGGCAGCGAGGATCGGTGGTCGTGGGGACGGGTGCACGCCGCGCGCTTCGCGCACACGCTCGGCGAGGGCGCCCCGCCCCTGGCGTGGCTCTTCAACCGGGGCCCGGTGCCGATGTCGGGCGACACGGGCACGGTGATGCGCACGAGCGTCCACCGGCTCCGGCCGTTCGGCGTGTGGGAGTATCCGTCGTTCAGGCTGGTGCTCGACGTGGGCCGGTGGGACGAGGCCCGCATCGTGCTTCCGGCCGGCCAGTCCGGCCACCCCCTGAGCCGCCACTACTTCGACCAGAACGAACTGTGGCGCGCCGGCCAGTACCGCAC
>CAZNOC010000249.1:0-6025 GCA_964574545.1 uncultured Bifidobacteriaceae bacterium | reverse complement strand
CACCTCCTCGAGGAGCAGCTCGCTCAGCGGGTGACGACGGGTCCAGCCGATCTGGGTCTCGTCGAGGCCGAGGTTGAAGAACCGGATCTGCTCGATCCCGGCGCCCGGCGGCGCGAGCGCGAAGAGCTGGCGGACCCATGGGGGGGCGAGCCGGCGCTGCACGAAGCTGGGTCGTCGCGATCCGGCCTCAACGAGTCCGATGCGCAGGGCGAAGTCGTCGTGTCCTGGAAGCCCCTGCTGCCCCGCCGCAGTGTCAAGGCGTCCCGTAAGCGTCCCGTGTGCGCGCAGCCCGATGACGCGCGTGGGCTGGGCCAGCGCGTGAACGACGGGACCGGCCGACCCCTCCACCCTGATGGTCAGACCGTCCTCGCCAAACGCCACGGCGTTCGGGGGGATGCCTCGGTACGACAACACCTTCCAGTCGGACGGCGTCGTCAGCGGGACCGCCGCCAGGACGCCGATCGCCAGGATGAGCGCGGCAAGCATGTCTTGTGCGGAGTCTCCGCCGTGCCGATCAGCCAGCCTGGCCGACGAGGACAATAGGCCCGGTGGGCGCAGGGACACCCCCAGCCGGTTCGACGGTCACCGCCATGCCGACGGGAGCGGGCAGATCGAGAGGGGTCTCGATGACGGCCTCGACGTCGCCGAGGACATCGGGCTGGATGAGGCCCGCGCTGACGGGGTCTCCAGATGTGAGGACCCACAGCTGATACGTCTGCCCCTCGGGCGCCCCCGGCAGGTTGGAGGCCGTGAACACGAGCCCGCGCGACCGGCTCCAGAACGCGCGGCCCCGCGCATCGGCGCCGGGCGTCCCTCCCCTGAGATCCACCTTCGCCAGATCATCGGGCGCGCCAAGAACGGCGAGCGTGGTGCGAGCCACACCGACGGCCTGGCTCAGTTCGGCGACCCGTTGTTCGGCCCGGTTTGCCGCCTCGGTGGCGGACTGCAGTCGTGCGCCCAACTCCACCACCTGGTTGCGCAGGCTCAATGTGTAGGCGCCGAGCCCCAGCCCCACCACCAGCAGGGCCGCTACGGCTCCGAGCAGACGCCAGTCGAGGGGGCGCGATCCGGCCGCAGGTACGACCGCCGCTGGCGGCGCGGGCACCGCCGCCTGCAGCACCCGAGCGCGCAAACCGGGCGGCGGTTCCTCGAGGGGCACGGTCAGCGCCATGGCCTGCATGACACGCGAGAATGAGTCCACCTCGGCGCGGAACTCCGGGCTCTCGCGCAGGTGCGCCTCAACGGCGGCACGCTCCTCGGGTGTGAGAATCCCAAGCGCCTTGGCGGCCGCCAGCTCCCGCAATTGCTCGTGTGTCACAACGGTTTCTCTCGTTGTGTACTACGCGCCAAAGCGTCGCGCAGTTTTCCGATGCCCAGTCGCACGCGGGTCTTGACCGTACCTATGGGCTCGCCAAGACGTGTCGCCAACTCGGTGTGCGTCAAGCCCTCGAAATAGGCGAGCTCCACCGCCTCACGCTGGAGTGCTGGCAATTCGCCAATCGCCCGATGCAGACGAGCCGCTTCGTCCCGGCTGACCGTCAAGTGGTCCTGGCCGAGAGCCGGCGTCGGGAGTTCGTCGGGATTGGCGTCGGACGCGGGCAAGGCGTGGTCCCTTGACCGTTTGGCGCGCATGCGGTCCAGGGCACGGCTGCGCGACAACATCAGCAGCCATCCCACCACGCTGGCGCGCCCGTCGTCGTAGCGCCCGGCCTGATGCCACACCTGGGTGAAGACGTCCTGCACCACATCCTCGGCGTCATTTGTGTCGCGCAGCATCCGCAGCGCAAGCGAGTAGACCCTGGAGGCCAGCAGGTCGTACAGATCGGCCAGTGCCTCCGGGTTCTGGCGGGCGACGCGCCGCAAGCATTGCCGCGCTCGCTCGTTCAGGTCGCCGATCGGATCCGGCTCCGACTCGGCAGGCCGCTCGCTCACCACGAATGAATCATAACTCAGCCGCGGCGCCCGCGAAGTTCGGCGAAGTGGTCGTGGACTAGAATCACGCGACACTGTCCGTGCCGAGTCCACCGATGCTCCCCACAGCGCGCCGTGCCGCCGTCAGCCGCGCCGGGCCGACGTGGTGGGTCCGGGTAGCTGATGCCTCAGCCTGGGCTCTCGTCTCGATTGCTGGTTGCGTCGCGCTCTTTGGCGGCCTGCGGATCGTGGCGGGTGACGTCCGGGTGTCGGTGACCTCGGGCTGGCGCGCGGCGTTGCTGGCGGTCCTGGTGATGGCCGCTCGCCACCTCATCCAGCCTCAGCCTTCCATCGTTGCGCGGCTCAGAGACGCGGCGCGCGCGTGGACATCGCATGCGGCCTTCGGCGTGGTCACTCCCGTGTGGCAGGCCACCCGGGCCGGGGTGCTGGCGGTCGGGCTCCTGGCGGTGGCCACGTTCGGCTTCCCGGCGCCGGATTCGGGCTTCCGCGTCTCGAGAAACGAGCTTGTGAACCTTCCAGCCCGATGGGACGCGGGGTGGTATCTCGGCATCGCGGTGGGCGGCTACAACTGGACCAACTCGCCGGAGCAGCAGAACATCGCGTTCTTCCCGGCGTATCCGATGCTGATGCGCGCCGGTGGGGCGGTGCTCGGCAGTCATGCTCCCCTCGGAGAGGCGAACACTCGCCCCGTCGAGCGACGCCACACCCGAACGCTGCTGGCGGGATTGGTGATTTCGATCGTGGCCTCGTACGCGGCGCTCTGGCACCTCTTCTGCTGGGTCGAGCTGCGTGCGGGTGCCCCTGCCGCCGGACGAGCCGTGGCGCTGCTGGCGACGTTTCCCTTTGCGCTGTTCCTGAGCGCGGCGTACACGGAGGCGCTGTACCTGCTCGGCGCGATCGCGGCGTTCCGAGCGGCGTCCAGTCAACGATGGGCGACGGTGGCGGCCTGGGGGCTGTTCGTCGGGTTGCTTCGTCCAAATGGTTTCCTGCTGGCGGTTCCCCTGGCCGCGATGGCCTTCGAGAGCGCCCGGTGGAACGTGCGCGCCTGGGCGGCTGCGGCCGCGCCGGTGGGTGGCGTCCTGATGTTCACCGCGTACATCTGGCGCCTCACCGGTCACCCGTTGGCGTGGGTCGAGGCTCACGCCGCGTGGGGTCGGACCATCTCGGGGACGTGGGCTGGACTCATGTCGGGGCCGTTTGGTGCCGTGACGTGGCAGGGTGTCATCCAGTACTTGTGGTCGGCGCCAGTCGAACTGCTGAATGGCGCGGCTCTGCTGCTGGCGCTCGTGCTTCTGCCGACGATTACCCGTCGTCTGGGCTACGCCTCGGCGGCCTTCGTCCTCGTGAACCTGATCCCGCCCGTGATGGCCGGGGGGCTGCTGTCGATCGGCCGCCTCACCGTCACCCTGTTTCCGGTATTCGCGGGACTCGCTCTTGTGCTGCCTCCGCGGATCGTCACGGCGTGGCTCGTTGGCGGCAGTCTCCTGCAGGGCTTGCTGGCGGCGCTCTTCTTCACGTGGCGGCCGGTGATCTGATTTTTCAGCCCGGCCGGGAAATCCGCGTGCGCCTCCGGCGCGTAGACGTATTCAGGCGGCGTAGAAGGCTGGCTCGACCGCAGTCGGCCCGCGCCCTGGAGGAACGATGAACAAGACTGAAGCACTGCAGGATCTGGTGAAGAGTTCGGTAAGCCGCCGCGAGTTCGGAAAGCGAGCGATTGCGAGCGGGCTGATGGCCGGGGGGCTGCGTTGGTAGGCCCCGGCACCGTCAACGCGCTGGCCCAGGGATTGACCGACATCGACATCCTCAACTTTGCCCTGAATCTCGAGTATCTGGAAGCCGAGTTCTACACCGTCGCGCTGACGGGTCGGCGCATCAACGAGATCGGCATCGGCATCACCGGCACCGGCCGGCAGGGCGCGACGGTGGGTGGCGCGCAGGTCGCGATGGGCGCGTTCACGCGCACGCAGGCCGAGCACATCGCGCGCGATGAGCAGCAGCACGTGGTATTTCTGCGGGCGGCGCTCGGAAACGCGGCCGTGGCCAAACCGGCCATCAACCTGGAGGCGCTTGGGCTTGGCTTCCGCAACGAAAACGAGTTCCTCACGCTTGCACGGGCGTTCGAGGATCTCGGCATGAGCGCGTACGCGGGCGCCGCACCGCTCGTGAAGAATCCCGACATCCTGCTCGAGGCGGCACGGATCGGCCTGACCGAGGCCCAGCACGTCGGCGCCGTCCGCACGCTGATTGCGCAGGCGAACCTGGCGCAGCCCCAGGTGGACATGCACGACGTGCCGCCGCTCGGATCGCTGAACGGGCGCTACTTCCAGGTCGACGACTTCGGCCGCTCGACCGTGCGGTCTGCCGGTCAGGTGCTGGCCGTTGCGTTCGCCAACACCGCACCTGGCACGCGGGCCGGGGGGTTCTATCCCGAAGGGGTCAACGGCGCCATCGACCGGGTCTAGCCCGGACTATTCGTGAACGAGAGAAGAGTCCGCCCTCCGGGCTTCGACTCAGGCCCGATTCCGGGGCCTTCGCTCAGGACTAGCGCGTCGGCGGAGGGGCCGCACCACCGGGTGCGGCCCGCGACTGCCGGCCGCATTCTGTCGTGACGACTGCTCGCTGCCGTTCCACCATTGGCGATGTCCTTCACTCCAGACGTTCTCGTTGTGGTCCCGACGTACAACGAGCGTCAGAACCTTCCAGCACTCGTCTCCGGCGTGCTCGACATTCCACGTGCGGGCCTGCTCATCGTCGATGACCAGTCACCTGATGGCACCGGCGCGCTCGCCGGTGCCATCGCCGTCACGTGTCCTTCGCGCGTCCGCGTCCTCAATCGGACGGGACCTCGCGGCTATGGCCGCGCGTCGATCGACGGCCTGACGTGTGCGCTCGAATCCGGCGCACCCCTCATCTGCCAGATGGACGGCGACCTCTCACATGCCACGACCGACCTGCCCATGCTGATCGCCGCGACCGTCGAGGCCGACCTCGTCATCGGATCACGATACGTACCCGGTGGGCGCATCGCGGGCTGGCCGCTGTCGCGCCACGTGCTGAGCCGTGGGGCAAACGCGTACGTCCGCCGGCTGACCGGATTGCCGGCGTGGGACTGCACGAGCGGCTTCCGCTGCTGGCGCCGCGAGGGGCTCGCACGACTGCCACTTGGCAGCCTGACGTCGGACGGGTACGCGTTTCTGGTAGAGACGCTGTGGTACGCGGTGGCCACGGGCTGCCGGGTCCTCGAGGTGCCCATCACGTTCACCGAACGTCGCGCCGGCGCCTCCAAGCTGTCGAGGCGAGTGATCGTCGAGTCGGCATTGCTCCCGTGGCGCTTGCGCACGAGCGTATGACGAACCGCTCGCAGCGGCCCTTGCGCCGCGCCCGCTCGCCATCCGATCTGCCGCCTCGAACAACTGTGGACTCGTGACGAGCTGAGACACGACCTGGTCCCCAACGTCCTGCAGGAACTGTGAAGGATCTCGCGGTTGCCGTGACCACCGAGATCAACCTGCGGCTCACGCTTCATGACCTGCAGCATTCTCACTGGCACCTGAAGAGGGAGCAGGAGCACCAGCCCATCTGCGTGACCTGCAGCAAGGTACGCTCTTCTGACGTTCCCCACCCTCGCTGGCGGGAACTGGCAGCCTACCTAACCGACAACAAGATTGTTTTCACCCACGGCTATTGCCCCGAATGCGCCGAGAACGTGGCGCGGGACTGGGACATATCCTCCCAGTAAGCACGTCTCGCGTCACATCTGGACGATAGGAGACACAAGTTCAGTTGGCGACACATGAGTCCCACGCCGTGCGAACCTGGTACCGCACGCCAATCTCGGCGACGCGGACCGATCCGCCGCTGGAGATGCTGGTAATGGAAGACCGCATCACGCGCCAGTAGGCAGCCCGCCCGCACGCTGGCGGCACGTCGGAGAATCCGCCGGGATCGACCATGTGACCGCCCCAAACGACCGCTCATTGGATCATCCGTGCCGCCCGCCTGCCTCGGCCGCTACAAGGCACCATGCACGCGATCCTCGCCGACCTCCGCCACGCACTGAGGCTGCTCGGCCGTCAACCCGGCTTCACCCTCG
>CAZNOC010000248.1:0-6053 GCA_964574545.1 uncultured Bifidobacteriaceae bacterium | reverse complement strand
CCGCCGGCCCGTACAGGATGCGGCCGGGGCGGGCGGCGGTCATGGCACCGTCCTCGAACGCCACCTCGCCGTTGACGATCACGAGGCGCACGCCCTCGGCGTAGCTGTGCGGCTTCTCGAACGTGGCGGTGTCGCGCACGGTGGCGGCGTCGAACACCGCGATGTCGGCTTTCAGGCCCTGGCGAAGCACGCCGCGGTCGCTCAGTCCCATGCGCTGGGCGGGAAACGACGACATCTTCTGCACGGCATTCTCGAGCGAGATGATCCGTTTGTCGCGGACATACAGCCCGAGGACCCGTGCGAACGTGCCGTAGCTGCGCGGGTGCGGCACGTTTCGCCCGAACACGGGGACCTCGCCATCCGACGCGACCATCGTAGCGGGGTGCGCGAGGATGCGTTCCAGGTCCTCCTCGCCAATGGCGTGGAAGATGCCCCCGCAGCCGCCCTGCTCGACGATCCACATCGCCGTCTCCGCCGCGTTCTCGAGCGTGACCGCGAGGCCTCGCCCCTCCGTGATCTGAGCAAGGGTCTGCCCCGCGAGAGCGGGATCGAACTGGCACGCCGACACCGACACGTTCTTCGGGTCGCCGCCGCCGCGCTCGTCGCGGATGATGGCCGTGCTCTCGGCCTTGATCTTCGCGCGCGTGGCCGGATCCTTGAGGCGCGCGAGGGTCGACTCGCGGCCTCCCTCCTGCGCCCACGCCGGCAGCAGCGCCGCGCCGATGCTGGTGGCCGACGCGGTGTACGGGTACTGGTCGATGGTCGCGTCGATGCCCCTCGCCCGCGCCTCGTCAACCATGCGGAGCGTCTCCACCGAGCCGCCCCAGTACTTCCGGCCCACGACCTTGTGGTGCGTGATCTGCGTCGGCAGGCCGCCACGCTCGCCGATGGCGATGGTCTCGCGCACGCTGTCCACCAGGCCCCTGGCCTCGTCGCGCATGTGCGAGATGTAGATGCCGCCCATGCGACCGGCGACGCGGGCAAGTGCGATGACCTCGTCGGTGGGTGTAAAGCTGCCGGGGACGTAGAACAACCCGGAGCTCAGGCCGAACGCGCCCTCCTCCATTCCCCGCGCCACCAGGGCGAGCATCCTCTCGAGCTCCGCCGGTGTCGCCGCCCGATCCACCGTCCCCATCACCTCGCTGCGGACCGTGCCCTGGCCGATGAATGTGGCGAAGTTGGGCGTGATGCGAGTGGCCTCAACCCTGGCCAGAAACTCCGCGATGGGCAGCGGGGAGCTTCCGTCGGGGCCTTCGACAAGTGTAGTGACGCCCTGCCGCACGTAGTTGTCGGCAGTCGGCACCTCGAAGATACCGCGCCGGGCGTGCGTGTGGATGTCGATGAAGCCCGGCGACACGACCAGGCCCGTCACGTCCACCACGCGCCTGGCCGGTTCCCCGATCGACGGCGCAATCCGGGCGACCGTATCGCCCGTGATCGCGAGGTCGGCCTGGTACCAGGGGCTGCCCGTGCCGTCGATGATGCGGCCACCGCGGAGCACCAGGTCGTATTCCGGCGTCTGGCCGGACGCCAGCACGGGGACGAGCAGGAGAAGCGGGAGCCATCGGCGCATGGCGCGACTATAGCCGGAGGGGGGCGGCGAGGGAAGCGGTTCGCAATCACGGCGCCCGGCCCGCGTGTATCATATTCCCCTCTTTCCGGACGCGCCGCGTGTCGGCGCGTCGGCCCACTACATGCATGGAGACCCTAATGCCGAGCATTCGCACGCTGCTGACTGCCCTCGCTCTCAACCTCGCCCTGGGCATCGTGCTTGGGCCGGCCGCCGAAGCGCAGCTCGCCACGCGGCAGGCCCTGACCCTGGAGGGCGCCAAGCGCATCATGGCGGCTGCCGAAGCCGAAGCCATGAAGAACAAGTGGACCGTCGCCATCGCCATCGTCGATGAAGCCGGCGACCTGATCGCCCTCCACAAGATCGACGACACGCAGGCGGGCAGTATCGACATCGCGATCGCGAAGGCGCGCACCTCGGCGCGCATGAAGCGGCCCACGAAGGCGCTCGAGGATGCGGTCGCGGGCGGGCGCAACGCCCTGCTCGGGGTCGAGGGCCTGATGCCGCTCGAGGGTGGCGTGCCGATCACCGTCGCAGGGCGCATTATCGGAGCCGTGGGGGTCAGCGGCGTCACGTCGCAGCAGGATGCCCAGGTGGCGATAGCAGGGATCGCCGCGATCGGGGCGAAGTAGGCGCTTGGACGAGGGACCTCCCGATGGCGCTCGTCACGGCGCGTCGAGGTGCCGGCCCGCTTCCTCGTCGGTAAGCTCGCGTTCCTGCGAGGCCGCCAGCGCGGCTCGACGCACGGGCGTCACGTGTGTCCCTGGGCGAGGACTGGCCGGCCGAGGACAACGAGCGCGCGGCGACCGACGAGCAGCGCCCGCGTGCCGCTCCGGCCGATGGCTTCGAAGAACGCCCGTTCGTCGACCACGTCTGCGTGCACACGGCGATTGTGCGGCCCGGCCACGCTCTGCGGTGTGGCACCGTCGAGCCCTGGAGCGCCCCGGCTGGCAGCGACGTCCCGGCGGTGTTAAACTCCGCGGCACATGGAGGGCGATCTGATGACTCAGCGTGACCTCGATGGGACCGGCCGCACGCGCTGGCTCTGGTGGGTGGCCGTTGCCGCCATGGGAATGGCGGTCGTCATCGACGCCATCGACGGCGAGCCGTTGAAGCTCGCCACGAGCGTACTCCTCCTGATGGCCTTCGTTGCGATTGCCGCCACGCAGCGCGCCCGAACGTCGACAGCCAAGGTGGTGATCGGCGCGATCATCGCCTGCGCTGTCGGGGTGCTCGTGTACCGCCTGTTCGGGCCCGGGCTCTGACCCAGGCGCCGTTTCACCAAAGGCGGCCCGCGGTGCCAACGCCTCGTCCCATGACTGACATCGACGAGCTGGCCCGGAGGTTCTCGGCGTGCACGCTCCCGAAGGCCGAGTGGACGCACGACGCGCACCTTCTCGTCGGCCTGTGGCATGTCGCGCGGTACGGCGCCGACGCGGCGCTTGCGCGCCTGCGCGACGGCATCCGGCGGCTGAACGACGCGCACGGGACCCCGAACACGGCGTCGAGCGGCTACCACGAGACGATCACACGGGCGTACGTGACGTTGCTGGCGGCGTGCCTCGCGCGCTGTCCCCACAGGCTCTCGCTCAGCGACGCGGCGGAATCGCTTGCCGTCAGCGATCTGGCCGATCGGGACGTGCTGCTTCGCTACTATTCGCGTGAGCGGCTCTTCTCCACGGAGGCGCGCGTCGCATGGCTCGAGCCCGACCGCGCGTCGCTGCGGCCCGAGGCACCGTCGTCGGCGGGCGACCGTCCTGCCGGGTGAGACACCTGACATGCCTGACTCCTGAGGAAGCGCTGCCGCGCGAGCCCGACCGCGTGCGCCGGAGCCGGGGGCGGACGTTTTCGGCTCCTGCTGCGTGAGGGCAGGAGCCGCACGTCTCCGCCGCGGCGATCACGTCCCGTCTGGCGGGTCCCAGATCTCGGCCAGCCGCGCATCGCGGCCGCAGGCCCAGCGGTAGTAGCGGTACTGAATCGGGTGCTTCTGGTAGTAGTCCTGGTGATACGCCTCGGCCTCGTAGAAGACGCCCGCCGTCGTGACCTCAACAAGGATCGGTTGATCGAACCGCATCGCCATCCGCGCGCGCGATGCCTCGGCCGCTTCCCGCTGCGCGGCGGAGTGCACGAAGATCCCCGGACGATACTGCGTGCCGGCATCGCAGAACTGGCGATGGTTGACGAACGGATCGACATTGCGCCAGAAGTGGTCGAGCAGGGCCTCGTAGGTCACGATGGCCGGGTCGTACACCACCTGCACCGCTTCGGCATGCCCGGTGCCGCCCCGCAGGACCTCCGCGTAGGTGGGGTCGATCGTCTCGCCCCCGATGTAGCCGGACACGGTCCGCACCACGCCGGGGACCTTGTCGAAGTCGGCCTCGACGCACCAGAAGCAGCCACCGGCGAAGGTCGCCGTGGCGCGAGTCCCCTCGGCGGCCGGCGCGACGGCGGCCGGCGGCGGTGGGCCTCCGTCGAGCAGCGCCACGAACCCGCCCCTCAGCCAGACGTAGCCGACGGTCAGCAGCACGGCCGCCAGCAGGATCAGCCGCTGCGGGTGCAGGCGCATCAGGCTTCAGGCTCGAACGCCATGGCGACGCCGTTCATGCAGAAGCGCTGGCCGGCAGGCGGCGGACCGTCCGGGAAGACGTGCCCCAGGTGTCCGCCGCAGTTGGCGCAGTGCACCTCGGTGCGCACCATGAACCAGCTCGTGTCAATGGTGGTGCCGACGGCGCCCTCGAGCGGACGCCAGAAGCTGGGCCATCCGGTGCCGCTCTCGTACTTGGTCTCGGATGAAAACAGCGCATGCCCGCAGGCGGCGCAGACGAAGGTGCCATCCCGCGCTTCGCCGTTGAGCGGGCTGGTGCCCGCCCGCTCGGTGCCGTGCTCACGGAGCACACGGTACTGTTCGGCCGTCAGCTGCGCCCGCCACTCCTGTTCGGACCTGTTCACGGGGAACCTGAAGGTGATCGGATTGCCTGCATTGGCCACGCCGGGACGGCCGAGCCAGGCCAGGACCGGCGCCAGGCCCAGCCCCGCCCCGACCGTGGCGATGAACTGGCGTCTCGTGGGCATCGTGTCCAGTTTGGACGCTCCTTCCCGCGCGGCCGTCCCCCGTCGCGCCGAAGCCCCTCATGCTCGGCGTGATCGGCGTGACGTCGATGTGTCATGGTCGACGGACCTGGACCCCGGTGGACTCCTCATCCCCCGCGAGCAACGCGCCGGTCACAGGCGCAACAGCGTCTCGCGCAATACGCGCGACTGCAGGCGGCTCACCTGCAGTGTCTGCCCGTTGCTCAGCACGACTTCGCACGTGCCGCCGGGCATCGGGCTGACGCGCTGGATCGCATCCACGGCGGCGAGCGATCCGCGGCCGAGACGGATGAAGCGGCGCGGGTCCAGCCGCGCCTCGAGCGCGTGGAGCCGGTGCGTAATGATGTAGTGCTCGTTCTGCACCGTCGTCAGATGGAGCAGCTCGCCTTCGGCGACGATTGACGCGATCTGACGGACGGGCAGGATGATCACGTCGTCGCGCCGGCGGACGGGGATGCGCTCGAGGTACGTGCGCCGCGTTGCGGCGTCGTAGGCGGCCGAGGCGGCCTGCAAGGACCGCGCGCGGCCCGCCGCGTCTGCTCTGGCACGCGCGCGCACGCGTTCCAGTGTGGCGGCGAGCCGCTCGTGCTCGACGGGCTTGAGCAGGTAGTCCACCGCGTTCAGCTCGAACGCCTGCACGGCGAATTCGTCGAACGCCGTCACGAAGACGATGTATGGCGTGGCGCCCGCCTGCATGAAGCGAGCGACATCCATCCCCCCGAGTTCCGGCATCTGCAGATCGAGCAGGGCCAGATCCGGCTTGGCCTGCTCGATAAGCGCCAGCGCCTCTCGGCCATTGGCGGCTTCGCCGACCAGATCCACATCCGGGATCGCGTTCAGCAGGTTCACCAGGAACCGCCGCGCCGGGCGTTCGTCGTCGGCGACAACCACCCGCAGCGGTCGAGGCGTCATCGGGTGGCCACCGGCTGGTGTGCCGGCGCGCCGATCGCCGGCAGCGTGATTTCGGCGACGAAGGTGCCGGGCTCCGGCGTTGTGAGTGTGAGCGAGGCCCGGGCGCCGAAGTGCCCGGCCAGCCGGCGCCGGACGTTCGTGAGGCCGACCCCGGCGCCATCCGTGATCGGCCGCTCCGCCGCCGTTCCGGTGTTGCGCACACGCAGGCACAGGCGGCGTCCGTCACCGGCGCCGGAGAGCGCCGCGGTGACGTCGAGATGGCCGCCCGACCCGCACGGTGCGATGCCGTGCTTCACGGCGTTCTCCACGAGCGGTTGCAGCACGAGGGACGGGACACGCAGGACACGCAACGCCTCCGGTACGTCGATGTTCACACGCAGCCGCTCCTCGAACCTCGCCCGCTCGATGTCCAGATAGTGTTCGACGAGCTCGATCTCGCGCCCAAGCGTGGTGAACTCGCCGTCGGATCGCAGGACACCGC
>CAZNOC010000247.1:0-6128 GCA_964574545.1 uncultured Bifidobacteriaceae bacterium | reverse complement strand
AAACGCCCGTCAACCGCGCGGTGCCGTCGAACTCCTTCCGTGACGGCGTCCTGATTTACCGGTGCGCCACCCCGGCGGCCTGTCCTGCCACGACCGTGCAGGGGCTGACGAGCGGCCACGCCGTCGAGGCTGGCTGGTACGGGCTGACGCCGGCGGAGCTTGCCGCGCTCGACCCGCTCGGCATCGGCCCGAGCATCGCCGCTTCCAACTACTTCAAGCGCTACCCGTCGCCGAACGACCCGGGACTGGACGGCCAGAACATCATGGCTTACCGCTTCGCGGCGCCGATCGAGGACGAGTTCTACACCTACATCGGCCGCCTCGACTTCAAGGCCACCGACAGCCACCAGTTCTTCGGCCGCTTCAACCTGCAGGACGACACGCTCAACGGATCGCCGCAGTTCCCGGGCGAGCCGCCGCGCAGCCAGACCGTGTTCAACAACTTCGGCTTCGCGATCGGCCACGACGCGGTGCTCAGCTCGAGCATGATCAACAGCTTCCGCTACGGCCTGACCCGGATCGACACCGGGATCATCGGCCGCACCGAGGCCGACTGGGTCGAGTTCCGCTTCATCGACAGCTACGAGGGCACGGGCGCGACCGGCACGTTCACCTCCACGCGTGAAACACCCACCCACAATTTCGTCAACGACCTCACCTGGCTCAAAGGCACGCACTCGATCAAGCTCGGCACGAACCTGCGCTTCTCGCGGATTCCGAGCACGCGAAACTCCGGTTCGTTCCTGAGCGCCACGGTCAACCCCTCATGGGTCGGCGGCGTCGGCGCCAACAACCGTCCCGGCGCCCCGAACTGCACGAAGCCGGCCTGCTTCGCCGTGCCGGCCGTCGCGGCGGCCGGCGCCGCCGGCTTCGGCGACGCCTGGTTGAACGTCCTGGGAGTGCTCTCTCAATCGACCCTGCGCGCCAACTACGACCGCGACGGCAACCTGATCCCCATCGGCACGTCGATCGGGCGCGAGTACGCCGCCGACGAGTACGAGTTCTACGTGCAGGACTCGTGGCAGGTGGGCCGCAACTTCACGCTGACGGCGGGCCTGCGCTACGGCCTGTACTCGCCCCCCTACGAGGTCAACGGCTTGCAGGTGGCGCCGAACATCAGCATGGGCGAGTGGTTCCGCCAGCGCGGCGAGGACGCCGCCAACGGCATCCCCAGCAACATGACGCCGATCGTTCAGTTCGACCTGGCCGGACCCGAGAACAACCGGCGCGGGTTCTACGAGTGGGACAAGAACAACATCGCGCCGCGCGTGTCATTCGCGTGGACGCCGCAGGCCGAGGAAGGCATCTTCGGTGCGCTGGCGGGCGGCGGCCGTCTCGTCGTGCGTGGCGGCTACTCGAAGGTGTTCGACCGGCTCGGGCAGGGCCTGGCCACGAACTTCGACCAGGGCTTCGCCTTCGGCATGTCCACGACCATCAGCAGCCCGTTTGGCGGGCCCTACGAAGAGAACCCGGCCGCACGGTTCGTGGACCTGCGGACGATGCCGCCGACCATCCCCACGGCGCCGCCCGGCGGCTTCCCGCAGACGCCGCCGATTGAAGCCGGCATCATCACCACCAGCATCGACGACACGATCGTGACGCCGTCGGCGCACATGGCGAGCTTCGTCCTGTCTCGCGAGTTCGGGCGCAACTACAGCGTCGAGATGGGCTACGTCGGCCGCTTCGGCCGCGACCTGCTGGTGCGGCGCGACCTCGCCATGCCGATGAACCTGGTGGACACAGCCTCGGGCATGGACTACTTCACCGCCGCGCAGACCGTCATCCAGGCCACGCAGGCGGCCGGCGGTGACTGGACCCAGGTGGGCCAGATCCCCTACTGGGAGAACATGTACCCGGGCGCCGCCGCGGGCGGCGGTCGCGGCTTGACCTCGACCCAGGAGATCGCGCGCCGCTTCGAGTTCGACGGGCCGGACTACATCACGTCGCTCTGGCGGCTGGATCAGTTGTGCGTCCCCTCCTGCAGCAAGTTCGGGCCCTACGCCTACTTTAACCGTCAGTACGACGCGCTGGCCGCCTTGAGCTCGGTCGGCCGGTCGGACTACCACGCCCTGCAGTTCTCGCTGCGGAAACGGTTCAGCGCGGGGTTCCAGTACGACGTCAACTACACGCTGTCGAAGTCGGAGGACATCGGCTCGCAGGTGGAGCGGGGCAGCGCCTTCGGTAACTTCAACGCGGGCGGCTACAGCGGCTTCCTGGTCAACTCCTGGGATCCGGACCTGAACTACGGTGTCTCGGACTTCGACGTCCGCCACCAGTTGAACCTCAACTGGATTGCCGACCTCCCGTTCGGACGCGACCGTCGCTTCGGCAACAACGCCTCGGGCGCCACCAACGCCATCATCGGTGACTGGTCATTGGCCGGCCTCCTGCGGTGGACGAGCGGCTTCCCGTTCAACGTCTTCAACTGCCGCCTCTGCTGGCCCACGAACTGGAACCTGCAGGGCAACTCCGCGCTTGTCGATCCCAACCGGCTCCCGCCGACGGGCACGACGCGCAATGCGGTGGACGGCCGTCCGAGCCCCTTCCTCGATCCGGAGGATGCACTCACCTACTTCCGCAACACGCTCCCGGGCGAGATCGGGGCTCGCAACGTGCTGCGCGGCGACGGCTACTTCGTCATCGACGCCAGCCTGAGCAAGGGCTTCCGCCTGCCTTACGCCAACCACCGGCTGCGCATCCGCTGGGATGTGTTCAACCTCACCAACACCGCGCGCTTCAACGTGGCGGGCATGACGATGTTCCCGGACCGCGCCGGCTTCGGCCGCTACGAGAACACGCTGGCGACGTGCGACGGCCAGGCCGGCCGCTGCATGCAGTTCGCCTTGCGCTACGAGTTCTGACGGCTATCGGCTTTAGGCTTCGACAGAGCCGCCGTCGGGTACATCCCGGCGGCGGCCCTGTCGTTCTTGGAAGGAGGCGTCCGACCCGTGCCGTCGGGGCCAGGCGCCACCCTTTGAACTGACAACTGACAACTGACAACTGGCAACCCTCCGCCCCTCGCCCTACGGAGTTTTGCCCCTCCCCCTCAGGTCTTCTTCCCCTGCCACACCGGCGCCTGGCCGATTGCTGGAATTCCAGCCAGAGCGCATCGTGTAGGTAGACGTTAACCAAGGAGACGGCCATGACCAAGACCTACACCGCAGGCACCCCAGTCAAGGGGGGGTTCTATCTGAACCGCAACGACTGGACGATGTTCGTCGCTCCCGCGGAGGGCGCGGTCCTGCCGGGTGAGCCCGGTGCGCGCTACACCGCGCTCCCCACGCTCGTGATGCTCGTCGCCGCGCCGGTGCTGAGCCTCGCATTCGTGGTCTTCCTGCCCTTCATCGGGATCGCCCTGACCGCGAAGGCGGGCCTCGAATACACGGGACTTCTGGCCGGCAAGGCCCGCGCCGCCGCGAAGCACGAGGAAGGGGCCGAGGCCGTCGTCCGCAAGTAGCGGCCTCGGGCACGCGGCTCGGACGACGGGCCGGCGGGTGGTCGGTTCAGGGCTCCAGCTGAATCACGCCGGCCCGCCGGGAAGTCCGCGGTGGCGGGTACGACGTCGTGAGCTGGACTTCCTCGCGATTCAATCAGACGTGCCCGCCTTGAGCGCGCTCACCGCACACGCGTTCGTGCGCGGCGTGCTCTCGACGGGAGGGCGGCCCCTGCTGGTCACGGGCGAGGCGGTTGATGTGCTCGGCATCCGCACGCCGGTCGGCCGCGGGTTTGCCGTGGACGAAAACGTCGCGCCCGGCGCGGCGCCGGTCGTCGTGGTGAGCCACGGCCTGTGGCAGCGGCAACTCGGTGCGCGGCCCGACATCGTCGGCACCTCCGTCGCGATCTCCGGGGTGCGCTACACCGTGGTGGGGGTGGCGGCCGCAGAGTTCACGGGCACCGTGCCTGGTGTGCCCGCCGATTTCTGGGTGCCGGTGATGATGGCCGATCGGCTCTCGTTCTCGGGCGTCCAGTGGATGTCGGGAACGGAACCGCAGGCCTCTCGCGTGGAACGCCGTGGCTCGCGATGGCTGTTCGTCAAGGGCCGGCTCGCGCCCGGCGCCTCACTCGAGGATGCACGCGCGCAGACCGAAACGGTGTTCGCGCGCCTGCGCAGCGATTTCCCCGATACGAACGAAAACGTGACGCCCAGCCTCCTTGCCGCCTCGGGCATCCGGTTTCACCCGATGCTTGACGGGTATGTGAAGGCGGCGAGCGCCGGGCTGCTCGGCGCGGTCGCCCTGGTGCTCCTCATCGCGTGCGCGAACGTCGCCAGCCTGCTGCTGGCACGCGCCACGGCGCGCCGCCGCGAGCTGGCGATCCGCACCGCGATCGGCGCGGGACGCGGACGGCTGGTGCGCCAGCTGCTGAGCGAAAGCCTGGTCCTGGCCGCGGCCGGTGGTGCCCTGGGCACGCTGCTCGCGTGGTGGGCAGTCCAGGCACTCCGCGGCGCGGGCTCCGACGCCCTGCCGATGCGTGTGGACTTCCACTTCTCGCTCGACGCGACCGTGCTTGCCTTCTCCGTCGCCGTCTCGGTCGTGACGGCGCTCGCGTTTGGCCTGGCGCCGGCCTGGTCGGCATCGAAGGTCGAGCTGGTACCCGCGCTCAAGGACAGCCTGGAGGGGAGCGGAGGGCGGCGTCGCTTCACGTTGCGTGAGGGGCTTGTCGTCGGGCAGCTCGCGCTGTCCCTGGTGCTGCTCGTGGCAGGCGCGCTGCTCGGCCGCGGCCTGCTGGCCGCGCGCGACACGGACCTCGGGTTCGACCCGAGACCGATTGCGGGCCTGGGATTCAACCTCCAGATGAACGGGTACGACGAAGACAGTGCCATGGCGTTTCGAGAGCGGGCGATCCGGGCCGTGCAGGCGCTGCCTGGCGTGGAGGCCGTGTCGGTGACCTCACGCCTGCCGCTGGCCCCCGACATCAACATGACGGGCATCTCTGTGCCGGGCCACCACGGACCCGACGACGACCCGACGCAGATTGACGCGGTCAACGTCGGTGCGGACTACTTTGCGGTGGTCGGTGTGCCGATCGTTGAGGGTCGTGTCTTCACGGCACAAGAGGTTGAGGAAGAGCGCAACGTCGCGATCGTCAACGAGACCATGGCGCGGCGCTATTGGCCGGACCGGTCGGCCGTTGGCCAGACGATCCACGCCGGGGACTTCGGGCAGCCGGCCGTGGAGATCGTCGGCGTGGCGAGGGACCACAAGGTGAGGTCGGTTGGTGAGGACCCGCGGGCCTACGCGCACTTCCCCGCCGCACGGTCCCGCGCAGTGGGGCTCATCGTTCGGACGACGGCGCCAGCGGCCTCCGCGCTTCCGATGCTGCGCGACACGCTCTGGGCGCTCGAGCCGGACATCGTCTTCACCGAAGACGGCACGGCCGGCGACATTGCCGCCACCACGATGGCGCCGACGCGGATCGGCGCGATGGTGATTGGCGCCTTTGGCGCTCTGGCGCTGCTGCTGGCGGTGATGGGGCTCTACGGGGTGATCGCCTACTCGGTGAGCCTCCGGACGCGGGAGGTTGGCATCCGCATGGCGCTCGGCGCCGAGCGCGGACAGGTGCTGCGCCTCGTCATCCAACAGGGCGGGCGCCTCGCACTTGTCGGCGTTGTCGTGGGGCTCGTGGCGTCGGCCGGGGTCGGCAGGGTTCTGGAGAGCCTGCTGTACGGAGTGAGCGGATTCGACGCGGTCGCCTACACGACCTCTGCGGGCCTTCTCCTGCTCGTGGCGATCGCGGCCAACCTTGGCCCCGCAATGACCGGGTCGAGGGTCAACCCTGTAAGGGCGCTACGGGGCGAGTAAGGCAGGGTGGCTGCTCAGGACAGCTCCACCGTGCCCGCACGCGGTACCGACGTCCGGCCGGTGGGCAGCTCGCCGGGCGCATACAGGAACCCGAACGACACAGCGCCCTCCCGGCCATGCGTCCGGTGATGCGCGAGGTGCGCCTTGATGATGCGGCGAAGGTACGGCCACTGGGGCACGCGCCGGAGCCTGACGCGGCGGTGCACGACGACGTCGTGAAAGACGAAGTAGATGGCGCCGTAGGCCGTCATGCCGAGCCCCACGGGCAGCATCCAGGATCCATCCTGCACGCCGTAGTGAATCAGCACGATCGACGGGATGGCGAAG
>CAZNOC010000246.1:0-6161 GCA_964574545.1 uncultured Bifidobacteriaceae bacterium | reverse complement strand
AGCGAACAGCGAATAGCGAACAGCGAACAGCGTCTACTGCGTCACCTGTTGCAGGTCGCTGATCACGGCAGCCAGCACTGGGCGGAGTTCGCGGGGCACGAGTTCGCGTGCGGCCCAGAAGCGCGTGGAGGCGACATCCCAGTTGAGCTGCATGAGCGCTGCCGACGCCATGCCGACGAGCGCGCGGGGGTGGTCGGGCGCCTTCTCGAGCGCCTGCGCGAAGATCGCCTCGGCCAGGCCGTTCTGGCGGCTGATGAGCGCAATCTCACCCGCGGCGATCAGTGCTTCGGCGGTCGTCGCTTCCCCGGCCGCGATGCCGATGCGCGTCACGGCGGTCGCCACCTCGCCGTCGAGGGCCGCCGTGGCCGCATCGTGCAGGACAGCACGGCCTTCGGCGGGCTCGAGCGTGAACGGCAGCTGCCAGCGCAGGACGCTCCCTACGGCGGAAATGGGCTTGCGCGTCACCAGCTCGATGGTCAGCACCATCACCTGTGGCAGGTGCCCTGGCGCGCTCGCTTCGAAGGCCCACACCCCCGAGGTGAGCCCGAGCATCGTCCACTCCCCCTTCGCGTTGGTCGCGGCATCGAAGGATTTCTGGCCCACGAACTGCTCGCCACGGAAGCCCGCCAGGGCCTCGACGCGCACGCGGGCCTCGGGAACGGGTATACCCGCCGTGGACTTCACGGATCCCCGAATCCGGTGCGCCATCTGCGCCTCGGCCGACGCGATCCCGAATCCAAGCGTCCCGACGAGCACGGCGCCCGCACAACGCGCGACGATGGCGAAAGACACGGCGGCCTCCAGTCGGACGGACAACGGTCCGTCGGCGGATGCAGCAGGCGGTGGCGCCGCGGATCATACTGCCGAAAGCCGAGAGCTGAAAGCCGAGAGCGGACACCCGACAGCCGAGCACGGCGCGCTCCGGGTCCTCGTACGGTCGGGCTTCGGCGTCGCGGATAAACGTTTGCGGCGTCGAGGTCGTAGGGGAAGTGACGGCCGTGAACCACGGCTGCCTTCCAGAGGAGTTGGACTCGTGACCCGATCGATGACGTTGCTGGCAGCGGTGGCCGTGGGCACTGCCGTACTGACGCTGGACACGCCCCGCGCGGCCACGGTCGACGCGGAACGCTACTGGCCCCAGTGGCGCGGGCCCCACGCCACCGGCGTCTCCGAGCATGCCACGCCGCCCGTCGAATGGAGCGAAACGAAGAACATCCGCTGGAAGGTGCGCATCCCCGGACGTGGCTCGGCGTCGCCCGTCGTCTGGGGCGACCGCGTCTACCTGCTCACCGCCGTGCCGACCGACGGCGGCGACGAGCACGCGCCGCGCGGCGGCGTGTCGCCGCGGGTGCCGCATCGCTACGTGCTGCTCGCCATCAACCGGACGGACGGTTCGATCGCCTGGCAACGCGTCGCGCGCGAGGAAACGCCGCACGAGGCCTCGCACAACCAGTTCGGCACGTGGGCCTCGAGCTCGGCGGTCACCGACGGCGCCCACGTCTTCGCCTACTTCGAATCGCGAGGCCTCTACGCGTACGACATGGCGGGCACGCTCGTCTGGGAGAAGGACCTCGGCGATCGGCGCATGCGCAACGAGTTCGGCGAGGGCACGTCGCCGGCGCTCCACGGCAACACGCTGGTCATCCAGTGGGATCACCAGGGCCAGTCGTTCATCGTGGCCCTCGACAAGCGCAACGGCCGCGAGCTCTGGCGCGTGGAGCGCGACGAGATCGACGGATGGGCCACCCCGCTCATCGTCGAGCACGGCGGACGCACGCAGGTCGTCACCAACGGCATGAACAAGGTGCGCGGCTACGACCTGGCGAATGGTGCCGTGCTCTGGGAGGGCCCCGGAACGACCATGAACCCGATTCCGTCGCCCGTGTACGCTGACGGCATGGCGTTTCTGACGAGCGGATTCCGTGGCAACAACCTGAAGGCCATCCGGCTGGCCGACGCAAAGGGCGACCTGACGAACACCAGCGCGATCGCGTGGACGCTCGACCGAGATACGCCCTACGTCCCGTCGCCCCTGCTCTACGGCGGCATCCTCTACGTGCTGAAGAGCAACAACGGGCTGCTCTCCGCATTCGACGCCCGCACGGGGACGCCGCACTACCAGGTGCAACGGCTCGAGGGCGCGCCGAACGTCTTCTCGTCGCCCGTCGCCGCGGCCGGTCGCATCTACATCCCGAGCCAGGACGGCACGACGATGGTGCTGAAACACGGGACGACGTTCGAGGCGCTGGCCACCAACGCGCTCGACGATCGCTTCGATGCGTCGATGGCGCTCGTGGACGATGCGATCTACCTGCGCGGCTACCGGCACCTGTACGCGATCGCCGAAACGAAGTAGCGCGCACCGCGGGGTTGGTCGGCGGCAGCCAGCTCACGGTTCGACGAGGGGGGCGTCCCCTGAGGACGCTGTCGCCAGCTGGCGGGCGACTTCGACTACACTCCCACGCGGTGGCTACCGCGGGCGCGCCGTTCATCGTGCACGAGCCGGCGGGGCCGCCGGTGGGGCTTGTTCTGGACTCGCCCCACTCCGGCATGGCGTGGCCGCCGGACTTCGATCCGGCCGCGCCCAGAGACGCGATCCTCACCACCTGGGACGCGTTCGTGGACGAACTCTGGCTGGGCGCCGTCGGCGTCGGCGCCACGCTGCTGAGCGCGACGTTCCCGCGCGCCTACATCGACGTCAACCGCGCCGCCGACGACATCGACCCCGCGCTGCTGAATGGCCCGTGGCCCACCCCGCTCCGCGTGACCGACTACAGCCGCCGCGGGATGGGGCTGATCCGCCGCCTTGCCCTGCCGGGCGTGCCGATGTACGCACGGCCCCTCTCCGTCGCCGCCGTGCGGCGCCGCATCGACGCCTGCTATGCGCCGTACCGCGCCGCGCTCGGCGGGTGGCTCGACCGGCGTCAGGCGGAGCACGGCGAGGTCTGGCACCTGAACTGCCACTCGATGAAGTCGCG
This sequence comes from uncultured Bifidobacteriaceae bacterium, assembly GCA_964574545.1. Classification (GTDB taxonomy): domain Bacteria; phylum Acidobacteriota; class Vicinamibacteria; order Vicinamibacterales; family UBA2999; genus JAUXWO01. The sequence continues at coordinate 3,183 of CAZNOC010000246.1, read as the reverse complement.
TGGCAACGCGATGAACGTGGACTCGGGCGCCACCAGGTGCGACATCGTCGTCAGCGACCGCGAAGGGGTCTCGGCCGATCCGGTCCACACAAGGTGGCTCGCCGAGCGCCTTCGGGCGCAGGGGTTCACCGTGCAGGTCAACGATCCCTACACGGGCGGGGACCTGGTCGCGCACTTCGGCGCCCCTGACCGCGGGCGTCACAGCTTCCAGATCGAGATCAACCGGGCGACCTACATGGACGAGGCCGCCTGCGAGCGTCACGCCGGGTTCGACCGGGTACAGCGCGCGTTGACGACGCTGGCCGGCGAGATCAGCGCGCACCTCGAGACACGCATGTCGAAGCGCGAACCCACATGAGTGCGCTCGAGTCCACCGCCCGCGGGTCGCTGCTGCCCCGCGCGCTCGACGCCATCGAACGCGCCGGCAACGCGCTGCCCCATCCCGCATCGCTGTTCGTCGTGCTCAGTGCGGTGATCGTCGGCCTCTCGGCGCTACTTCACTCGGCGGGCACGACCGTCGCCCACCCGCTGACCGGCGCGGTCATCACCCCGGTCAACCTGCTGTCGCTCGAAGGCCTTCATCGTCTGGTTCTCAACCTCGTCCCCAACTTCATGAACTTCGCGCCGCTCGGACCGGTGCTCGTGTGCCTGCTGGGGCTGTCGGTGGCCGAACAGGCCGGCCTGCTCGGCGCGATCGTTCGGGTGATCGTGGGCGCCACGCCTCCACGGCTGCTCACGTCGATGGTCGTCTTCTGCGGGGCGACCTCGAACACGGCGGGGGACGTCGGCTACGTGCTGCTGCTGCCGCTCGCGGCGGCGCTCTTCCACGCCGTGGGACGCAACCCGCTGGCCGGGCTCGCGGCCGCCTTCGCGGGCGTCTCCGGCGGGTTTGCGGCGAACCTCCTGCTGTCGCCGACCGACGTGATTCTGGCGGGGCTCACGCAGGAGGCCGCACGCATTCTCGACCCGGCATACGTCGTGACGCCGATGGCCAGCTACTTCTTCCTGGCGGCGTCCGTCGGCCTGGTGACGGTGACGGGCACGGCCGTCACCACACTTGTCGTCGAACCCCGGCTCGGCACCTACACGGGGTCGGTCGCGCCCGAACAGGCGGTGCCGCTCACGGATCGGGAGTGGCGTGGCCTGCGATGGGCGGGCGCGACGGTCGGGGTGCTTGCCGCCCTCGTGGCATGGGGGCTCGTGCCGGAGGGCGGGTTCCTGCAGGACCCCGAGCGCCCGGGCTTCATTGGCTCGTATTTCCTGCGCGGCCTCGTGTTCTTCATCTTCATCTTCGGGCTGGTGCCCGGGGTGGTCTACGGCGTGGTGGCCGGAACGATCAGAAGCGACGCGGACGTGTACCGGGGCATGACGAGGAACATGGAACTCGTCGCGGGCTATCTGGTGGTGGTGTTCTTCATCGCGCAGTTCGTGAACATCTTCAGCTGGTCGAATCTCGGCGTGATCCTCGCGGTCAACGGCGCCGCTTTCCTGCGCGGGCTTGACCTCGGACCGATCCCCCTGCTCGTCGCGCTTGTCGCGATGACCGGCACCCTCAACCTGCTGCTGGGGTCCGCGTCGGCGAAGTGGGCGATGCTCGGGCCGGTGCTGGTGCCGATGTTCATGCTGCTCGGCTACAGCCCGGAGCTGACGCAGACGAGCTACCGGGTGGGCGACAGCCTCACGAACATCATCACGCCGCTCTCGTCGAACTTCCCGCTCGTGCTGATGTTCTTCCAGCGGTACATGCCCGCCGCGGGCATCGGCACGCTGACGGCGACCATGCTGCCTTACTCGTGCGTCAACTTCGCGGCGTGGTCGCTGATGCTGGTGATCTGGGTCTGGCTCGGTCTGTCGACGGGCCCGGGCGCGCCCCTCTTCCTGCGGTGACGCAGGCACCGACGGTGAGAAGGGCCTGGCAGGCCCTCGTTACGGCCGGCGGCCGTCCGGCAGGACCAGCTGGTTCGCCTTGGCCGGAACGGCCTCGGGGTCGGCGCCGGCGTTCCACGGGGGAATGGGCTGCTTGCCCTCCGGATACGTCGTTTCCATCGCCGGCCACACCTTGTCCACGCGGTCGGTGAACAGATCGCCGATCAGCAGATCGGTGACGGTCCCCACCATCTCGGGATACCGCTTCACGAATCCGCCGAAGCTGAATCCGTCGTAGTACTCGCACACGAGGCGCCGCATGCGATCGACGCCGTCGTTGAAGGTGGGACCCCAGGCGCCCAGCCGCGCGCCGCTCGTGTCGCCGGAGGCCAGCCCCGAGATGATGGCGTCGGCGGCGAGTTCGCCCGACTTGAGCGCCAGCAGCACGCCGGACGAGTAGAGCGGGTCGAGGAAGCCGAACGCGTCGCCGACGAGCACCCATCCATCCCCGGCGACCTGCCGCGACCGGTACGAGTAGTCGCGCGTCGCGAAGTAGCCGGTGGCGCGGCGCGCGTGCTCGATGCGGCGCTTGACGGCCGGGCAGCGCTCCACCTCCTCGGCGTAGGTCTGTTCGTGGTTGCCGCGGTTCTTGAAGATGTAGTCGAATGGCGCGACAACACCAACGCTCACGACATCGTCGTGGAGCGGGATGTACCAGAACCAGCCCTGCCGATCGGGCGTCTGGAGCACCATGGTCGCGCCTTCGTCCTTGCCGGCGTCTCGGTAGGCGCCTTCCCAATAGGTCCAGATGGCGCCCTTGTTCAGCACCGGATCCCACAACCGCAGCTTCAGGCGGTTCTGAATCAAGGCGGCCTGCCCGCTGGCATCGACAACGACCCGGGCATGGACGTCTTCGAGGGTCCCGTCCGCATGCCGCAGCTTGACGCCGATCGCGCGTGATCCGTCGAAGAGCACTTCGGCGACGTGGGTGCCTTCGTGCACGTCCACCCCGTGCTCGCGTGCGTGCTCGAGCATCATGTGATCGAACTCGCTCCGCACCACCTGCCAGGTCTGCGAGCACTCGTGGGGGCGGTTGTCCCAGAAGTAGAAGGGGGCCGACTCCTTGCCGCTCGCGTTGACGAACTGCACGCTGTACTTCTTGACGAAGCGGCTCGCCTGCATCTTCGGCAGCATGCCCAGCCGCTTCAGCACCCAGTAGGTCTCCGGGATCAGCGACTCGCCGATGTGAAATCGGGGAAACCGCTCACGCTCGAAGAGCCTGACGCGCAGGCCCGCCTGCGCGAGGAGCGTCGCGGC
>CAZNOC010000245.1:0-6181 GCA_964574545.1 uncultured Bifidobacteriaceae bacterium | reverse complement strand
TCGCTCGGAAGGGATGAACTCATGAAGGGATCGACGCTTGCCACCACGGAGTCGCAGAAGCCCGCGGGCTCGGCGGTGCGAGAGAAGACCTACGACGGCCTGTCGCGCGAGGACCTGCTCGGGGCCTACCGGACCATGGTCCTGTCGCGCCGCCTCGACGACAAGGAGATCCAGCTCAAGAATCAGAGCCAGATCTTCTTCCAGATCAGCGGGGCCGGCCACGAGGCCGTGCTGACCGCCGCGGGCTTCCACCTGAAGGCCGGCTACGACTGGTTCCACCCCTACTACCGCGACCGCGCGCTCTGCCTCTCGTTGGGCATGACGCCGCTCGAGATGCTGCTGAGCGCCGTCGGCGCGAAGGACGACCCGAACTCGGGCGGGCGGCAGATGCCCTCGCACTGGGGCCACAAGGCGCTCAACATCCCGTCCCAGGGCAGCCCGACCGGCACGCAGTGCCTGCAGGCGGTCGGCGGCGGCGAGGCGGGCCAGATCTACGAGCGCGTCACGACGATCCCGGACCGCGAGTCGAAGTTTCACGCCGACGAAGTGATCTACATGTCGATCGGCGACGGGGCCACGAGCGAGGGCGAGTTCTGGGAGGCGCTCAACACCGCCTGTACCCGCAACGTCCCGGTGCTCTTCATGATCGAGGACAACGGCTACGCGATCTCGGTGCCGGTCGAGGTGCAGACCGCCGGAGGGGACGTGTCGAAGCTCGTGGAGGGCTTCCCGAACCTGAAGATCCTGCGCTGCGACGGGACGGATTTCCTCGATAGCTACCGGACCGTCGGCGAAGCCGTGGACTGGGTCCGCCGCGAGCGCAAGCCGGCGTTCGTGCATGCGAAGGTGATCCGCCCCTACTCGCACTCGCTGTCGGATGACGAGCGGCTGTACAAGACCCCCGCGGAGCGGGCCGAGGAGGCGACGCGCGATCCGATTACGAAGATGCGCGCCTTCCTGATGGCCGAGGGGCTGGCGACCGAGGCGGACCTGGCCGCCATCGACACGAGCGTGGACGCCGAGGTGAGCGCGGCCACCGACGAGGCACTCGCCGCGCCGAAGCCGGGCATCGAGACCGCTGACTGGTACGTGTTCTCCCACGACGTCGATCCGACGTCCAGCGCGTTCGAGACCGAACCGCAGCCGGAGGGCAAGCCCGACACGATGGTGGCCGCGATCAACCGCACCCTCAAGGACGAAATGGCGCGCAACCACCGCATCGTCATGTTCGGCGAGGACGTGGCCGATGCCAGCAAGGAAGGCGTGCTGTCGGAGGTGTCCGGCAAGGGCGGCGTGTTCAAGGTGACGCACGGGCTGCAGCGGCTGTACGGATCCGACCGCGTCTTCAACTCGCCGCTGGCCGAGGCCAACATCATCGGCCGCGCCGTGGGCATGGCCACGCGCGGCATCAAGCCCGTCGTCGAGATCCAGTTCTTCGACTACATCTGGCCGGCGATGATGCAGCTCAAGGACGAGATGTCCATGCTGCGCTATCGCTCGTCGAACAACTTCTCGTGCCCGATGGTCGTCCGGGTGCCGATCGGCGGCTACCTCCGGGGCGGCGCGCCGTACCACAGCCAGTCCGGCGTGAGCATCTTCGCGCACTGCCCCGGCATCCGCATCGTGTTCCCGTCGAATGCGCAGGATGCGGCCGGGTTGTTGCGGACGTCGATTCGCTGCGACGACCCCGTGATGTTCCTCGAGCACAAGCACCTGTACCGGCAGACCTACAACAAGGCCCCGTACCCGGGCAGCGATTTCATGATTCCGTTCGGCAAGGGCGCGCTGAGGCGCGAGGGCACCGACATGGTGGTGCTCACGTGGGGCGCCCTGGTGCAACGGTCGCTGCTGGCCGCACAGCAGGCCGAGAAGGACGGCATCAGCGTGGCTGTCTTCGACCTGCGCACGATCATGCCGTACGACTGGGAGGGCATTGCCGCGCTGGTCAGGCAGACGAGCCGCGTGATCGTCGCGCACGAGGATCAGCTCACGTGCGGATTCGGCGCCGAGATCGCGGCCCGCGTCAGCGACGAGTTGTTCGAGTACCTGGATGCGCCGGTGAAGCGGGTGGCGGCCATGGACTGTCCCGTCGCCTACAGCCCCAACCTCGAAGAGGTGATCCTGCCCCAGTCGGCGGACGTGCTGAAGGCGATCAAGGACCTGTCGGCGTATTGATTTGATGCCGCGCCCCTCCGGCGCCGCGCCGCGGTTTCGCAAGCGGATGACCCCGGCAGTGGTCGGACTGACCATCGCCGGGGTCTCCGTGTGTCTGGCGGCAGCCGGCCTCGTGGCCGGCGTCCAGTCGGACGCGTCACCGGCCCAGGCCTCCTCCCCGGGACGCCTCGACGTGCTGCGGTCGGTGGACGCGCTGCCCGCGAGCCTCGTGGGCGAGTTCCGTGAGCCCCTCGGCTGGCAGCGCTCCGCGGACGGACGCGACTTCGTGTTCGATCGGCGCGGCCACACCGTCTACGGGGTCGACCGCGCCACCGGGGCCGCCAGCAAGCTGGTGGAGATCGGCGGCGAGGACGGCCGCGTTCTCGAGCCCGGTGCGTTTGCCGTCGCGCCCAATGCCACCTTCGTCGTCGCCGATGCGCCGCGCGGAATGGAGCGCGTGCAGATCTTCAACGCCGGCGGCGAGCGGCTCGGGGGCTTCACGCTCCCCGGACGCGCCACCGCTCGCATCTCGCTCGGCGGTCTGGTCCTGAACGGCGTCGGGTCGCTGCAGTACACCGGGCAAGGCGTGTTGATGAACCAGCCCGAAACCGGGGCGCTCATCACCGTGTACGGACTGGCAGGCACTCCGGTGCGATCGATCGGACGGCTCCGCCGGACAGGACACGAAAACGACCGCGAACTGCACCTGGCGTTCAATTCAGGCATCCCGATCGTGAACCCGTCCGGCGGCTACTACTTCGTGTTCCTGGCGGGACCGCCCGTGATCCACAAGTACGACCGCGACGGCGCGCTTGTGTGGGAGCGCCTGATCCAGGGCCGCGAACTCGATCCGTACCTGACGGCGCTGCCGACCACCTGGCCGCGGCGCAACGAGCGCGGGCGCGAGGTGCCCCTGGTCGTGCCGACGGTACGCACGGCGGCGGTCGATCCGGAAGGACGACTCTGGGTGTCGCTGATCGTCGCGTTCACCTACGTGTACGACGCCGACGGCGAGAAGGTTCGCACCGTGCAGTTTCGTGCAGCCGGCGTCGTGTCGCCTTCGTCGCTGTTTTTTGCCGGCCCGTCCCGCGTGCTCGTGACGCCGGGATGCTACGAGTTCCCGACGTCCTGACGCGGACCGTTACCCGGCCGGCCGGTCGCTCGATGCGTGGCGTTGCGGTAAAATGGTGAGTTCAACCATGAGAAGCCACGCCTTGCCGATCCCCCGCGCTCACGCCGGCACCAGGCTGCCGGGAGCGTTGGCCGTGATCGCGACGATCTTCGCGCTCGGCTGCAGCGACGCGTCGCCGACCCAGCCAACGCCCGTGCCGCCGGCAGCGCTCTCGTTGACGTGTCCCAGCGATATCGCAGTGGAGTCCACCGACGGTCAGCCCGTCAACGTCACCTGGCCCACGATCGTCCCGACCGGCGGCGTTCAACCGGTGACGGTCGCGTGCGGAGCTCCCCAGGGGAACATGTTCGGCGTCGGTGACACCCGTGTGGAATGCCGCGCCAGCGACACGGCTCTCCAGCAGGCGAGCTGCTCGTTCACCGTTTCGGTGACCCGTCAGCCGCGGTTGAATCGAACCAACTTCATGGCGTTCGGCGACAGCATCACGCAGGGCACCGTGAGCGACCCGATGGCCGTGGGCCTGGCGGCCGATGGCTTCCCCGCGTTCGTCCTCAACCTGCGGCCGCAGGCGTCGTACCCGACCCAGCTGCTTTCGAAGCTGCGGGAGCGCTATGTGGCCCAGGCCAACGACATTCGCATCAACAACCACGGCCTGGCTGGCGAGCGCATCGAGAACAGCGTGAGCCGGCTCTCGAATCTCCTGCTCACCGAGCGGCCGCAGGTCCTGCTGCTGCTGCACGGGGCGAACAACATGGGCGGCCCGTTCCCGAACTCGCGCAGCTTCATCATCAACCGGCTGAGCGAGATGATGCAGGACGCGCGCTTCCGTGGCGCCCGTGTCTTCGTCTCCACCATGCCTCCTCCACGGCCCTCTGGCCGCAACGCCATTCCACTCGACCGGATCCTCGATCTGAACCACCATATCCGGCTGCTCGCGCAGGGCGAGGGCGCGGTGCTCGTCGATTCGTACGGGGCGCTCGCGGTGGACGTGAATCGCTACATGGGCGTGGACGGGCTGCACCCGACCGAAGACGGCTACCGGCGCATGGCCGACGAGTTCTTCGAGGCGATCCGGCGGGACCTCGAACCGAGGTAGGCGGCGTCATGACGGCGCCGCCCGTCGAAGCCACCCGCCTCTCTCGTCGCTTCGGCGACCGACTGGCCGTCGACGATGTCTCGTGCGCGGTGGGCGCGGGCGAAATCGTTGCCGTGCTCGGGCCGAACGGCGCGGGCAAGACCACCACGCTCCGGATGCTGGCCGGCCTCATCGCGCCCACGTCAGGCCATGTTCGGGTGGCCGGGCCTGTCGGCTTCCTCACGGAGGCGCCAGGCCTCTGGGAACGCCTGACCGTTGAGCGCAACCTCCTCACCTACGCGCGTCTGCACGGGCTGGCCGATCCGCCGGCCGCGGTCGCCCGCGCCCTTGCGCAGCTCGAACTGACCGATCGCGCTCAGGATCAGGCAGGCCATCTCTCCAAGGGCATGAAGCAGCGCGCCGCGCTGGCCCGCGCGTTGCTCCACGCGCCGGGGGTCATCCTGCTCGACGAGCCCACCGCTGGGCTCGATCCCGCCAGCGCCCGGGAAGTGCGGCGGCTCATCCTCGATCTCCGGAACGACGGACGGGCCGTGCTCGTCTGCACGCACAACCTGGCCGAGGCCGAGATGCTCGCGGATCGCATTGCCGTGATGAAGACGCGGCTGCTGGCGTTCGACACCCCTCGTGCGCTGCGCCGGCAGATGGCAGGCTCACGCGTCGAGATCGATGTCGACGGGGACGCCGTGCTCCTGGTCTCCGCCGCACGCGCGGCCGGCGCGCACGGTGTCGAAGCGCGGGGGCAGCACCTCACCGCATATCTGGACGCCACCACGGTACCGGACGTCGTGGCCGCCCTGGTGGGCGCGGGAGCACGCATCGAGCGTGTCACGCAGGAGCGGCGAACGCTCGAAGAGGTGTACCTCGACCTTGTCGGAGAGGCAGGTCCCCGGTGACGGCAGCGCTCAACCGGCACCGTGTCGCCGCCGTCGCGCGTAAGGACGTCGAGGAACTCCTGCGGACTCCCGGGGCCATCCTGCCGGCCATGGCGATGGCGTTCGGCGCCCTCGTGCCCGCGTTCCTCGTGGCGCTGATCATCCCGGCGATGACGGGCGAGCGGTTGTCCGAGTCGCGCGACTTCGCGGAGGCGTCTGCCCGGTTTCTGCCGGCGATGGCTCACCTCGACGCCGACGCTCGCATCCAGGCCTTCCTGGCGCAGCAGTTCCTGCTGCTGATCCTGATGGTGCCCGTCGTTGGCGCGATGGCGCTCGGCGCGCACGCCGTCATTGGCGAGAAGCAGGCGCGGGCCCTCGAACCGCTCCTGGCCACTCCGCTCACGACCCTCGAACTGCTGGCGGCCAAGACGCTGACCCCCTTTGCCGTATCGATGACGCTCATGTGGACCTCGTTCGCGGTCTACCTGGGCGGATTCGCGCTGTTCGGGCTCCCCGGCGTGTGGCGCACGCTGCTCACGCCCCAGCCGCTGCTGCTCATCGGCGCGGTCGGCCCCCTGCTGTCGCTCGTTGCGCTCCAGCTTGCCGTCATCATGTCATCGCGTGTCAGCGATCCCCGTTCCGCGCAGCAGCTCGGCGCGCTCGTCATCCTGCCGTTGACCGCGGTCCTCGTCGCGCAGTTGATGGGCCAGTTCATCCTCGGCCCCGCAGCGCTGATCGCCTCAGCCCTCACGCTCGTGTTCGTCAACACCGGGCTTGCCTGGGTGGGGACACGTGTCTTCGAGAGGGAGACGATCCTGATTAGATGGAAGTAGGGGGTGGGGAGTGGCGGGTGGGTAGTGGGTAGTGGGTAGTGGGTAGTGGGTAGTGGATAGTGGGTAGTGGGTAGTGGATAGTGGGGGGTAGTCG
>CAZNOC010000244.1:1929-6192 GCA_964574545.1 uncultured Bifidobacteriaceae bacterium | reverse complement strand
AAGCTCGAGCGCACGATCAAGGCCATCGCCGACCACGGCATCCCCTCCGTCAGTGCGATGGTGATGCACCTCGATGGCGGCACGCGCGATCACTTCATGGCCGTGCTCGCACGCGAGTATCCGGCGCTCGTCGAACGCTACGAGCATCTCTACGCCGCGAAGCACCCTCCGAAGGACTACACGGCACGCGTGCAGGAAGCCGTCGCGTGGCTCAAGGCACGGTACGGGCTCGGTGTAACGACGGCCCGCCACCGGTCACCAGATGGAGGACGAGGCGGATCTGAGTAGACGGCCCGTCTTCTCAAATGCAGAGCTTGACTTGCGTCTCGAATCATCGCTAGATAGCGAGTTCTAACCATCGCGATCGCAGGAGGCGGCGTGTCCTATCCCCCCAGTGTCCGTGACCCCTCTCTCCGCGAGTCTCCGCCAGGTGTGATTGACCTCGACCTGTCTCAAGAGGCTCTTGCGGCCTTTCTCCCGGAATCCACCTCATCCGTTCCGGCTCATCGCGCCGGACAGCAGCCTCCTCCCGCCCCTGGAACACCATCGGCTCGGTCGAGGGCTCTTCGCTGGCTCGCGGTCTGCGGTCTGGCGGTGCTCTGCGGGGCGTTCGGTGGCCTGGTCGTCTACAGCACGTTCGGCGTGGCCACCTCCCCTCCCACGGGAACCCTGGCGGTGACGTCTTCGCCGGCGGGCGTCCCCGTCGAGATCGACGATGTCGCGCGCGGGACCACGCCACTGGTTCTGGCCCTTGCCCCTGGTTCGTACAACTTGCGTGTGGGTGATGGGCCGGCGCGTCGCGAGCGGGTCCTCGATGTCACATCCGGTGCCATCGCGTCGATGCACATCGAATGGGCGTCGACTCCTGCAGCGAACGCCGGAGACGGTCCCGCGAATGCCGAGGGAGACGTCACCGCTGCGGCTGCCGCCATGCCTGCCGCAACCGCGGCGGCACGGACGCAACCCGCGCGAGTCCCGGGCGCAACCGCCCCTGCCGTGCCGGCCGAGCCTGCCCCCGCCGGTCCTCGTCCCGTGTCGCCAGGATGGGTCGTGGTGAAGAGCCCGTTTCCGGTTCGTGTGCTCGTGGACGGGAACGACGTGGGGGGAAGCGCAGAAGGCCGCGTGTCGCTGGTGCCGGGCACCCACACGGTAGTCCTCGCCAACGAGGCGCTGGAGTACCAGGACACCAGGGAGGTCAGGGTCACGTCACGGCAGACCGCGGCGATAGCGGTCGATGCTCCCTCGGGCACCCTGCATGTGAACGCCACGCCGTGGGCGTCGATCTGGATCGACGATCGCCGCCTCGGGGACACCCCGCTCGGGAACGTCTCGCTGCCTATCGGCGAGTACGAAGTGGTGTTCCGGCATCCGCAGCTTGGCGAGCAGCGGCGCCGGGTCACGGTGCCCGCGCGGACGCCCGCGCGCGTCAGCCTGGAGTTCCAGCCGTGAGGTCCCGGCTTGTCGTCACGATCGCGGTGATCTGGCTGACCGGCGTGTGGCCGGCACACGGGCAGGAGCTTGTCGCCACTGCCGGGGTGCTGTATGCGGAAGCCGACTACGAAGGCGTCCTCACCCTCCTGAACAACGAGGCCGTGGGCTCGCTCGAGGGACCCGCGAGGCTCGAGGCCGATCGACTGCGCGTGCTGTGCCTGCTCGCCCTCGATCGGGCCGGCGACGCCCACTCGCTCATCGAGCGCCTCGTCACGGCAAGGCCGGACTACCAGCCCGGAGACGACTACTCGCCGCGTGTCCGCCTGGCCTTCCGGGCCGTCCGCGACCGCGTCCTCCCACCACTCGCGCGTGACTTGTACGACGAAGGCCGGCGTGCGTTCGACAACGGCCGGTTTGCCGAGTCGGCGGAATCGCTCGCCGAGGCGCTGCCAGTCATCGAGGCGCTGACACAGGAAGGGCGTCCCGGCATGGCAGACCTGCGCGTGCTGGCCCGGGAATTCCTGGCGCTGGCACGCGAGCGCACGCCTCCACCCGAGCCGGCCGTGCCGCCCCTGCCTGCGAAGAGACTCGCGGTGGAGCCCTTCATGGCCGCGAGCGCGGCGCTCGACGCGCCGGCGACGCCGCCCGTCGCCATCGAGCAGGACCTGCCACCCTGGCCGCACGGGCTTGCCGGCGTGCGCGCGGAACTGAGGGGCGCCGTGGATGTGTGGATTGACGAGCGCGGGTACGTGACCGAAGCGTCGATGACGGAATCGGTCCACCCGGCGTACGACCGAGAACTTCTCTCCGCCGCTCGTGACTGGCGTTACGAGCCGGCCCGCCGGGCCGGGCAGGCCGTGTCGTCGCACAAGCGGGTCGAGGTCGTGCTCCGGCTGCGCTGACGCCGGGAGCGCGTGACGACGGTTCGATGAGCGGGCCGCGCCCTTGTCGCGGCCCGCCTTACGACGCCTCCCGATTCTCGCTCCGGTGGCCGTGCACACGGGCGATCAGCCCGGCCAGGATCGCCGCTCGAATCGGGAGGGACGCGATCTCGACGTGCTCGTGCAGGGCGTGCGCGCCGTCGCCGACGGCGCCCATCCCGTCAAGCGTGGGCACCCCAAGCGCCGCGCAGAAGTTGCCGTCGGACCCGCCGCCCGTGCCGCCTTCCTCGAGCGCGATCCCCAACTCGGCCGCAACCGCACGCGCGTCTTCATAGAGCCGAGCCACGCCCTCCGTGCGCTCCATCGGCGGACGCTCGAACCCGCCCGTCAGCTCGAGCCGAGCACCGGGCAGCTGCGGCCGGAGCGCCGAGAACGCCCTCATGATGGCGTCAGCCTGCGCGGCCGTGGGCGCGCGAACGTCGATGATCGCGCGGGCCTCTTCTGCCACGACGTTGGGGCGTGAGCCGCCGCTGACGACCCCGACGTTGACCGACACGCCGCGCGGAAGGTCCGCGAGCGCCTCGATGGCCAGGATCTGGCGTGCGATCTCGCCGATGGCGCTCACGCCCTTGCCGGGATCGACGCCCGCATGGGCTGCCACGCCGTGCGCGCTGAGCTCGAACTGCCCACAGCCCTTGCGACTGGTCTTCACGGCGCCGCCGGGCAGCGCCGGCTCCAGCACAAGAACGGCATCGCTCGCGAGCGCCTCACGCTCGACCAGTGCCCGGGAGGTGCCACTGCCTGTCTCCTCGTCGGTCGTCCAGAGCATCGCGACGCGGCCACGGAGCGCGCCGCCAGCGGTCAGCGCTCTGACGGCCTGCAGGCCAAGGCCGATACCCGCCTTCATGTCGAACGTGCCCGGGCCGTGCAGCCGTCCGTCGCGAAGTTCGATGGGCATGCGCGCGATCTGTCCGACCGGCCAGACGGTATCGAAGTGCCCGAGCAGGAGCACGCGCGGGCCTTCGGTACCGATCTCGGCCAACAGATGGTCGCCGGCACCGGTGGTCCGAGCGCGTGTGGTCCGCAGGCCGGCCTCCTGGAGACGGCGCTCGAGCTCGGCGCCGCACCGATCGACCGCCGCCTTGTCGTCGGTCGGCGACTCGATCGCAGCGAGCGTCCTCACGAAATCGATGAGCCAGCCCTCATACGCCTGGCAGTAGTCGAGGAGAGTGGAAGACATGGACACTCCGAGAGCAGACCTATAATAGGAACATGCGGACCAGAACGCGCGGCCTGCGGCGCACGGCTGGGCTTGGCGTCGGATTGCTGCTCACGGCCACGGTGGCCGCCGCGCAACCGCCTCCCCCTCAACCGTTCCCAAGGCCTGGCAGCCAGCCGCCGCCGGCCCCGCCGACCCAGACCGTTCCGGCGCCCGACGCGCAGGTTCCGGTGCAGGAGCCGGTGGCGGCCCCCGCCGCCTCGCAGTCCGCCGGGCCAACCGAGGCGGAACTCGGGATCCCGATCTATCCCGCCGCGGTGTTCCTGGGATCGTACGACGCCGGGCGCGGGCAGCGCTACTACCTGTTCGGCCTCACCATGGGCTTTGCCGAAGCGGTCACCTACTACCGCAACGTGTTGCGCCAGCGCGGCAACGTCGTCTTCGAGGCCCCGGCCACGCACATGTTCGAGATTGGCCGCTTCCGCGAGAACGAGATGGCATTCCCGCCAAGCGTCACGGTCAAGGACTACACGTGGGGAGGGTCCGCCGGCTACCCCAACCCGGTGCTGCGCGGCCAGCCTGAACGCTACCCGACCATCGTCCAGATCGTACCGCCGCCGCCAGGCACGCCGCCCGGGCGCTGAGTTCGGCTCTCGGCTATCAGCTATCAGCTTTCGGCTTTCGGCTTTCGGCTTTCGGCTTTCGGCTTTCGGCTTTCGGCTTTCGGCTTTC
>CAZNOC010000244.1:0-1829 GCA_964574545.1 uncultured Bifidobacteriaceae bacterium | reverse complement strand
GATTGTCAGCTTGCAGCCTTGGTCTTGACCATTACGATCTTCGTGCGTCTTCGTGGCCTTCGTGACCTTCGTGTTTGTACGTCCGTCTACTGCTTGACGTAGATCTCCCCGGCCTTCCGAAACTCGATCGACTTCTCTTCCATGCCCTGCTCGGCCATCTGACGCACCTGCTGCGTCAGCTCCATGCTGCAGAACTTCGGCCCGCACATCGAGCAGAAGTGCGCGACCTTGGCGCCATCAGCGGGCAGAGTCTCGTCGTGATACGCGCGGGCGGTGACGGGGTCCATCGCCAGGTTGAACTGGTCCTGCCACCGGAAGTCGAACCGCGCCTTCGACAGCGCATCGTCCCACTCGCGCGCGCGGGGATGGCCCTTGGCGATATCGGCCGCGTGCGCCGCGATCTTGTACGCGATCACGCCCGCCTTGACGTCGTCACGATTCGGCAGGCCGAGGTGCTCCTTCGGCGTCACGTAGCAGAGCATCGCGGTGCCGAACCAGCCGATCATCGCCGCGCCGATCGCGGAGGTGATGTGGTCGTAACCGGGCGCGACATCGGTCGTGAGCGGCCCGAGCGTGTAGAACGGCGCCTCCTGGCACCACTCGAGCTGCTTCTCCATGTTCTCGCGGATGAGGTGCATGGGCACGTGGCCGGGGCCCTCGTTCATCACCTGGACGTCGTGCTCCCACGCGATCTTCGTCAGCTCGCCCTGCGTCTGCAGCTCGGCAAACTGCGGCTCGTCGTTCGCGTCGGCGATGGACCCGGGCCGCAGCCCGTCGCCGAGCGAGAACGACACGTCGTAGGCCTGCATGATCTCGCAGATCTCGCGGAAGTGCGTGTAGAGGAAGTTCTCCCGATGGTGCGCGAGGCACCACTTGGCCAGAATCGATCCGCCGCGCGAGACGATGCCCGTGACGCGGCGCGCGGTCATCGGGATGTAGCGCAGCAGCACGCCGGCATGCACGGTGAAGTAGTCCACGCCCTGCTCGGCCTGCTCGATGAGCGTGTCACGGTAGATCTCCCAGGTCAGGTCCTCGGGCTTGCCGCCCACCTTCTCGAGCGCCTGATAGATCGGGACGGTGCCGATCGGCACCGGTGAGTTCCGGATAATCCACTCGCGCGTCTCGTGGATGTGCTTGCCCGTCGACAGGTCCATCACGGTGTCGGCGCCCCAGAGCGTGGACCAGCGGAGCTTCTCCACCTCTTCCTCGATCGACGACGACACGGCGGAGTTGCCGATGTTGGCGTTGATCTTCACGAGGAAGTTGCGGCCGATGATCATCGGCTCGAGTTCGGTGTGGTTGATGTTGGCCGGGATGATGGCGCGGCCGCGGGCGATCTCGTCGCGCACGAATTCCGGCGTGATGAATTCGGGTATCGCCGCGCCGAAGCTTTCGCCGTCGGCCACGGCTTCCTTGGCGCGGTCCAGCATCTGCTGGCGGCCGATGTTTTCGCGGTGGGCGACGTAGATCATCTCCTTGGTGATGATGCCGGCCTTGGCGAACTCGTATTGCGTGACGGGCGCGCCGTCCTTGCTGCGGAAGGGGCGCTCCTTGTTGGGGAAGTCGCGGGCGAGTGCCTTGCCAGAGACATTGCCGTTGTCCTCGGGGCGGATCTCGCGGCCGTCGTACTGTTCGACGCCGCCGCGCTCAACGATCCAGGCTTGCCGGATGCGCGGGAGGCCCTTTTCGACGTCGATCTGCGCGTTGGCATCGGTGTAGGGGCCGGAGGGATCGTAGACGCGGAAGGTGGGCTGATCGGGATCGGAGAGCGCGATCTCGCGGAAGGGCACGCGCACGTCCGGGTGGGCGTCGGGCGCGGAGTAGATCTT
>CAZNOC010000243.1:0-6196 GCA_964574545.1 uncultured Bifidobacteriaceae bacterium | reverse complement strand
GGCCCTACATCGACGTGCTGCTCCGGCTCGATCGGCCCGCCGAGGCCTTGGAGGTCATCGAGCGCAGCCATGCGGGCGCCCTGCTGGCACGACTGGCAGCGCGCGACATGACCTTTGGCCGCGGCGTCGAGGCCGCGGATCTCACGCGCGAGCGGCGTCGGCTGGCCCGTGCGTACGACGATGTCCTGGGCGAACTGGAACGCCTGCCCGCGCAGGCCGATGCCGTCACGGTGGATCGCCTGCAGGGACGCCTTGCAGAAATCCGCGCATCTCAAGCGCTCGCCTCCAGCAATCTGCGGCGGGTGGATCCCGACCTTGCGGAGCAGTTCGAACCGGCGCCACGGACCCTCGCTGACCTTCAGCGCACGATACCCGAAGGCACGCTGGCCCTCGTGTACCACCTGGGCGCCAGCAGGAGCGTCGTCTTTGCGGTCTCACGTCATACCTTCAAAGTCGTCGCCCTCGCCACGTCGGCGGAGCAGCTGGCCGAGCGCGTCGACACCTGGCGGCGCCTGGTGAATCAGGGCGCTTCGGGGGCGGAGCCGGCCGGCCTCTCCGCACTCAGCTCCGCGTCGGCGGCGTTGTTCGACGTTCTGCTGCGGCCTGTGGAAGACGACGCCGCGCGCGTCGCGCGGCTGGTGATCGTCCCGGACGGTGTGTTGCACGGGCTGTCGTTCGCCGCGCTGGAGCGTCGTGCGGGGGCGGCCACGGCGGAGCGCCCAGAGGCGCGGTTCGTCGCCCAGTGGAGACCCACGTCGGTCGTGGCGTCGCTGACGACGCTGGCACGACTGGGCGCACGGCCCTTGAGACAGGCGTCGACTCGTCGCGTCGCGGCCTTTGGCGATGCGGTGTCCGGAGACCCGTCGGAGGCGAGCGCCGACCCGGGCGAACGGGCGCTGCGGGGCGGCCTGGTCGCCGCGCTCGAACCCCTTCCGGGCTCGCGCCGGGAGGCCGAGAGCGTGGCGAAGGCCTTCGCGCCCGCCGCGACGCTCTGGCTTGGGACCGACGCCACGGAGGAGGCCATCAAGCGTTTGCCCCGCGACACGAGCATCCTCCATGTGGCGACGCACGGCGTGACCAATGACGCCCTGCCGCTCGATTCCGCGCTGGTGTTGAGCGCGTCGGGCGGCGAGGACAACGGCTTGCTGCAGGCCTGGGAGATCTTCGACCAGGTGCGCCTCGACGCAGACCTTGTCGTGTTGTCGGCCTGCGAGACCGGCCTCGGTCGCACCTATTCCGGCGAGGGCCTGCTCGGGCTGACGCGTGCCTTCCAGTTCGCCGGTGCACGCGCCGTGGCCGCGTCGCTGTGGAAGGCGCCGGACGAGGCCACCGCCACCCTGATGGCGGCGTTCTACGGGCAGCTCCGGGCTGGCGTGCCGACCGACGAGGCCCTCGCAACGGCCCAGCGGACACTCCTCACGAGCCCCGGCACGAGCCACCCGTTCTTCTGGGCGGGGTTCGTGCTGGATGGCGATGGTCGCTAGCCTGAGCGTCACCTCCACCGTCGCTCCAGCTCACGCGCCATGTGTGGGCGGACGGCGCGCGCCCTGGCGTCGCAGAAACCGGTCGATTAGACCCCAGCCCACGAGCAGGAACGGCAGCATCGCGGCAGCGTAGATGGCGATCGTCACGCCTCCCGCCCCGGCCAGTCGCAGCATCGCCTGGTCCTTGAACGGGTCATCGTTGATCAGGTAGGTCCAGGTGGACGACGGCCGGGTCACGCCGGCCTCTTCGAGGTCGATCGCGCCGTCGCTCGCTCTCACGTGTTCGAGCGATGCCAGGACTGCCGCGTCCACCTCGTCCTCGAGGGGCGTGAACGCTTCGGTGATCTCGGTCGCGAAGCGCGTCAGGGGATCCTGGCCGCCAAGGCGCACGAGGTGGATGCCCTCGCGGATGTCGGCGCACCGTGCCAGATGCTCGCTCCAGATCCGGTCCCTGTGTGCGAGCGTCACCACCCGTTCCGCCTCGTCGACGGCGCGTGCGCCGGCGGCGGCGACGAGCGCCGCCCGCTTCGCGGGGGCCCGCAGCCAGATCCCCGGCCTCGCCCCGTGGAGGACGGCCTGCCGCCGTTCGCCGAACCGCTCGTACTGCTCCTCGAGAATGGTGGAGTACCGTTCGAGCGTGCGCCGAATGTCGAGGTCCTGGCCCTCGACGATGCGCTGGATTCGTGCCGCCTCGTGACGCACGATGGGATGGTCGATGGGCGTGTCCTGGACAGTGGGGCGCACGGACGGCGGGATGAGGCGGTCGACGCCGAATCGCACCAGGAGGTCGTCGTCCAGGCTCACGAAGAACCGTGACGCGCCGGGGTCGCCCTGCCGACCCGCGCGACCACGGAGTTGCTGATCGATCCGCCGGCTCTCGTGACGGTTCGTGCCGATGACGTAGAGGCCGCCCAGGGCGGCCACGCGGGAGCGCTCCGACGCATCGTCGCCGCCAAGCCGGATGTCCGTGCCGCGGCCGGCCATGTTCGTCGAGATGGTGACCGAGCCGAGCGTGCCCGCCAGGGCCACGATCTGCGCCTCCTCCGCGTCGTGGCGTGCGTTGAGAACGGTGCACGGCACGCCGTCCGACTCGAGACGACGCGCGAGCCGCTCGGACTCGGCGACGCTGCGCGTCCCCACGAGCACGGGGCGGCCGGATCGGTGTGCTCGCTGGATTTCCCCGGCGACCGCACGTTCCTTGGCATCGCGGTGCGTGAACCACAGGTCCGGGTAGTCGATCCGCCTGGCCGGACGGTGCGTTGGGACCACGACGACAGGGGTGCCGTAGGTGGCGTGCAGTTCGTCACTGGCGTCCCGTGCCGTGCCAGTCATGCCGCACAGGTGCGAGTAGCCTCGCAGGAAGTGCTGGAGCGTCGTGGAGCCGAAGATCCGCCCGCCGTCGCTCGCCGCGAGGCCCTCCTTGGCCTCGAGGGCCGCTTGCAGACCATCGGGCCAGTGGCGGTCGTGCACGACGCGGCCCGTGGCGTCGTCCACGAGCTCGATCCGGCCGCCACGGACGATGTAGTCGACGTCGCGGTGGAGCAGCGCGCGGGCATGCAGGGCGCAGTTCAGGCGGGTGAGCAGCGTGTAGTTCGCGGCGTCATGCAGGCGGCCGCTGGCGAGCACGCGCTCGACGTGATCGACGCCCGCCTCGGTGAGCTCGACGTCGCGCGCGTACTCGTCGAGGTCGAAGTGGACGCCGGGGGTGAGGTCCGAGACGAGTGCCGCGAGATGCGCCAGGGCCGGGCCCGTGCTCCCGACTGCGCCGGCTATGACCAGCGGCACCCGCGCTTCGTCGATGAGCAGCGAGTCGGCTTCGTCGACGAGCGCGGCATGGAACGCGCGATGGACGACGTCCTCCGGCCTCGTGGCCAGGCGGTCGCGCAGCAGGTCGAAGCCGGCCTCCTTGGCCGTCAGGTACGTCACCTCCGCCCGGTAGGCGGCACGGCGGTCCCGCGGCGTCGTGCCCTGCTGCACGACGCCGACCGACAGACCGAGCGCGTGGTAGACGGGTGTCATCCATTCGGCGTCGCGGCGGGCGAGGTAGTCGTTGAACGTCAGCACGTGCACGCCGTGCCCCGAGAGCGCCAGGAGCGCGGCGGGCATCACGCCGGCGAGCGTCTTCCCTTCGCCCGTCTGCATCTCGACGATCGCGCCGTCGCTGAGCGCGAGGGCCGCCACCATCTGCTCGTCGAACGGGCGCTGTCCGAGGGCGCGGCGGGCCGCTTCGCGTGTCAGCGCGAACAGGTGGTGTCGCACCTCGATGGTTGGGGTACCGGCCTGAACGGCGGCGCGCAGGGCTCGCGCGCTCTCGGTCAGTGCGTGGTCCGGCAGCGCTTCGACGTCTCCCTCCAGCTTCGAGAGCACCTCGATCGAGTCGTCGTACCGCTGCAGGTCGAGTACCGTCGCCGAACCCCGCATCCTGGCGAGGCGATGCCGCCAGTCGATCCGGTTGCGGATACGACGCGCGGGAGTAGTGCCGTCGCTCATGAGACCTCCTTCTACACGCGCGGGCGCGGGCATCGCACGCCGGTTCCGGAGCGGCGGTGGTGCAGCGACCGCGAACAGGGAATGAGCCCGGAGGACGGCCGGACTCAGGCGTGCATGGGAGCGGCGGGGGGTGCGCGTCCGGGGACCGGGGGCACGACGGCCGCCGGCATCGGTCCGCGCGGCTCGATCGGGAGCAGCGAGGGGCGTGTGGAGAGGTCGGGGAGAAGCACCCAGCCCGGTTCCGGCACGGCGTAGTCGAACGCTGGCACGCCGATGGCGAACGCGGCGAACAGAACCGCAGCCACGCAGAGGCACGCGACCGAGCGGCGCTTCCGGAGCTGGCGCATAGGCACCGCCGTCAGTCTACCTCACGCGGACGGCGACGGGCAGCCGCATGCCTGGCGGCCGACGAGGGGCGTCTGGTTCAGTCGAGCAGCGTGGACACCGCGGCCCGGCACTCGGCCGCGGTATGGTCGAGCAGCTTCGGGTCCGTCTGCACGGCGGCGGCGACCTCGTTGAGCGGATCGCCGTCGAGGTACATCTTGATCTGGTCGTCGGTCCCGCCGGCCGCCAGGAAGTGATGGCGCAGGTACATCGTGGTGACGGCGAGGGAGAGCGGGCCCATCGCGGCGTCGAGCAGTGCATCGACGTCGACATTGGCGGGGCGCCGCTCGAAGCGCGCATCGAGGTAGTAGGTGCACATCGAGAACCGCGCCATGGCGTCGAGGTGCGGCTGACCCGAGAACGGGATCTCGATCTGCGGAAAACGCGGGGCGAGCGTCAGCACGCCCTTCTCGCCGAGCGTGTCGAGCCGTTCACGCAATGCGGCGACACCCGCCCGCGCGCTCGGCAGCAGCTTCGCCTCCTCGATCCCGACCTTCACGTGATCGAGCCGCTTCGCCATCTCCAGGGCGACGCCTTCCGCGGCCTGCGGGGGCATCCAGTTGCCCTGGGCCTCGGGCCGGTCCCCGAGCGCCACGACGCCGATCGCGACAACTGCCAGCCTCTTCCACATAGCGCCTCCTGGTGTGACCAATGCCCGGCGAGTATATCCTTCGACCGCGCGCTCCGGGCCCGGGCGCCGCGCTTTCGCATAGAGTGGGGGAGTGCCGACTCTGGATCCGCTGGCCGGTACCTCGTGGAGCACGCCCGGGATGGTCTCGGGATTCGCGACGTCCCCGCCAAACGCCGAACTGATCCAGCTGGCGGCCGATGAACTCCGGCGAGCGAGCGGGGTCCGGATGGTCGACATCGGGTGCGGCGCCGCCCGCAACGCCGTGCCGATCGTGCGCCTGGGGTGGCACGTGCTCGGACTGGACCTGTCGCGGCCCATGCTCGACGCGGCCGCGTCGCGGGCGAGGGAAGAGGAGCTGACCACACGCCTGCACGTCGCGATGGCGCCGATGACGTCGTTGCCCGTGCGTGACGGGAGCTGCGACTTCGTCATCGCACACGGCATCTGGAATCTGGCCCGATCCACGGTCGAGTTCAGGCGGGCCGTCGCGGAGGCCGCGCGCGTGGCAAGGACAGGGGCCGCGCTGTTCGTCTTCACGTTCTCGAGGCAGACGCTGCCGCCGGAGACCGTCACGGTGCCAGGCGAGGAGTTCGTCTTCACGGAGTTCTCAGGGGCGCCCCAGTGCTTCCTGACCCAGGCGCAACTCGTGGAAGAACTCAGCGCCTCCGGGTTCGCGCCCGATCCCGGCGTGCCTCTCAAAGAACTCAACCGGCCCCGTTCCGGGATGCTCCAGTCGGTTCAGGCGCCGGTCATCTACGAGGGCCTCTTCCGCCGCCGGGGCTGACGTGCGGGCTGCTTCGTGGCATGATCGTCCTGACATGGCCACCATGACCCGGACCGAGACCCGCTTCCACTGGAACGACCCCTTCCTTCTCGACCTGCAGCTTACCGACGAGGAGCGGATGGTCCGCGACACGGCCCGGGACTACTGCCGCGATCGGCTGGCGCCCCGCGTGCTCGAGGCCTTCCGCCACGAGCGGACCGACGTCGAGATCTTCCGCGAGCTCGGCGCGCTCGACATGCTCGGCATCGTCATTCCAGAGGAGTATGGCGGCGCCGGCCTCGGGTACGTGAGCTACGGCCTCGTGGCACGCGAAGTCGAGCGCATCGATTCCGGGTACCGCTCGATGATGAGCGTGCAGGGCTCGCTCGTGATGGTGCCGATCAACGAGTTCGGCACCGAGGATCAGAAGCGCAAGTATCTGCC
>CAZNOC010000242.1:0-6224 GCA_964574545.1 uncultured Bifidobacteriaceae bacterium | reverse complement strand
CATCAACGACAGGCCCACCGGCAGCCAGGCCATGCCGTGCCCGGCCATGAGGAAGCTGTCGAGGCTGGTCTGCCGCCGTGAGAAATACACCCCCACGCCGGCCAGCGCAAAGAGGTAGGCCGCGATGATCAGCACATCAATGGAGTGAAGCATCGGCCTCCACGAGTCCTGTGGCGGGGCCGACTACGCCTGAGAGCCGGCCACCGTCAGCTTCCGGCTCTCAGCTCCCGGGTCGGTCCGCCCGTCCAAACGTCGTGCGCTGGGGCGGAACGCGGCCCCGACGTACGGCAGGAGCATGACATAGAACGGCAGGATCAACCGATCTCCGTGTGCGTGCGGGAAGATCAACGTGACCGCGGCAGCGTGCGAGACGGCGAAGGCGAGCGGCACCCATCGCCCGGGATCCTGTCGGCTACCCCTGCGAAGGGCCGTCACGACGCCCACGAGCGAGACCACCCACGTCGCGACGAGCAGCGGTGACCAGCCGCGACCGGGCAGATAGGCGTCGAACAAGCCGAGGGGGTAGAGCGCCTTCCGGCCGATGTTCCCCGCAAAGGCGCCCGGCGCGTGCCACGCGCCCTCGAGGGCAAGGCGCGTCGGGTCCTGGAGCGTCAGCCAGCGGAAGAGGGCGTGATCGTGGATCGACGTGCCCTGCGGCGGCGGATTCCCCAGGTAGAAGTTGTTCGCGAAGCTCGTCGTCACGAGGACGAACCGGTTCGCGGCCACGTGGTTGCGCAGCGTGGCGAGCCCGACGACCCCCGCGATGAGCAACGCCGCCACGACGATCGGGCCAGGCCGCAGGCCGGCACGTCGCCTCGCGGCGGCGACGAGGGGAATCACGATCGCCCAGGCGGGAAGCAGCGTCGAACGGCCGAGCGTCGCGAGCCCGCCGGCCACTCCCGCGGCAGCGCCCGTGCGGAGGCCGGCTCCGTGCGCGACGGCGACGAGGGCCCACGAGCACAGGCTCAGCAGCGGCATGAAGATGATCTCGCCGAGCAGGATGCCCGACCACGGGCGCACCTTGACCGCGACGAAGACGGTGGCGGCGCCGAGCGTGACCCATCCGGCCCGCGCGCCGAACAACCTCGCGCTCGTCCGCCACACCGCCAGCAGCGTGATCCACATGCCGAGACGCTGCACGAAGAAGATGCCAAACCCGTCCTCGCCTAAGACCATGTGCGTGAGAGCGATGACGTACGGATAGAGCGGCTGATAGTAGAACGGCGCCGCCTCGCCGATCGGCTGTCCGCCGAGCATCAGCGGTCCGTGGAGCGCGATGTCGCGCGCCAGCGTGGCATAGGTGAGCATGTCGTCGCCGCCGAGCAGGAGGAGCACGCGCCCCTCCACTTGCCGGCCAAACCACAGGGCATCGGCCAGTGCGACGAAGGCCGCCAACGCGAGGAGCGTGGCGCCTCGGCCCTGGCCTGTGGGTGGCGCGGGCCGAATCGCCTCTCGACTCACGGCGGCGAGGCCCAGCACGGTCCACAGGCCGATGAACATGACGACGCCAGCATCGACCGCCAAGGCGATCGCACGGGCGCGGAGGTCCCATGCGCGCGCATCAAGGTCCACAGGCGCTGGAAACACGTCGCGCGCGCCCAATGGGTGCCGGACGCCCTCCTCGTCGATGGCGCCCGCCTCGAACGCCCGCGCGATGCCGTGCGGCGCGGCCACGCGCACGACGAGCCGCCGCCAGCCGGCGGCGACGGGCACGTCCTCCCGCACGGCGGCCACGTCCGCAGGCTTCTCGATCGCTACCTCACCGTCTATGAGAATCGCGGCGCCCAGGTGCTCGCCCTCGAGATACAGCGTCCGCGCGCCTGGCGCCTGCACCCGCCAGTACCCGGTCCAGACGATAGAGAACGGCAGCCCCTCGCGCTCGGCTCGCGTGCCGACGTTGAATCGCCCGTTGTCGTGGAAGAAGTGCAGGGGCAGTTCGGGACCGACTGGTACCCCAAACGCCAGCCGCGCATCCCGGCGCGTCATTGGCCCCGCGGGCCAGCCGATGCTGCGCTCGTGCGGGGCCGTCCACGACGCGTTGGCGAAGTACCTGGCGTCGAGCCCGTGCGGAAGGATCGCGAGGGCCGCGATCGCCTTGACGACGAGGAGCCCGGCGGGCAGCCAGACGCCCCCGGGCACGGCGCGGCCGGCGCCCCACAGCCACCAGATGGCGGCAAGGACGGCCGCTTCGAGCGTGCCAACGGGCACGCCGTCCAGACGACCCCAGCCCTCGACCGGCAGCAGCAGCCACGCGGTCCAGAAGACCGGCGCCGCGCGCGTCAGTACTGTCCGCCGGTCAGCCGGCATTTGAGGAGCACGTAGACGGCGTCGACGCCGTCGGTCCAGCGGATCTTCTTGCCCTCGTCCGCTCGACGCGGGTGGTAGGCAATGGGGACCTCGACGATCGGTTCGCGTGCCATCAGCAGCTTCGCCGTGATCTCGGGCTCGAAGTCAAACCCCACGCACCGCAGCCTTACCGACTGGATCACCTCGCGGCGGAACACCTTGTAGGCCGTCTCCATGTCGGTGAGCCGGCCGCGGAACAGAACGTTGGTGAGCAGGGTGAGCGACCGGTTGACGAACCGTGTCTTGAACGGGATGCGCGAGGTCGTTCGCAGGAAGCGGGACCCGTAGACCACCCGTGTGCGTCCCTCGACGATCGGGGCGAGCAGCGCGCCGTACTCGTTCGGGTCCAGCTCGAGATCCGCGTCCTGCACGAGCACGACGTCCCCTGTCGCCATCTTCAGGCCCAGGCGGACGGCCGCCCCTTTCCCCAGGTTGATCGGGCTGTCGTAGACCTGGACGCGGGGATCGTCGATCCACTGGCTCTCGTCGATGATGCGCCGCGTGCCGTCGCTCGACGCGTCGTTGGCGAGGATGACCTCCTTCTCGATGTCGCCGAGGTCCACCGCCCACACGCGCTCGACGACCTCGTTGATCGTCTGCTCCTCGTTGTAGACGGGGATGATGATGGAGAGCTTCATGGATGCCGGGGCTCTGGCTCGCCGCGCCATTGTACAGTGCCGCGAGCGGCCGACGCCGCCGCGCGTTGACGTCGGCCGCGCCCCGGTGATACGTACGGGCGTCGCGCCACGACAGCCCCCAGTCCCCCGGAGACGATCTTGACCCTGACGCCCGCCCTCTCACGAATGCTCGTCGCGGGCGCCGTCCTCTACACCCTGGCCCACATCGTCTACTCGGGCATCGTGTTTCCCCTGCGCGAGCCGAACGTGGGGCAGGTCGTCGAGCAGCTCCAGCCGGTGACGCGCCAGGTGCTCTCGGGAGCGGCCACGGTGGATCATCCCCGGCAATACGGCCCGGTCTTTCTGATGGTGCTCGACGCGGTTTATCGGCGGGACATCGACGACCACACGACGCTGGCATGGTACGCGTATGCCGTAGGCCTCGTCTCGATCGCCGTCGCGTTCGCCGCGACAGCGGTGGCCATCAGGACGTGGCTTGGCTCGCGTGGACTCTCGATGACTCGTCCCATGTGGCTGGGGCTGTTCCTGTTGTGGGGAAACTTCGGGCCGCTCTACGGCGTGCTGTCGATCAAGAACGTCGAGCTATGGGAGCTGGCCGCCATCATGATCGGCTGCGCGGCGGCCGTCAACGGGCGGCGCTGGATCGTGGCGTGGGCGATCGCGGCCGGCGCGCTGATGAAGATGCTGCCGTTCGTCTTCGTACCGTATCTCCTTCTGCGCGATCGACGGACGTTCGCGTACACGCTGGTCGCGATGCTCGCGATCCTGACGGTGTCCCAGGCGGCATACGGCTGGGACATGGGTTGGGGCTACGCCGGCATGCTCGTGCGCGCAGCGGCCGGCGGCTCGGACTACGGATGGGTAGGCCCCATCACCTGGCACGAGAACATCTCGCTGCGCGGGCTCGGCATGAAGGCGTTCGGCTACCTCGAGGACCCGTCGGTGCCAATCCCCGACTCCCCCTACCAGCGCGGGTACTTCGCCGTCGTGCCGCCTCCGCTCCAGCCCTGGGCCATCGGTATCGGCAGACTCGTGCAGGGGGCTGGCATGGCCTGGGTGGCCTGGATGCTCTATCGCCGCGGTCGGGTCGCGGAGCCCGGCCGCACGTTCTGGGATTGGGCGCTGATTGCGGCCATGCTGCTCCCACTGGCGCCACAGGCGTCGCAGGACTACATGGTGCTGATGCTGGGCGCGTTCAGCGCCGTGCTGGTTGGCTGTTTCGTGTACGGCGGCCGGACGCACTGGGCCGTGTTTCTCGCCGCCACCCTGCTCGTCGCCAACATCCTCCCGCGCGGCCTGTTCAGCCGGCTGATGCTCGTCGAGCCGATGATGGCCTGGGCCGGACACGAGCACCTCACCCCCGCGGAGGCCTACCAGTACTTCGGCTTCCCGCTGCTCGGCGCATTGCTGCTCGTGTGGGTGTGGCTGCGGCTGACCCGTATCGACGATCGACACGCGGCTGTGGGAAGCGGCTAGCATGACGCCGTCCCTCCCGTGGATCTTCCTGCTGGCGGCGGCCGTTCGCCTGGCCGTCTGGTTCGTCCTGCCGGAGTCGCGGTTCGCCTCGGACGAGGAGAGCTACTACCGCTCAGGGCTCGCCCTCCTCGACACGGGCCAACTCGATCCCTTCTGGCCACCCGCGACAGGCGGGATCATCGCGGCCGCTTCCTGGATCCTGCAGACCACCTCGGTCTCGGCCCTCCGCCTCCTGTGGGTCGTGCTCGATCTCGGGTGCCTCGTCGCCGTGCACCGCCTGGCAACCGAGGCCGCGCCGTCGGTGGCCGGCAACGACACGCGCGCCGCGGGCCGCTTCATCGCGCTGGCCACCCTGGCCTACGCGCTCTACCTCCCGGCCATCTCGTTCTCGCAGTTCACGACATCCGAAACGCCGGCCTTGCTGCAATTGCTGGTCGTGCTGGTGATCCTGTCTCGCTCAAACCGCGGGCGGCCCGCGGTGGCCGCCGCAGGCTTCGTCTGCGGCACGCTGGTCCTGACGCGCCCCAGCCTGCTGCCGCTCGTCCTGATGCTTCCGCTGGCGGCGCTGCCCGCATGGCCACCCGTCAGCCGCGCCAGGCACGTCGCCTCGTTCATCCTCGCCGGCGCCGTCGTCGTCGGCAGCGTCGTCACGTGGAACTGGTGGCGGCTGGGCGAGCCCACGATCGCACAGAACAGCGCCTACAACCTCTACATCGGCAACCGTGACTTCTATGCCGAGGACCTGAACCTGTTCGCTCCGAGGGCCACCGACGCGCAGATCGAGTTCAGGCGTCGCTTCAGGGACGGCAGCGAGGAATACCCGACCGCGTCGCCGCGTGAGCTCGAACAGGCGGCGCGCGACTGGATCCTCGCCAATCCCGGCACGTTCGCCAGGCGTGCGCTGGGCAGGCTCGCGCGCGTGTTCGTGCCGAAGACGGACGTGCTGGAGCTGGTCGGCGGCGAGCACGCCGCCGGCGTGTTCACCGCACCCGCGCTGTCGGTACTGGGACTCGCCAACCTCCAGTGGATGGTGGTGCTCGGCGGAGGGATTCCGGGCCTCCTGGTGCTGCTCCGCGCGCGTCCTCACCTCGGGCGTCTGTTCGTCACGGCCATCACCGGCAGCGTGCTGCTGACGCTCGTGGCCATCTCCAAGCCTCGGTACGCGTTCGTCTTCGAGCCCCTGTTGATCGTGGCGGCCGTTGCGTTCTTCACCCGCCCACGGGAGGCGTTCGCCGCCATGCCGCGTGCCGAACGCGTCGCTCTCGCGATCGTGTTCGGCTTCCTGGCGTGGGCGTGGATGGCCTGGACCATCTTCTCGATTACGTCCCGGCTTGCGCTGGCGGAACCGGGATGAACGGCGGTCAGGCGCCAACCCCACCATCGGCCATCGCACCCGGCTCGGCGACCTACCGTGCCGACATCGACGGGCTGCGGGCCATCGCCGTGCTCGCCGTCGTGGCTTTCCACGTCTCTCCGGCACATCTGCCGGGAGGCTTCGTCGGCGTGGACGTCTTCTTCGTGATCTCCGGCTTCCTGATCACCGGCATGATCCTCGCCGGCCAGGAGCAGGGCACCTTCCGCTTCTCGACGTTCTACGCGCGCAGGGCCTTGCGCATCTTCCCGGCGCTTGTCGTGGTGCTTGCCGCCTCTCTCGCCTGGGGGTGGTTCGCGTTGTACGCCGACGACTACCGGCTGCTCGGCAAGCACGTCGCCGGCGCGGCCGCGTTCGTCTCGAACTTCATCCTGTGGGGTGAAGCGGGGTAC
>CAZNOC010000241.1:0-6234 GCA_964574545.1 uncultured Bifidobacteriaceae bacterium | reverse complement strand
CTGAGCGTCCCTTGCGGAGACAGCGCCGCGCGCCCGCCGCGCACCGCGTCATGCTGGTCCCCTGGAAGCGTGATGCGTTGCATACGTCCCGGGCGCGGCGCCCGGATCGCCAGGCGCGACGACCGAGCATATTGGGCATAATTGGGCATATGTGAGGGAGGAGCAACGCCGCGAGCCGGGACGGGTCCCACGCGCGGCAGCCGCGCGTGGGGCCCGGGATGCCCCGCTCGGGACTTATGTGACGCATCACGCTTCCAGGGGACTAGCCCGCCGAGCGGCGGCTGGCGCTACACTGAGGATCAAGGAGTCACGCCCATGGTGAGCAGGATGAACATGGCCGCCCTGGTGATGGCCGCCGCCGTGGTGGTCGCCGTCGCCGCACCGGCTGCCGCCCAGACGGGTGCCGTTCGTGGAAGGGTGGTGGGGCCGGAGGGTAAGCCCGCGCCTGGCGTGCAGGTGACGATCGAGGGGCTGGAGGCGGCGCGGCGACTCCAGGTCAAGACCGACCGGCGCGGCGAGTTCGTTCAAATCGGCCTTCCGCCGGGCGCCTATCGCGTCACGGCGACCGCCGAGGAGCTCGGCGCCGTGGCCTACGACGTGAGCGTGCGCGCCGGGCAGACGGCGGAGGTGAACTTCGCGCTGGAACCCGCCGCGGCCCGCGAGTCCGAGGAATCGGTGGCCCTGAAGAAGGTGTTTCAGGAAGGGGTCGTGTTGAGCGAGGCCGGCAACCACGACGCCGCCATCGCGAAGTTCGAAGAGGCCGCGGGCCTGGTGCCAAGCTGCTTCGACTGCTACTACAACATCGGCTTCGCCTACCTGCAGAAGAAGGATCAGGCCAGGGCTGAGGACGCGTTCAAGCGCGCGATCGAACTCAAGTCCGATCACGTGCCTTCCCTCAACACCCTCGCGACGCTCTACAATTCCCAGAAGCGTTTCGAAGAGGCGTCGGCCATGAGCGCACGTGCGGCCGAGGCGGGCGGGGGCAGCACCGGGGGCGTGGATGCGGTCTACAACCAGGGCATCATCCTCTGGAACGGCGGCAACACGAAGGAAGCGCGGGCCAAGTTCGAGGAGGCCATCCGCGTGAATGCGGAGTACGCACCCGCCCACTTCCAGCTCGGCATGGCGCAACTGAACGAGGGACAGATCCCCGAAGCCATTGCCTCCTTCGAGACCTATCTGAAGCTCGCCCCCCAGGGCGAGTTCGCGGCGCAGGCGACGGCGATGGTCGCACAGCTCAAGCCGTGAGCCTCGAGGATGTCCCGGGGCGGCTCTCCGCCATCAGGGAGCGGATGGCCGCCGCGGCGTACCGGGCCGGGCGCAGCCCAGAAGCGGTGCGCCTGGTGGCTGTTTCCAAGACGTTTGGCGCGGACCACGTCCGAGCCGCCGCGGCCACCGGCCAGCTGGACTTTGGCGAGAACAAGGTGCAGGAAGGGCTCCGGAAGATCTCGGAGACCTCGGACCTCAACCTCCACTGGCATCTGCTCGGCCCCGTCCAATCGAACAAGGCCAGAAAAGCGGCGGCGGAGTTCGGCTGGATACATGCAGTGGACAGCGCCGAGCGGCTGCGACAGCTCGACCAGGCCGCCGCCGCGGCCGGAACCCTCCCCAACCTGCTGATCCAGGCCGACCTGGCCCTGGAGCCCACGAAGCACGGGGCGCCCGTGGAGGAGTTGCCGGCCATCTTCGCCACAGCCGCCGCCTGTGTGGCGGCCCGGGTCGTGGGCCTCATGCTTTTGCCTCCTTGGACCGAAAACCCTGAGGACGCCCGCCCCTGGTTCCGCCAGCTGCGTGAACTGAGGGACGGCCTTGCCCGCGACGGCGTGCCCGCCGAGTGCCTGCGCGAGTTGTCCATGGGCATGAGCCACGACTTCGAGGCCGCCATTGAAGAAGGCGCCACGATGGTGCGGGTGGGTACCGCGATCTTTGGGAGCCGCACATGAAAGTGACACCACTCGACCTCCGCCAGCAGCGCTTCAAGACCTCGATGCGCGGCTACGACCGCGGCGACGTCCATGCGTTCCTGGAGGAGGCGTCCGAGGACTACGAGAACGCCGTGCGCGAGAACGACCGCCTGCGGCAACAGGTCGTCCACCTCGAGTCTCTGATCAACGAGCACCGGTCGCAGGAGCGCAACCTGCGAAACACCTTGATGACCGCGCAGAAGCTCGCCGACGACATTCGTGACGGCGCGGAGAAGGATGCCGTACGGATCGTGCGTGAGGCGGAAGGCCGCGCGGATCTGCTGTTTCAGAAGACGCAGGGCCGCCTCGAAGACGTCCAGCGGGAGATCGACGGACTGAAGATGAAGCGGCGGGAAGTGGAAACGTCGATCAGCGCGCTGGTGTCCACACTGCAGAACACCCTGCAGTTCGTCCGCGATCAGGACACGAAGGAGCGCGAGGAGAAGGTGTTGCTGCACCGTCCGCGCGTGACGTCGCCGGAGGCGGCGTCGCCCGGCCTGTCACAGCCGGCTCATGGACCGGTGGATCCCGCCATGGCCAGGCCGGCCGCCGACGAGAGCGTCGGCTGACCCGCCCGCGTCCGTGCGCGTCTCCGACACGCCCGCCGGCGTGTCCTCGCCACCCTCCTCAAGCGGCCCAGACGCGATATCGTGATCGTCGCCGGCGCACGGAGCCGGTCGAAGCGCGTGCGGGTGGGCGGCCTCACCGCCGGCGCGCTCCGCGCAAGGCTTGTGGACGAGGGCTGGCCGGATGCACGCTGACTTCCTGATCACCAACGCGGATCTCGTGGCCACCTGCGCGGGGCCGGCGCCCCGGCGTGGTGGGGAACAGCACGAGATCACGGCGGTCGCACACGCCACCATCGCCGCCCGCGAGGGCGTCATCGTCTTCGTCGGCCCCGCGGCAGAGGCGGCGCAGGCGGTCACGCCCGCAAGCGACGCCGTCGTCATCGATGGGCGGGGGCGCACGGTGGTGCCCGGTTTCGTGGACCCCCACACGCACCTCGTCTTCGCGGGCGACCGCCGTGAGGAACTGCAGCGCCGCCTGGCTGGCGCCACCTACGCAGAGATTG
Organism: uncultured Bifidobacteriaceae bacterium; assembly: GCA_964574545.1. Classification (GTDB taxonomy): domain Bacteria; phylum Acidobacteriota; class Vicinamibacteria; order Vicinamibacterales; family UBA2999; genus JAUXWO01. The sequence continues at coordinate 3,198 of CAZNOC010000241.1, read as the reverse complement.
CCGCCGCGGGAGGAGGCATCGTCAAGACGGTGGCGGCGACGCGAGCCGCATCCGAAGGTGACCTGGTGGAGGCCGGTCTGGCCCGCCTGCGGTCGATGCTGGTCTGCGGCACGACGACGTGCGAGGTCAAGAGCGGCTACGGGCTGTCGGTGGCGTCGGAGGTGTCGATGCTGCGCGCGGCCAGGGCGCTCGGGGCACGGCAACCCATCGAGATCGTGACGACGTTCATGGGCGCGCACGAGGTTCCCGCGGAGTACCGCGGGCGACGTGATGAGTACGTTCGTCTCGTCATCGACGAGATGTTGCCCGCGGTGGCGCGCGAAGGGCTGGCCGAGTGGTGCGACGTCTTCTGCGAGCAGGGGGTGTTCACGCCGGACGAATCACGGGAGATCCTGCTGGCGGGCAGGCGCGCGGGGTTGAAGCCACGGATTCACGCCGACGAGCTTGCGCTGAGCGGAGGGTCGCAGGTGGCCGTCGAGGTGGGGGCGCGCTCGGCCGACCACTTGATTTTCGTGAACGAGCCCTCGGCGCGCGCCATGGCGGAGGCCGGTGTGGTGGCGACGCTGTTGCCGGCCGCGGCCTTCTACCTCAAGCTGGGCCGCTTCGCCCCGGCGCGCATGTTGCTGGAGCAGCGGGTCCCCGTGGCGCTGGCCACCGATATCAACCCCGGGGGCGGCTTCTCGACGTCAATGCCGTTCGTGATGGCGCTGGCCTGCTTCGGGATGGGCATGACGCTCGAGGAGGCGCTCGTGGGGGCCACGCTGAACGCGGCCGCGAGCCTGGACCTGGCGGACCGTGTCGGGAGCATCGAGGTGGGGAAGCAGATGGACGCGGTGATCATCGACGGGATGCTCTCGGACCTCATCCGCGTCGGGCCTCAGGTGATCGGCCACGTCGTCAAGCGGGGCCACGTCGTCTGGCCGGAAGCGTCGGGGTCTGTCCCCCTGTCCGATTCCGGACAGGGGGACAGACCCCTACATTAAGATTGGGGCTATGCCCTCCTTTGCCGAGCATTCCGTGTCCCAGTTCCTCGATGCGCTCGGGTCGTCCGAGCCGACGCCCGGCGGCGGGACCGCTGCGGCTATTGCCGGCGCCATGGGCGCCTCGCTGCTCGCGATGGTGGCGGGCCTCCCTCGCACCCGCGGCAACACCGACGAGGAACGTGCCGTCCTCGCGGGCGTGCAGGAAGCCTTGCGGCCGATGCGGGCGCGTTTCACCGCGCTCGCCGACTCCGATGCGGAGGCCTTTAATGAGGTGATGGCCGCCTACAAGCTCCCCAAAGGGACCGACGAGGAGAAGGCGGCGCGCAGCGCCGCGATCCAACGCGGGTTGCAGCGCGCCACAGCGGTGCCGCTCGACACAGTGCGGGTCGCCGCCGCAGCGCTGGCCCAGGCCACGCTCGTCGCCCGGCTCGGCAACCGGTCGGCCGCAAGCGACGTGGCGGTCGCGCTCGGACTGCTGGAGGCCGCGACCCTCGGCGCGACCGCGAACGTGCGGATCAACCTCGACGCCGTCAAGGACGAGGATTTCAAGGCGCAGGCGTCCGCGGCGCTCGATCAGATGGCCGCCACCGCCGCCGCGGATGTGACCGACGCCCGCGCCCACCTGTCAGCGTGAGCGTCCCCGGCTACGGCTGCGGCAGTTCGCGTCCGGTCAGGGACGGCCGGACACGCGAATCCGCTGACGCGTCGTAGACGTGCCGGTAGCTGTAGAAGCGCGGTACCAGCGGGATCTCCTCGGCGTAGACGGCGCTGATCACCGTGGCGTCCCCCTCGAACTGCACGACAACATCACCCGGATCGATCGGAACCTCCAGGCGCTGCGCATTGGCGAGCACGCGGGCCGCAATCTGATCCGGCGTTCTGTCGCCGGCGAACCAGGCCTCCTGGCGCACGGTGTCCCTGAATGCGAAGAAACGCCACACTGAGGCACCGGACTGGATGCCGGCGAAGATGACGAGCCCCAGGACGACGAAGTTGAAGACGAGCCGCATGGCGCAGACCCTCGGGGGGGCGGAGCCAGTCTAACCCAGTTGCCGCACCGGGCAACCCAGGCGTCCTGGGCTCCCTCGGCCAGCCCTACCGAATCTGGTGGAAGATCCGTCCCCACCGGGTTCCGCTGAAGAACCCCGTGACGATGTTCGCCCCGAGCGGCGCCTCGAAGGACCAGTACACCATCAGGGCCCGTCCCTTGACGTAGGACAGGGGCAGGTACCCCCAGTACCGGCTGTCCTGCGAGTTGTCGCGGTTGTCGCCCATCGCGAACACGTGCCCGTCGGGCACGGTCACCGGCCCATACCGCGACCTGACGTCGCCGCCGGTGTCGCCCGCGCCGACGGGAAAGAGGAAATGCGCGTAGGGCTCGTCCAGCGCCTCGCCGTTGATCAGCACCTGACGCTGACGCACCTCGAGGGTCTCGCCCGGCAGCCCGATCACGCGCTTGATGAAGTCGCGATCCGGCTCCTCGGGGTACTTGAACACGACGATATCGCCGCGCCGCACCTCGCGCATGGGCAGCACGCCCCGTTCGAGACCGCCCATGGCCGGACCGAACACGAACTTGTTCACGAGCAGATGATCGCCGACGAGCAGGTTCGGCTCCATCGATCCCGTGGGGATCTTGAAGGCCTGCACGACGAACGTGCGGATGAAGAGCGCGAGGATCACCGCGATGACGATCGACTCGAAGTACTCGCGCGCGGTGGATTTCTGGAAGTTCGCTTTGCTCATGGACGCTATTCGCTGTTCGCTATTCGCGATTCGCGATTCGCTGTTCGCCGGGAGGGAGTGGCGAATGGCGAACAAGCGAACTGCGATGGGCGGTGTCAATCCCCGCCAATCTTCAGCACCGCCAGGAACGCCTCCTGGGGGATCTCGACGGAGCCGACACGCTTCATCCGCTTCTTGCCTTCCTTCTGCTTCTCGAGCAGCTTCCGCTTCCGCGTGATGTCGCCGCCGTAGCACTTCGCCAGCACGTTCTTGCGGATCGCCTTGACCGACTCGCGCGCGATGATGCGGCTGCCGATCGCCGCCTGGATCGCCACGTCGAACATCTGCCGGGGGATCAGCTCCCGCATCTTCGACACCAGCGCGCGTCCCCGTTCGTAGGACCGGTCCCGGTGCACGATGATCGACAGCGCATCCACCGGCTCCTCGTTCACGAGGATGTCGAGCTTGACGAGCGGCGACTCCCAGTAGC
>CAZNOC010000240.1:0-6278 GCA_964574545.1 uncultured Bifidobacteriaceae bacterium | reverse complement strand
GGCCTCTCCCGCAAGGGGCTCTACCTGAAGCGCCAGCGCCTCGACATCGAGTAGCGCGCGGAACGATTCAGCTCGTGCGCGATCATGTCGACGTCGCGCTCGACGAGCAGACCGTGCGCATCCGCGCGCAATGCCTTCAGCGGGCGGCGGCTCCATTCAGATGCTAGGCTCAGTCACGCTGACATAGCGGGCGGCGGCGCCGTGTCGTCCTCGTCACGAGAGCGAATCAGCACTCCGTCAACTCGGACACTCGATATGTTCGGAGCCATGATCTCATTCTCGAAGGCCACCAAGTGACGTCGTGCGCTTTGGTACACACGACTTGTCGGGTCCCCCAAGACTCTTGCATCGAAATGTTGTCCAAGGACCTGCTCTTGCCGCTGAAACTCCTCGTTCGGGAAGTGGCGCCCGACTTTGTCGAGGGCATCAAGAACAGCCGCGCCACCTATGAGTAGGCCCCCAGTTAGGAAGAGCGCCGCCGTCCAGCGTGGCATCACGATGACGAGGTCATCGTCCGGAAACTCCCAGCCAGGCAGGACGCGCCCCTGTCGGAACTTCACGCGAATGGATTCGCCTGTAGAAATGCTGTCCACAAAGAGACCGCCAGGCTCGAACTCTCTCGCCGCCCCCAAGACAGCCTCGTGGACGCCACCAACGGCGAGCGCAATCGCGGCTTGCTGACGAGCGAAGAGGTAATCGTACCTGAGGTAAATCTCGAGTGGCCGATCGTTAAGCACAACACGTCTGGTTCTCGCGGCTTGTGTGGTTGGCGGCATGACGTGGCGGCTCCCTTCTGGGTGGAGATCGAGTAGTCGTAGGTCGATAGCGTCTTCCCTCGTGAGGAGCGTGACCCGCTAAGGTCCAGTTCCATCCGCGGCAGATTGCGAACGTGGTCGTCGTCGGCTGCAACCTCCCATGATCGGGCGATCACCCTGCCAGCAGACACTCGACTCTCCTCAGAAATCAGCAGAGCCTTCGCAGCAAGAGCTTGCTAGCTGGTCTTCGAGTCTGAGTTTCTCCTCTAGCTCTCGGGCGACACGTCTGCTCGGAGTTCCGTCGCACGGGTCTTGACTTGATTCAGCAGCGTGCTGCAGAGCTCTTGGAACTGTGCCCTGTTTCTCTCGCCATCATCCCACCATGAGCCTGCGAAACGCTCATGATGCCGAATGTTCGAGAGTTCGAGCCGCAGCACACGAGCTAGTGAGTCCAGTGTGCCAATCAGCTCCGCTGACAGAAACATCTCGTGACGACCAATAGCAGCGATCAGTCGATTGTGCCCCTCCGACAAGCTGGCCCAGTTCGCCTCAAGACCCGCTTCGTCGGTCCCGCTGTCACATGGCCGCGTTGAGTTGATCAGCGGTAGGCACGCGCGCGCCGCGCGCCAGCACTCCGTAATGGCTTCCAGTTCGAACTCCGCGAAGCGCTGCAACACGTAGTTGCGATGAGCCAGGGCCGCGTCGAGCCTCTGAAGTCTAGCGTCGATCTCGCCCTTCCAGTCCTGAAGCCATTTGCGCCCAATGAAGCGTAAAAGCGCCAGGACGATGCCGCCCCCGCCTCCCAGGCTCGCGAGGATGATGGCACTGATCTTCAGGGCATCGACCCAGTCCATGGCCTCTTCCCCAACTCTAGGTCAACGCGGCTACTTTTGAAGCTGCCTAACTCGCACGCAGGCTGCGCTGCCGGATGGCGACCTATGTCCCGTCGGCGCATCCTACTCCAACCGGACCGCACCCGCTAGCCCGGGGCGCCGTCGTGTGGACCGGGTGCAGTTCCGCCGAGGCCTGACGCTGGCCGGCACCCCTGGCGGGATCACCATCGCCCTGGGCACCGACCCGCGCACCTCTCCCCGGCGATCGCGGCCAGCCGCCGCACCCTCCCCGCCTCCGATCGCGCGCTCGACCCCACGGAGCTGGTCGTGCGCACCGACCAGCCGATGGCCGCCGCCGTGGAACATCTCGAACGCGCGATGATCCAGCAGGCGCTGCGCCTCCACGGACATCGCGTCGAGGATGCCGCCCGCCACCTCGGCATCTCCCGCAAGGGGCTCTACCTGAAGCGCCAGCGCCTCGACATCGAGTAGCACGCCGAGCGGTTTGACGGTGACGTCGGGTGCGCAGCCGCTATCGTCCACAGCGGCGCAAGCTCCAGGTGAGCGCGCGCGTGATCAGGCAGTCAGACCCTCGTCACACCCCGCATGGCCTCGCGCGGCCCTGCGGCGATGGAACATCTCCAGCGCCTGCAGGCCCGACCAGAGAGCCGCAGACAGCGGGCTCTCGCGGGTGTAGGATCCACGTGTTCCGGGGAAGACGATATCGGAAATCCTGGGCAAGACACGGACCACGCACAGCTGAGGTTGCGTGACTCCAGTGCTGGTCCTCCTTTAGTACTGCTAGTACTGCCCGTGGAGGGGGTTCATGTTCTCAGACGGTTCGGTCGTTATTGGAACCGGTGACGACGACCTTCGCGAGGGCAGCGCGGTGTGGGTCCGGATCCACCTGCGCAGCCGACCAGCGGTCGTGTTCGAGGCGGCGCGCGGTCGCCGATTTCCTGATCGTACCGACACGCCCCCGATCGCGTGGAGGCTTGCGCCCTCACACGATCCGCCCGTGCGGATCGAGGATGTCGAGCGGATTGAAATCGCGTTCAGCCCCGATCGCCGGGACTTCATGGAGGATGACAAGTGGTGGTTCACCGGGCTCATCGTGACGGTGAACGACACCGCCGGACCGACGGTGCTCTACAGCAATACGGCGGTCAACCATAAGTTCGAGCGTGCCGGCGCGTGGAGCACCGGCATTCTGCCGACGTTTTCGGCCATCGGCGCTACGCTCATCCGTGTATTCGATGAAGCGGGAAGTCCCGTGCGCAACGCGGACGTGTTCATCGACACGTTCATCGGAAACACGTCCGTGCGGACCGGTGCCACCGATGCCACCGGTCAGCTGCTCGTGCCGTCGTCCTCCCTGCAACCGACGTCGACAATTCTGGTTCGCAGCAGAATCCACGAGCAGGACTACTATCGATCCCAGCATGCGTTCGACTCGACTCAGAACTGGAACTATCGCGTCTATCACACGAACGTCCGGATCGACAACAGAGGCATCGCGTTCCCGACCCTGGGTCCGTTTGGCTCCGTCGTCGATGTCACCGTTCGCCGTGACCACACGCTGATCGGGCTCAATCTGCTGGTCAGCGCCGAATGGGACCTCGCCTCTTCGGATCAGGCGACGATAGAAGCGATCATGAACAGCTGCTCGCGCTATCTCTACAACGCCACCGACGGTCAGTTCTTCATCGAAGTCGCGCAGATCGGCGACCGGCGCGACGCGTGGGACGACTCCGACTTCCGCATCTTTGCGGACTGGGGCTACCGGGCCAATGTCCCCAATATTCGCGGCGCCTTCCTCGGATGGAATGTCCTGGGCAGTGCCATGAAGATGTCTCGCAGCAATGGCGCGCCGGTCTACGCTCATGAGTTCGGGCACTACGGGCTCGCACTGGGTGATGAGTACCGCGACGGCGCCATGACAGCATGTACGCGCTCGGTCAGGTCTCCTTCGTCCATCTACGCGGCGGGCCGTACGCACTCGAGCTGCATGATGTGGAGCCAGGGCCAAGCCCCGAAGCTCTGCTCGAGCCATCGTAGCAATCCCCATGTTCGAGGCACACGTCAAGGCGATGAAGCGTGCTGGGACACCATCACCCGGCGCTACAACATCGATTCGCGCTGGAACGTTCGGACGCCGGTAGACCGGGATGCGATTCCGCCCCGGATTCGAAGCGTCTGGAGCGCGGATGGGTTCATGTCGAGCTTCGTGCTGCCGACGATCCAGCGGCGCGCCGTCGCGAATCTTTTCGGACTCATTGGAGAGTTGACCCTCACGATCACCGAAACCGGGGGAGCACCGATTGCCGGTGTCGTGGTCAAGACGAGGGATGCGGATGGTTCGTGGATCCTGCAGGGCCGCACCGCTGCCAATGGCACGTTGCTGATCGCCGGCATACACGGCGGCGATCGTTTGCGCCTCGAGCCTGGCGGTGGTCTGGCATTCGAGCGGGACATTCCGTCATCGGCCAGCGGCACGCTGAGCGTGGCGATTTCCAGCTGAGCCAACGTGAAAGGGTGAACATGGACGACATCGTACGTGGCGAATGGGGCGCTGGTGGTGACACGTCGATCCAGCCATCACCTGCGTTGGACGTGCACGAGCGCGCGACGGTCCTCGTCCAGTGCAGCGGTGACACGCATGTGATGGTGACCGCGGACACGGTCAGCGGGTTCGTGAGCGCGCCGCAGGTCGTGCTGCAGCGCGAGAACGGCACGCGCGTGGGCGGCTCGCAGCCGCGAGCGGTGCGGAATGAGCAGGGCAAGACGGTGTATGTGACGTCCTACGAGCTCCCAGAGCCGTACATCGATGCGTCCATCGTCGTGACAGGGACTGCGGCATCGGGCATGGTCGGCTCGGCTATCGAACGGTTTGTCTCCGTTCGCATCCTCGAAGCAGGTGAGTATGAGGTGTTCGGACCGGGTGGTACCCTGTCGATTATCGTTCGCGTTCAGGACACCGAACAGCCGGAACCAGTCGAAGGCACCACGCCTGCGGCGGAAGCGTCCCGGACTCTGCCCGGGGCCGGGGACACACTGCCGGCCGGACGCCCGAACGCGACCTCACCGCAGGGCGGCAGCAAGGCGTCCGTACGTATCTGCATCGGGCCCGCTCCGCCGGGAATCCTTACTGCCTCGGAGGGCCTCACGGCGGCTTCGGACGCGTTCATCATCTCCGGTGCTGAAGGTAGCGACTTCACGGGACCGGTGCACCTGACGTTCGCCGCAGACCTCAACGAGCGTCCAGCGGAGATGGCGTTCGGCGGAGATCTCGATCTCGGCATTTACCATTGGGACGAGGCGAGGCACGAATGGTCGCGGATCAAAGGGTCCAGTCATCCCAACCCTATCGGGCAATCCCTCGAGGCGGACATCGAGAGGGCTGGCGCGTATGCGATCTTCGCGAGGGAGCGGGAGCTCATCCCTGAGGAGCTCCATCGCGAAAACTCCATGCTGAAGCGAATCGTCCAAGCGCAGGGACAGCTGATCGCACAGTACGAGAGCTATCTTCGAGCTGGTTTGCAAACGGCTCATCCGAGTGGGTCTGATCAAACGGACGTGGTGAGGCCGTCTCAGAGGCAACCGCTGTCGGGTGCTTCGCTTCTGCGTGGGCCGGGACGACGGGACGCAGGCGGCTGGTAGCGCCAGCCTTGGGCAACAACGGAGCCGGTTCTCGGTGCGGGAGCCGCCGACGTTGACGGACAACCCGGTGTGATGTCTGGATACGAGCGTCCTTCGAAGTGGTCGAGCCCGAGTTCGGTCTTGAGGTCTTGATAATGCTGTTTGATCGCCCAGCGGTGATGGGCCAGTCGCACGCGCGCCTTGACCCACGCTCGATCTCACCGTCGAGGGTTCGGATGTAGTCGGCGATCACGTAGAGAAGCGCTGCTCAGCAACCGGTTGTGAGACTGGCCGGATCGCCCTCGACAAACTACGCCGGAGGCTCTGCCGGAATGGCTCCGAGCTGCTGCATCATCGCCAGCTGATCGACCACTCCCCAGTGCTCGCGCGCCCGCCCGTCATCGCCAAACCGAGTGATGTCGATGAGTGCCACGTCGACCCGCTTCCCGGTGGCGGGTATTCCCATGAACGCGCCCTTGTGCGTCCCGGTCGCGCGCACACGAGCAACGGCCTTGTCACCGCTCGCGATCACGTCTTCCGTCGCCATCTGCAGGTCCGGGAACGCCGTGAGCAACATCCGGAAGTACTCGAGCACGCCGGACTTGTTCGGAGGAACGCCTGGCAGTGCGTCGTGCTCGACGAAGTCATCGGCGAGCTGGCGGCCGAAGCCGTCGATGTCTCCAGCGTTGATCAGGTCGTAGAGGCGTCGCATCGAGGTCGCGTGATCCATGTCCCCCTCGAGCGTGACAATCACAACGGGCGTCCGCGGCCAATCATGAGCTCGGTCGCCGCCGTTCAGTTGCAGCGGCTCATCATGGCACCAGCCGTCGTCGGCTTCAACCGCTCCCTGGGCGTGCCGCTGCTCTGGAGCACGATGCTCGTGAACCGCACCCGCGTGGGGTCTCGCTCGTCACGGCGCATCGAGATGCCCGCACAGACCTCATTCCGGCTGCTCTGGCGCGCCGTGATGGGCCGCGGACGACATGTCCGTCACCCGCAGGGACGCGGCCGACGCCTCGCGGGAGAAGACGATGTAGTCGGTCGCCGTGGG
>CAZNOC010000239.1:0-6278 GCA_964574545.1 uncultured Bifidobacteriaceae bacterium | reverse complement strand
GGATTTGCACCGATGACTTAGACGGAGGAGGCGGGCATTTTGGTCGCCCGTCTAGGCGCAGCTGTCTTCAGGCGTCCGGGGTCAGCACCAGGCAGCCAAGCGGGGGCACCGTGAGGCTGAGCGTGTATGGGTGCCCATGGCGCGGCTCGTCCAGGGCCTGCACCCGGCCGGTGTTGCCGACGTTGCTGCCGCCGTACGCCTCGGCGTCGCTGTTCAGTCGCTCGACATAGGCGCCCCCGCGCGGGACGCCCACACGATAGTCGGCGCGCGGGATCGGTGTGAAGTTGATGACGATCACCGCGAGCGCGGGGGTTCCCCCATCGGCGGAGGACGACGCCGCGCCGTGGCGCAGGAACGAGATCACGCTGTTCTCATGATCGTGGCAGTCGATCCACGCGAAGCCCCCGGCGTCGGCGTCCCGCTCCCATAACGCCGGCTCTTCCGCGTACACGTGATTCAGGTCGCGCACCCACCGCTGCAGTCCCGAGTGCAGCGGGTCGCCGAGCACGCCCCAGTCGAGGCCGCGGTCGTGGTGCCACTCACGCCACTGCCCAATTTCGCCTCCCATGAACATCAGCTTCTTGCCGGGATGCGCGAACATGTAAGCGTAGAGGGCGCGGAGCGTGGCGTGCTTCTGCCACACGTCGCCGGGCATCTTGTCGAGCATCGATCGCTTCCCGTGCACGACCTCGTCGTGCGAGAACGGGAGGATGAAGTGCTCGCTGAAGGCGTACAGCATCGAAAAGGTGATGCGGTCGTGGTGCCACTTGCGATGGACGGGGTCCTGCGCGCAGTAATCGAGCATGTCGTGCATCCACCCCATGTTCCATTTGTGCGTGAACCCGAGCCCGCCAAGGTGCACGGGCCGGCTCACCCCCGGCCACGATGTGGATTCCTCCGCGACCATCATCGCGCCCGGGCACTCGGCGCCGACGACGGTGTTGAGCTGCTGGAGGAAGCGGATGGCCTCCAGATTCTCTCGCCCGCCGTACTCGTTGGGCACCCACTCGCCTTCGGTGCGCGAGTAGTCGAGATACAGCATCGACGCGACCGCGTCCACGCGCAACCCGTCGACGTGAAACTCGGAGAGCCAATAGACCGCGTTCGACAACAGGAACGCCCGCACCTCGTGACGGCCGTAGTTGAAGACGAGCGTGCCCCACTCCTGGTGTTCGCCCTGACGCGGATCGACATGCTCGTAGAGCGCGGTGCCGTCGAACCGCGCCAGCCCGTGCTGGTCCTTCGGGAAGTGACCGGGCACCCAGTCGAGAATCACGCCGATCCCGTTCTGGTGGCAGACGTCCACGAAGTACTTGAAGTCTTCGGGCGTGCCGAAGCGGCTGGTCGGGGCGAAGAACCCGGTGACCTGATAACCCCACGAGCCCGTATAGGGATGCTCCATCACCGGCATCAATTCGAGGTGCGTGAACCCCAGGTCTCGCACGTACGGTACCAGGCGCTCGGCCATCTCCCGGTACGTCAGCGTCCGGCCGTGGTCCTGCTGCCAGCTGCCGAGGTGCACTTCGTAGATCGACATCGGCCGCGTCTGCCAGGCGCCGAGCGACGGCCGCGCCTCCATCCACGCCTTGTCCTGCCACTCGTACCCGGGGTCCGCCCAGACCACCGATGCGGTGCGAGGCGGCGCCTCGAAGCTGCGGCCGTACGGGTCCGCCTTCAGCACCAGCGATCCGTCCGGTCCTGCGACTTCGTACTTGTACCGGTCGCCGGCGCCGAGCCCTGGCAGGAAGATCTCCCAGAGTCCAGACGGCTTGAGGGCGCGCATCGTGTGCACGCGCCCGTCCCACCCGTTCCAGTCGCCGACCACGCTGACGCGCCTGGCGTTTGGCGCCCACACAGCGAAGTGCACGCCTTGCGCGCCGCCATGCGATGCCACGCGCGCACCCAGCCGATCGTAGGCACGCACGTGCGTCCCCTCGCCGAGCAGGTGGAGATCGAAGTCGCTGAGCACAGGACCGTAGCGGTACGGGTCGTCGAACTCCTGCTCCGAACCATCGGTCCATGTCACGACGAGGCCGTAGTCGAGCGTGGAGGCGCGCGCACCGGACAGAAACACCTCGAACACCCCCTCGGGCTCGACGCGGGTCATCGCGTGGCGCTCGGTAGCGGCCCGGAGGCGCACGTGGACCTCGGCCGCGAACGGTCTGAACGTGCGCACGACGACGCCGTCCTTGCCGTCCACGCGCGTATCGTGCGGCCCGAGCACGGCGAACGGGTCCGCGTGCAGCCCGTGCGCCAGCGCCACCAGCTCGGCCGGGAGAAGGATCGATGGTGAGGAAGGCATGATCGATTCTATCGTGTCGGGGCGTATGGTACAGTCGGATAGCTATTCGCTACTCGCTATTCGCTTCTCGCTATTCGCTAATCGCCGTTCGCTAATCGCTAATCTTCCGCGGAGCCCCGATGTCCCAGTCTCTCCTCGAGGCGCTTGGCCTCACGGCGGTGAACGCCGGCGTCTGCACCGGTCCGGATGGGTGGATCGTGGACGAGGACTCGCAGACGCTCACGTCATTCAATCCCACGACAGGCGAGCCCATCGCGGCCGTCGCGCTGGCCACCGCCGCCGGGTACGATCGCGCGGTCGAGGCCGCGCGGACGGCGTTTCTGGCATGGCGAGAGACGCCCGCCCCCAAACGCGGTGACGTCGTCCGCGATCTTGGCCAGGCGCTCCGCGACCGCAAGGAGCCCCTCGGTGATCTGGTCTCACTCGAAATGGGCAAGATCCGCGCGGAGGGGCACGGCGAAGTACAGGAGATGATCGACATCTGCGACTTCGCGACCGGACTCTCGCGTCAGCTCTACGGACTGACGATCGCGTCGGAGCGTCCCGGACACCGGATGATGGAACAATGGCATCCGCTCGGTCCGATCGGCGTGATCACCGCGTTCAACTTTCCCGTCGCGGTGTGGTCGTGGAACGCGGCCCTCGCCGCCGTATGCGGAGACACCGTCGTGTGGAAGCCGGCGGAGCCGGCACCGCTGACGGCCGTGGCCGTGCAGCACATCGCCAACCGCGTGATGGCCGATCACGGATTGACGGGTGTCTTCACGCTCGCCGTCGGCACGGGACAGACGACGGGCGAGGCGATGCTGGCAGACCGGCGCCTGCCGCTCATTTCGTTTACGGGCTCGACGAAGGTGGGCCGCCGCGTCGCCGAAGCCGTCGCCGGCCGCTTCGGCAAGACCATCCTCGAACTCGGCGGCAACAACGCCATCGTCGTCGCCGAGGACGCCGACCTCGACATGGCCGCGCGCGCGATCCTGTTCGGCGCGGTGGGCACCGCGGGGCAGCGCTGCACGTCCACCCGCCGCATCATCGCGCACCGTTCCATCCTGCCGGCGCTCGAGGAGCGGCTGGTCCGGGCCTACGCCCAGGTGCGTATCGGCGATCCGCTGGACGAGGCGACGCTCATGGGACCGCTCGTGTCGGCCGACTCGGTGGTTCGCATGGAGGCGGCCCTCGCTCAAGCGAAGGCGGAGGGCGGCGAGGTGCTCTGCGGCGGTGGCCGGCGCCCCGACCTCGGCCCGCAGTTCGTCGAGCCGGCCATCGTGCGCATGCCGGCGCAAAGCGCCATCGTGAAGCAGGAGACGTTCGCACCCGTGTTGTACCTGCTCGCGTACGACCGCTTCGCCGAGGCGCTCGCCCTTCACAACGATGTGCCCCAGGGACTATCAAGCGCCATCTTCACGGAGAGCGTGCGGCGGGCGGAGGAGTTCCTGTCCCCACGAGGATCGGACTGTGGGATCGCCAACATCAACATCGGCACTTCGGGCGCCGAGATCGGCGGGGCGTTCGGCGGCGAGAAGGAGACGGGCGGCGGCCGCGAGTCCGGGTCCGATGCCTGGAAGGGCTACATGCGCCGGCAAACCAACACCGTCAACTGGTCCGACGCCCTGCCGCTCGCGCAAGGGATCACGTTCGGCGAGTGACCCGAAGCGCGATCAACGGGGCCGAGAGCCGAGAGCCGATAGCCGGGAGCTGAAAGCCCACAGCCGCAACCGACACTTGGAGGACTGACTTGATTCACGCAACGTTCACGACCAACCACGGCAACTTCAAGGTGCAGTTGTTCGACGACAAAGCGCCGGAAACGGTGGCCAACTTCGTCGGGCTGGCCGAAGGCACCAAGGAGTGGACCGATCCGAAGACCAGACAGGCAGTGACGCGGCCGTTCTACGACGGGCTCTCGTTCCATCGCGTCATCGCAGGCTTCATGATCCAGGGCGGCTGCCCCCTTGGGACCGGGACCGGCGGTCCTGGCTACCAGTTCAAGGACGAGTTCGGTCCGGGCCTCGTGCACGACCGTGAGGGCCTGCTCTCGATGGCCAACGCCGGCCCCCACACAAACGGCAGCCAGTTCTTCATCACGCTCGCGCCGACGTCGTGGCTCGACAACAAACACGCCATCTTCGGTGCCGTTGTCGAGGGTATGGACGTCGTGCACGCGATCGGCACGACGAAGACGGGATCGGGCGACCGCCCCGTGCAGCCGGTCGTGGTCGAGAAGGTGACGATCGAGCGCACGTAGGGCGTCCGCGCCCGTCCTGCGGTTCGCGCCCTACGGACGGCCCGTCAGCGCCTCGATCTGTGCGCGGGAGATGCGCACCTGGCCCTCCCTGATGTAGGGGGACACGTCCACCGTACGGTTCCCCAGCATCAGCGTCACGCCGTCGGTCGTGCCCACCGCGATGTACACCGGCGGCGCGCGGAAGCTGACGGACTCCCCGGCGGCCACCGATCGCTCTTCGGTGCTGTTATCCGGATAGCGCACGAATACCCAGGAGGCGCGCCCGACCGCGATGGAGCCAGCGGCGCCGGCCCGAGACTCTGCGACCGGAGGCGTCACCGGAGCGCGGGCCGGTTCCGGCACCGCAGAGGACAGCGCCGACCCAGGCTCCTCGCCGGCGTCCGGCTCGATGCCGGGCAGGGGTTCTGGTCCCGGCAACCTCACGGCAGGCGACACAGTGCCGGGCACCTCGTGCGGAGGCGCGGCCAGGTCCCGCACGTACCATGCTCCACCTACCGCGGCCGCCGCCAGGGCCAGACCCACCACAACCGCGCCGACCCACGCACGACGACGGCGAGGACCCTCGGCATCCCCCTCGTCCTCGTCTGGGGGCTCCGCCACGGCGTCGTCGAACAGGTCCGGCGTGACACCGAGATACTCGCAGTACTTCTGGAGGCCCCGGACGAAATAGATGGGTGCGTGAAAGGCCTTCGGGTCCGGCCGCTCGAGCGCGTGAACATGCCGCCTCGACAGGAGCAGGTGGTGCGCAACGTCCTCGATCGACAGCGACCGGGCCTCGCGCTCTGCCGCCAGGTAACCTCCCACCTGCGCGCAGCGCGCAAGGTCGAGGGCACTTTCGGGAAGGTCCTGATCGATGTGCGGGGGTACGCCGCTCACACGGCTGATTATAGGACCTCGCGCCGCCGCCAAAGTCGTCCATGGCGCCGTCTAATGAATTGTCCCAGACGCCCATCTATCCCTCGTGGAGGTGCCCATGAGACGGCCCATAGTTCCGACGCTTCTGCTGGCGGCCGGAGCGGCCCTTGCCGCGAGCGCGCAGCCGCCGCCACAACCGCCAGGCACCGTGCTTCGCGAGCCATACGCTGCGACCCGGGTCGTCGACATCATCGCGGCGGCTGGCGAAGCGCCCGTGGAACTCGCTCCGACCGGTGTGCTCGACCTCGCCTATCCCCTCGCTGGCGCCACACTCACGGTCCGGGTCAGGTCGCGGCATCGCGAGGCGCTGCCCGCCTCCGGGCTCACACTGCGTATGGCCGTCGGACCGTTCGACGCGCCCGGTCGGGGTCAGGGCAACGAACGGTCGACGATGGTCTCGCTGCGCATGCAACCCCAGACGGCATCCGGGCTCGCGGCGTCCCGACACGCGACGGTCGAGCATCTTGCCCCGGGGATCTGGGAGTCGGTGGTGTTCTCAAGGGTGCCTGCAGATCCGGCGCTGCCGATCCTCGTCATGAGGCGTCAGGTACGGGTCATCGCGACGCTCGAACGCGTGACCGACGCCGACGACGAGGACGTGTGGACGAACCCGGACAGCCGCGAGTTGCTCTGGAAGGCGCTCAGGGCCGTTACCTACACCGAACCGCGGCGACAACGGTAGTGTCTTCGCTCTTGGCGGCCTTCTATCCCCTCGGACGCATGGGGATCAGTCTCGCCGCGGTTCACTCGGCGCTCCTCGATCGGAGTCCTGCAAGGGCATGCCCGGCCTGACCGTCTGACTCGGCGGGGCCGCCA
>CAZNOC010000238.1:0-6340 GCA_964574545.1 uncultured Bifidobacteriaceae bacterium | reverse complement strand
GCCTGCCACGATGGCCACCTGGCCCCAGCGAGCGCCGAGTTCGATGGCCTCGGACTCGTCAATCCCCAGAATCAGCAGGCTTCGCTCCGGCAGCCACGAGGCATCGTCGGGAACGCCTTCACCCTCGAAGAACTCGACCCGCCTGGCTACGACCTCGGCTTGCAGCTCCTGCTGCCGTCGCTCGTTCTCCTCCGGCGCTTGCCTGACCGAACCAGGGTTGTAGGCCGTCACGTACGCCCATGACGCAACGTGGCGCTCGTCGAGCAGGGCGTCGAGCTCCGGGTTGATCTCTCCCACCCGGATCCGGATCTCTCCCATCGAAGTCCGAGCGGTGAACGTCGTTGCCGCGTACGCCTTCATCAACTCGTCGATGTCGCCCATCGCAAGAACAGCGTAATGCAGCTGCGCGGCCAACTGGGCGGTGTTCGATGGCTCCTTTCGGCCCGTCATGCGAGGGTGCACGCCGCGGATTGCGCGGAATGCGAGACGAAGGACGGCCACATCGACCGCATTGAGTGGTCGTTTCAACTCACCGGCGACTTGAGTGAGGAGCAGCGCGACAGGCTCCTCCAGATCGCGCAACGCTGCCCGGTTCATCGCGCGCTCGTCTCGAAGGTTGACATCCACCCGCCTCACCTGTGGTCCGACGACCCTGAGGGCCGTGGGGATGTCACTGCGACATAAGCGCGGAGTGGCGCACTCTGCGCTCGAGCCTTCGCGGTTGTCCCAGGCGCTGGAGAACGGAAGCATCGCAACTGCCACTCAGACGAGAGCGGATCTCGTCGTGCTTCCTGAGGAGCCGGAGGCTCTCGCGAGTCACCTCGCGGGGAATGACGGACATGCCGGGTCGCCGCCTGCGTGATGTCGATCAGCGCCCGCGGATTCTTGGTGGCGATCAACAACGGCGTCAGTGCCGCACCGGCAGCGTTCCACAGCATTCCCGCCGTCTCGCTTGCCCACGTGACCACGCAGAGGACCTCGGGGCTACGCGGCAACGACGACCGACACGTGCCCTTGAGCTTTGCGGGTGCGCCTGACCCGGATCTCGACGTCGTGCCCCAACGCCACGAGGAACTCCATCAGACGTTCCGCGGAGAAACCGCGGGCGCGACCGTTCAGCAGATCCGACACGTGCGGCTGCGGGATGCCCAGCACCTTGCCGGCCTGCGTCTGCGTCAGCTTGCGGGCCTTGAGCGCCTTGTAGATCTGCAGCGTCAAGTCGGCCTTGAGCAGTTCCTGCTCGGGGTTGGGCAGGCCGAGGTCGGCGAAGACATTGCCGCTGCTCTCTTCCACATCAATCTTGGTCTTTCTTGCCATGTTGTCCCTGCCTCTCCTCGTGATGCCGTTTCGCGTCCGCAAATCGCTGCCGGATCATGTCGAGTTCGCGCTTGGGTGTCGCGATGCCCCTGGTCGACTTCTTCTGGAACGCGTGCAGCACGTAGATGGAGTCCTTGAACTTCACGGTGTGTACACGGCGCGATACGTGTCGCCGATATGCGGCGCCACGATCTCCAGCACGCTTCGCCCGCCGAATCCCTGCAACGTCTTGACCGATCGATATTCCTCTCCGCACTGCGCCGCGAAGAGCGTATAGCCGACGTCGGACTGGACAGGCTTCGGAAAGGCTTTGAGGTCGGCCTTCGACGAGCCCATCCAGAAGATCGGCTTGACCTGAGGGGGGCGGTCGGCCATCAGGATAGATTATACCCAAAAAGGTATGACTTCGTAGCACGTGCGTCCCGACACGTTACTGCGTCCCGCGGCCTCCATTCCCGCAGCTTGCCTCTGCGGGGAATTGAGAGGCTGCGACTACAATGCCATCCATGGGTACACGCGAATCACCACGGACCCCGGTCAGATGGGCCGTGTTCTGTCCCTGCGCGGACTCCGGATTCCGGTGGCGACGGTAGTCGCCGTCGTTGCCGAGGGAGAGACGAGCGAGGGCTTCCTGGCGCTCTACCCGGACCTCGAAGCCGGCGACGTGCGTGAGACGCTGCTCTTTGCGGCTGAGGCCGTTCGGGAGCGGACCTTGCCCCTCACCGTCGGCGAATGAGGTTCCTCGCGTCCCGCATCAGAGTGCGCGCGCTTCCGATCGGCGGCGCACCGAGCGAATCGGCATAGTCGGCCGTGGCCAGTCCGACGAGAAGCACAGTGGTCGATCATCGTTCGTCATCCGACGCGAAGGTTGCGCTCTTCCGGTCTCTCTTCCGTGGTCGACCCGATGTCTATCCGCGCCGGTTCGAGAGCCGGAAGACCGGGAAGTCCGGCTACGCGCCAGCGTGTTCGAACGAGTGGGTCCGCGGTGTCTGCGAGAAGCCGCGGATCAAGTGCGCCGAGTGTCCGCATCGGCGCTTCCTGCCGGTCACGGATACGGTCATACGCTGGCACCTCTCCGGCGTCGACGACGCGGGCGCGCCGTTCGTCGCCGGCGTGTATCCGCTGCTGCTGGATGAGACGTGCCACCTCGTTGCCGCTGACTTCGACAAGGCCGGCTGGGAACAGGACTCCCTCGCGTTCGTCTCCGCGTGTCGTCGCCTGGATCTACCGGTTGCCCTCGAACGATCTCGGTCGGGACATGGCGCACACGCCTGGATCTTCTTCGACGACGCCATCCCTGCCGGACTCGCGCGTCGGCTCGCGTCACACCTGCTGACCGTGGCGATGGAGGACCGCCCGGACATCGGCCTGGGGTCGTACGATCGGCTCTTCCCCAACCAGGACACGCTCCCCCAGGGCGGGTTCGGCAACCTGATCGCACTGCCGCTGCAGAAGCGCGCCCGCGATCAGGGCCATAGCGTTTTTCTCGACGACGATCTCGCTCCCTGGCAGGACCAGTGGGCGTTTCTCTCGGGCATCCACAGGGTCGCGAGCACTCGGGTGGAGGCGATCGTTCGGGACGCCGAGCGTCTTGGCCGTGTCCTGGGTGTGCGGCTGCCCCCGGACGACGACGATGAGGCTCCATGGACAGCAGCGCCCTCACGCAGGCGGCAGGAGCCTCTTGAAGGCAAGGTTCCCGCGAGCCTCGAGCTCGTGCTGGGCAACCAGATCTACATCGGCAAGGCAGACCTCCATCCCGGACTACGGAACCGACTGCTGCGCGTCGCGGCGTTTCAAAATCCCGAGTTCTATCGCGCACAGGCGATGCGCCTGTCGACCTACGCGAAGCCGCGCGTCATCGCTTGCGCTGAGGATCACCCGCATCACATCGGCTTGCCACGCGGCTGTCTCGACGACGTCCAGGAGACGCTCTCCGGTGTGGGCATCCGTTCGGTCGTTCGGGATGAGCGGCATTCCGGGCACCCTATCGATGTTGCCTTCCGTGGCGACCTCCGTCCGGAGCAACGGACCGCCGCCGCGGCCATGCTGAAGCACGACGCCGGCGTGCTGGCAGCCACGACGGCATTCGGCAAGACCGTGGTGGCCGCCTCACTGATTGCGCGACGACGTGTGAGCACGCTGGTGCTCGTCCACCGGCGCCAACTGCTCGAGCAGTGGATCGATCGACTGCAGACGTTTCTCGACGTGCCCCCGAAGTCGATTGGCCGCATCGGCGGAGGCCGACGCTCGCCGACCGGTATCGTCGACGTGGCCCTGATTCAGAGCCTGGTTCGCAAGGGTGTCGTTGACGACTGCGTGGCGAGCTACGGGCACCTCGTCGTCGATGAGTGTCACCACCTGTCCGCGCACAGCTTCGAGCAGGTGGCCCGGCAGGCGAAGGCCCGCTTCGTGCTGGGGCTCTCCGCGACGGTGGCCCGCAAGGACGGACACCACCCGATCATCTTCATGCAGTGCGGGCCGATCCGGCATCGTGTCAACGCAAGGATCCAGGCCGCCGCCCGCCCGTTCGAGCACTATGCGCTGGTTCGGCCGACACCGTTCCGGCCGAGGGCGGCGCCGGAGGCCGACAAGCGCCTCGAATTCCAGGGCCTGTACCGCGAGTTGATCGCGGACGCGGCACGCAATCAACGGATCTGCGAGGACGTGATCGAGTCGCTGCTCGCGGGCCGTTCGCCGCTCGTCCTGACAGAACGCAACGACCACCTCGATTCGCTCGAACGACAACTGTCGGGAGCCACCGAACACGTCATCGCGCTGCGCGCGGGCCTCGGCAGGAAGCAGCAGCGGGCAATCGAGGAAAGACTGGCTTCTCTTCCGCCCACGGCGCCGCGGGTCATCCTCGCCACCGGCAAGTACGTGGGCGAGGGCTTCGACGAACCTCGTCTCGATACGCTGTTTCTCACCCTGCCGGTGTCGTGGCGCGGCACCATCGCGCAGTACGCGGGCCGTCTGCATCGTCTCTTCGACGGCAAACGAGAGGTGCGCATCTACGACTACGCCGACCTCGAGGTCCCGATGCTGGCGCGAATGTTCGATCGCCGTTGCCGTGGCTACGAGGCCGTGGGCTACACCGTCGTGCTCTCTGCCAGCGAAATCCCTGGCTGGCCGGTCGATGTTGTGTTGCCATCGGATCCCGTCTGGAAGCGCGACTACTCTGGCAGTGTACGGCGCCTGGTTCGGGACGGCGTGGACATACCGCTCGGCACGCTGTTCGCTCATGCCGCTCGGACGATGCCACCGGATGCGGAGGGCGCGGCGCGGGCCAGGAGTGCCACGGAAGCGTTTCTCTTCAAACGTCTCGAAACGCTGCCCGAGACGAAGGGCCGGTTCGCCCTGAACCACACCTTGCCCATCGCGTTCGACGGTCAGTCCGGTCTCGAGGTCGACCTGCTGTGCGAGGACGCGCGTCTCGCCATTGAGATCGATGGCGCGCAACATCTCGCGGATCCGGTGGCGTACCGTCGGGACCGTCGCAAGGACCAGTTGCTGCAGGAGAACGGCTATTTCGTGGTCCGCTTCCTTGCGGAGGACGTCGGCAAGGAGTTGGACGCGGTGCTCGACACGATTCTCAGGGCACTGAGTCACCGTGCATCGAGCCTTTGAACGCACGTAGAGGCGCCGCAAGCACAGTGTCGAATGGCTCGCTCGCTCGGATTTACGTCCACCGATCGATGGGGCGGCCGCTTCCAGCAAGCCAGCCGGCCGGCGTCTACTTTCCACAGCCGTGTAAGCGCCTGAATTTGTTGCGTATAGCTTATATGAGCAACAAATATTGCGTATATTCTTGATTGTTACTTTTATCCGTGTTTTAATTGCGCATACGTTTCTCAACGCAACTAAGGATACACATGGCCAGACCGCAGCCTGAAGACGAACTGGAAGCCATCGAGAAGGCCGTCCGTGCCCATCCGGGTGTCACGTCGGCCGAGCTCGCGGACATGCTCGGCGAGCAGGTACCGCGGCGCACGCTGCAGCACCGGCTGAAGGGCCTTGTCGATCACGGCCGTCTGGTGCGTGAAGGCGAGCGACGCTGGGCGCGCTACCGGACGCCCGAGGCGCCGGCCGCACCGGCGCAAGTGGAAGCCGTGGCGGATGAAGCTGTCGTCCCGCTCTCGCCCGAGAGCCAGGAGATCAGGGCGCATCTGCGCCAGCCGCTGGCTGCGCGCGCCCCGGTCGGCTACAACCGGGACTTCCTGAGCGCCTACCGACCGGGCGAGACCTTCTATCTTTCGGAGGCCGCGCGCGCGCGCCTCCCAGAGATCGGCGCCCGCCCGGTGAGCGGGCAGGAGCCGGCGGGCACTTACGCACGGCAGATCCTGAACCGTCTGCTGATCGATCTCTCGTGGAACTCGAGTCGCCTTGAGGGCAACACCTATTCCTTGCTGGATACGAAGCGACTGATCGAGTTCGGCCAGGAAGCAGAGGGCCGCGATCGGCTCGAAGCGCAGATGATCCTCAATCACAAGGATGCCGTGGAGTTCCTGGTCGGCAACGCGGCGGACATCGGCTTCAATCGCTACACGATCCTGAACCTGCACGGCATCCTCGCCAACAACCTGCTGGCGGACCAGCGGGCCGCCGGGAGGCTGCGTCATATCGGCGTCGGCATCGACGGGTCGGTCTACCACCCGCCGGAGACGCCGCAGCTCGTCGAGGAGTGCTTTGATCAGCTGCTCGCCACTGCTGAGGCGATCACAGATCCGTTCGAGCGGTCGCTGTTCGTGATGGTGCAGCTGCCGTACCTGCAACCGTTTGATGATGTGAACAAGCGCGTGTCGCGGATGGCGGCGAACATCCCGTTCATCAAGGCGAACCTCTCGCCGCTCTCGTTCACGGATCTGCCCCGCGGCTTGTATGCGCACGCCATGCTCGGCGTCTACGAGCTCAATCGCATCGAGCTTCTGCGGGATGTGTTCATGTGGTCGTATGAGCGATCGGCCGCGCGCTATGCCGCCGTGCGGCAGTCGCTCGGCGAGCCCGATCCGTTCCGGCTGCGCTATCG
>CAZNOC010000237.1:0-6341 GCA_964574545.1 uncultured Bifidobacteriaceae bacterium | reverse complement strand
CACCCAGTATGCCGAGCGTGACATGGTCGCGGCGGCCAATCCGCTGGCGGTGGACGCGGGGATCGCGATCCTGGCGCAGGGCGGCAGCGCCGTGGACGCCGCCATCGCCGTGCAGATGGTCCTCACGCTCGTCGAACCGCAGTCGTCGGGGATTGGCGGCGGGGCGTTCCTCATGCACCACGACCCCGAGTCGCGCGATCTCGTCGCATACGACGGCCGCGAGACGGCCCCCGCCGCTGCCACGCCGGACATGTTCCTGGGCGCTGATGGCCAGCCGCTCCCCTTTGCCCAGGCCGTGGACGGCGGGCTCTCTGTCGGCACTCCTGGCGTCGTGCGCCTCTTCGAGCGCGTGCATCGGGCGCACGGGGTTCTCCCATGGGCCGCGCTCTTCGAGCCGGCCATCGTTCTTGCAGAGAGCGGCTTCGCAATCTCGCCGCGCCTGCACACGATGATTGCCGGGACGGCCGATCGGCTGTGCGCGCAGCCGGCGGCCGCCGCCTACTTCCTCAAGCCGGACTCGTGCGAGGCCAGGGAGGAGGGCAGCCTCCTGCGCAATCCCGAGCTGGCCGCCACCCTTCGCACGATCGCCGACGGCGGCGCTGAGGCGTTCTACACCGGTCGGATGGCCAAGGCGATCGTGGATGCGGTCCGGTCGCATCCGACGAATCCCGGCCGGCTCTCGCTCGAGGATCTCGCCACGTATGAGCCCACGACACGCGCGCCCCTGTGCGGCTCATACCGCGGCTTCTCCCTGTGCGGCATGCCGCCCCCGAGTTCCGGTGCCATTGCCGTGCTTCAGACCCTCGGCATCCTCGAGCACTTCGATCTTGCAAGCCTCCCGCCCGGATCGGCGGATGCCGTCCACCTCATCTCCGAGGCGTACCGTCTCGCGTACGCCGATCGCGCCATCTACGTCGGAGACGACGCATTCGTGGCTGTCCCCGTCGCGGGGTTGCTCGACACGGCATATCTGAAGTCCCGAGCGGCGCTCGTGCGCATGGACCGCAGTCTCGGCCTGCCCGCGGCCGGCGTCCCGGCTGGCGCCTCCGCCCTCGGCCGCGATCGGTCCCTCGACCTCCCCTCGACGAGCCACGTCTCGATCGTCGACAGCAACGGTCGCATGGTGAACATGACGACGACGATCGAGAACGGCTTCGGGAGCCTGCAGATGGTCGGCGGGTTCCTGCTCAACAACGAACTCACCGACTTCTCGCTGGCGCCCACCGACGCGGACGGACGGCCTGTGGCCAACCGCGTGGAGCCCGGCAAGCGCCCGCGCAGCTCCATGGCCCCCACGGTGGTGTTCAACACCCGCGGCGAGGTCGAAGCCCTCCTCGGCTCGCCCGGCGGCGCCGCCATCATCCAGTACGTCACCAAGACCCTCATCGGCCTGATCGACTGGCAGCTCGACATCCAGCAGGCGATCGACCTCCCAAACTTCGGGGCACAGGCCTCCGCCACGACGCTGCTCGAACGGGGAACGCCGCTGGCCGCGCTCGAGGCCGACCTGTCGGCCCGCGGCCACCTCGTCACCATCACCGACATCAACAGCGGGCTTCAGGGCATCGTGCTCAACGGCACCCACGCCTCCGGCGCCCCTGGCGCCTTCGCACGCGCACCGGGCCGCGGCCGATGGGCGGGGGGCGCCGACCCCAGGCGTGAGGGTACGGCCAGGGGACGGGAGTAGCTTCACGTTCGGGACGTCCGGGGAGTCCGGCAGGTCAGGACCGACAGGCCTCAGGCTCGACAGGTCGAGCTTGGATGCGGCTCGAAGGGGGAACTTGAGGCGCTACTGGGAGCGTAGCGCCTCGATCGGCTCCAGCCTTGCTGCCCGTGCGGCGGGGATCGCGCCCACCAGCAGTCCAAGCAGTACCGACCCCGACAGGCTGAGCACCGCCGGACGCCACGACAGGACCAGGTCCCACGGCCCCACCAGCGCCGCGACTCCTGCCACGGCCACTCCCACCACGATGCCGGCCGCGCCGCCCGCCAACGCCAGCATGGCCGACTCGAGAATGAACTGGATCTGGATATCGCGTCGGCGGGCGCCGAGCGCGCGCCGCAGGCCAATCTCTCGCGTGCGTTCGCGGACCGCGATCAGCATGACGGCCAGGATGCCGATCCCGCCAACCAGCATGGCCATCAGCGCGACGCCGACCACGAGCCTGTTCATGGCGTGCGCCGCGCCGCGCTCCGTGCGCAGCAGCGTGGCCTGATTCTGGACCACGAAGGGCTCCGGGGTGCCGGCGCGCACATCGAGCCGGCCGCCGAGCCGGAGGCGCACGTCCCGCTCGAGCGGTGCCAGATCTGCGGGGCTGCGCGCCTGCAGGAAGATCGCGTGCACGTACGGGATATTGAGGACACGCCTCGCGCCCGTCGAAAACGGCACCACGGCAACGTCGTCGAGGTCGGCGCCTCCCGGATCCACGCCCCGCGGCTCCGTGACACCTATCACCTCGTAGGCCGCCTGACCGATCCGGACCGCACGGCCAACGGGATCCGCCTCGGCGAACACGCTGCGTGCCACCGTCGGCCCGAGCACCGCGACGCGGCGGAGCGCTTCTTCGTCATCGTCATCGAACAGTCGCCCGGCAGCCGCCCGGATGTTGCGAATGCCAAGTCCCTCCGGCGTTGTCCCCGTGAGCGTGGTCGTCGTACTCCGGCCCTCCCACCGCACCACGCTTCGCTGGTTGACGGCCGGCGCGGCCGCCACGGCGAAGGGACTCTGTCGGAGGAGGGCTGCGTCCGCAGCGCGCAGCAGCGTGACCACGTCCACCTGGCGCGGGCGCCCGGCGACGCGCGGCGCGGGCGCCGCGGCGACGACCAGCAGGTTCGTCCCCATGCCGCGCAGGCGCTCGAGCACACGGCGCTCCGCGCCTTCGCCGACCGCCACCATGACGATCACGGCGGCCACACCGACGAGGAGGCCCGACACGCTGAGCGCGGTGCGAAGCCGGTGCGCGGCGAGCAGCCCGACCGAAAGCCGGAGGCTGCGAGCCGCCCTGCGAAGAAGGCCGGACGTTCGCATCAGGCGCGGTCTGAGGTCGCTGCGGGCGCGGGGCGCGCGTCAGCTGCAACTGGCTCGTCGGCCACGATGCGTCCGTCGCGAACGCTGAGGATGCGATCGGCGTGCTCCGCGACGGCGCGGTCGTGGGTCACCATGACAAGCGTCCGCCCGTCGTTCACGAGCCGGCGGAAGATCCCCAGAATCTCCGCGCCGCTCGCCGCATCGAGATTGCCGGTGGGCTCGTCGGCGAGGATCAGCGCGGGATCGTTGATCAAGGCCCGCGCAATGGCCACGCGCTGCTGCTCGCCACCGGACAGCTCGCTCGGGAGGTGCTGCGCGCGGTGCGACAGGCCGACCGCTTCCAGCGCCCGCTGGGCCCGCGCCGCGCCATCGTCGATATCCTCGTCCGCGTAAAGCAGGGGCAGCGTGACGTTTCGAAGGGCCGTGGCTCGCTCCAGCAGGTGGAACTGCTGGAACACGAATCCGAGCTTGCGGTTGCGGATCCCCGAGCGGGTGTCGTCGTCGGCGTCGGAGAGGTCTTCTCCGTCGAGCAAGTACCGGCCGCCGTCCGCCTGATCGAGCAGTCCGAGTACGTTGAGCAGCGTGGATTTTCCCGACCCGGACGGTCCCATGATCACCACGAACTCACCACGCGGCACCTGAAACGTCACGCCCCGGAGCACCTGAGTCTCCATGGCCCCGCGCCGGTAGGTGCGCGTCAGGTCGCGCACGTCGATCGTCAGCACCTCGGATCCCTTCATGGTCAGGCCGCCCTTCCGCGAAGGCTCGTCGCCGGATCGACGCCGGCGGCCCTCCGAGCCGGATGCACGCCGAACGCCAGCCCAATCGCGACACACACCCCAAGTGCAGCCGCGAAGGGCACCCACGTCACCGAGGCGCTGGCCAGGCCGGCGGCTTCGAGCCCGAGCGCTGCCGCGAGGCCGGCCGCGACACCGATCACGCCTCCTGCCCCAGACACGAGCAGCGACTCGATCAGAAACTGCCGGCTGATGTCCGACGTGCGCGCTCCGAGCGCCCGACGGAGTCCGATCTCCCGCGATCGCTGGGCGACGGCGATCAGCATCAGGTTCATGATGACGAGGCCGCCGGCGACCAGCGCCACGAGCGAGAGGGCGACGAGCATGGCCGTCAGCGTTGTCGACGTCTCAAGAGCCGCACCCTGGACGTCTTCGGGCTCGCGCACGAAGAAGTCGTCCGGGACGCCAGAAGCGATCCCGTGACGTACCCGCAGCAAGGCCCTGGTGCGCTCGGCCGCTTCCGGAATCCGGCGGACGTCGGACACGCGGTACACGATCTGCTCGAGGTGGGGTCGGTTGAAGAGGCGCCGCGACGACGTCGTGAAGGGGACGACGATGCGGTCGTCGTAGTCCTCGCCGCCGGCGCTGGCGCCAACCTCGGCGAAGACGCCCGCCACCGTATACGGGTCGTTGGCGACGCGGACCACGCGGCCGACCGCTCCTCCATCGGGAAACAGCTGACGGGCCACATTGGCGCCGAGCAGGACCACCCGGGCCATGGCCGCGGAATCCGTTTCCGTGAAGAACGCACCGTCGGCGACGTACCACCGCCTGATCTCGCTCCACGACGGCTCCACGCCGAAGGCGCGTGTGACCACCGATCGACCCGCGTGGACGACGCTGATGCCGCGCTGGTTCTGGACGACACTCACGAGTTCGACGCCGGGCACCTCCGCCGCAATCGCCCGCGCGTCCGCCTCGACCAATGAGGCCAACCCGCGATCCGCCTGTGGCGCAAACACCTGGACGTCTCCGCCCGCGCGGACCATCATCATGTCGAGGCCGTGCATCTCGACGAGGTCCATGACGCGGTCGCGCGTGCCCTGGCCGATGACGATCACCGAGGACAGCACCGCCACGCCCACTGCCAGCCCCAGCATCATCAGGAGTGCCCTCGGCTTGTTCGCCAGCAAGGAGACCGTCACATCCCGGGCGATTCGCTGCGTTCTCCTCATGACTGTCCCTCCGTGCGGGCGGGACCGTCGACGAGCACCTGCTCCCCGGCGGCCAGTCCCTCCACGACCTCGGCCCAGGGGCCATCCCGCCAGCCGATCCGAATCGCCCGGACCTCTTCCACGCCGTCGATCAGCACATAGACGACGCTTTGCCCGCCCTCCTGCCGAATCGCCCGGGACGGGACCGCGAGCACGTCCCGGGATTCGAGCTCGATCCTGACGTTGGCGGTCATCTCGGGGCGCAGCAGACCGACATAACCCTCCGCAATCCCGATGGCGACGATGTACCTGACGACGTTGTCCTGGATGGTGGCAGTCGGATAGATGGCGGACACCAGCCCCGTGAAGTCGCGCGCCGGAAAGGCGTCAACAGTGAACGTCACCCGCTGGCCTGCCTGCACCTTGCCAATGTCGACCTCGTCAACGTAGGCATCGACCTGGAGCCGCTCGAGGTCGACGATCGTCACAAAGGTCGGTGCGTTGAGGCCGGCCGCAATGGTCTCGCCCTCCTGCGTCGCGACCGAGGCCACGACTCCCGAAATGGGCGCATGCAGGACCGTGAAGGACCGATCCACCATGGCGCTCTCAAGCGAGGCGCGCGCGCGCTCCACCTCGGCCGCAGCCTGCCGCCGGCGCTCCGCATTGCCGGTGCGAACGACGGCGAGGGCACGTCGGGCCGACTCGAGCTGCGCCTCGGCGGCGAGCCGCCGGTCGCGCGCGGCGTCAGCCACGGCCTGCGGCACGAGCTCATCGGCGAACAGCCGCTGCTGGCGCGCGGCGTCCTCGGCTGCCAGCGTCGCGCTGGCTCCGGCGCTGGCGACGTTCGCCTCCGCCTGAGCCACCTCCTCCGGGGTCAACGTGTCGAACGCGCCGAACCGGGCCTCGGCGAGCTTCACCTCGGCACGGCGCTGGGCGATCACCGCATCGAGCTCGGCCGTCTCCAACTCGGCAATCACCTGTCCCTTTCGGACGAGATCGCCGATATTGGCGCGCAGACCTGCGACGCGGCCCGAGATGCGGGACCCCACTTGAACCTCGGCGCCAATCTGCGGCTTGATGGCTCCGATGGCGCCAACTGATGCGGAGAATGTGCGAGTGGAGACGGTCATGACCTCGCCAGCGCCCGCCACCTCCCTGGAGCCTCCGATGAGCTTCCAGGCAGACCATCCGATCGCGACCACAATCGCGACAAGAACCCATGCGAACGTTCGCTTTGTCACTGGTACCGTCAACGGGAGAGGGGCAAGGCACTTCGCTCACAGACATCGCGGTGGCGCCGGCCCGTGCCCATCGACACCCCGGCGTCGCCCTGACTTTGACGTCCCGCCGTGGTGAAGTCAA
>CAZNOC010000236.1:2424-6343 GCA_964574545.1 uncultured Bifidobacteriaceae bacterium | reverse complement strand
AAGCAGTGATGAAACAGGTGTTTACGAGCGTGCGCCGTGCGTCGATGGCGGTGGCTCTGCTGATGCTGGCCTTCGTGCCGGCGTTCGCGCAGGGCGTCACCACGGGATCGCTGTCCGGCATCGTGACCGACGGCGCGCAGCCCGTCGGCGGTGCCAGCGTGATCGCCATTCACCAGCCGTCAGGCTCGGTCTACGAGGCGACGACGCGTCCCGACGGAAGGTTCTTCATCCAGGGGATGCGCGTGGGCGGACCCTACGCGGTGACGGTGGCCTATCAGGGCACGGGCACCGCGTTCGAGCCGCAGACGCAGGACAGCATCTCGGTCACCCTCGGCCAGGCGACGGACCTCGCGTTCTCCGTCAGCGCCATCGCGGTGGTCGAGACGGTCGTGGTCAGTGGGACGTCGGACCCGGTGTTCGCGTCGAGCCGCACGGGGGCGGCGACCTCGGTGGCGCGCGAAGAGATCGCGGCGCTGCCGAGTGTGGGCCGGCGCCTCGGGGACATCACCCGTCTGACGCCGCAGTCGAGCGGTTTGTCGTTCGCGGGCCAGGACAGCCGTCTGAACAACATCACGGTGGACGGCTCCTCCTTCAATAACTCGTTCGGCCTCGGCAGCACGCCAGGCGACCGCACGGGCGTGGCGCCGATCTCGCTCGACGCCGTCGAGCAGGTGCAGGTGAGCGTGGCGCCGTTCGACGTGCGCCAGGGCAACTTCGTCGGTGCGGGCATCAACACGGTCACGCGCAGCGGGACCAACCAGTTCCGCGGCTCGATCTACCACCAGATCCGTGACGACAGCCTCGTGGGGACCGACGCGGCGGGTCTGGCGTACAACCCGGGCACGTTCGAGTTCCGCAACACGGGCGGCTGGCTCGGCGGGCCGATCCTGCGGAACAAGCTGTTCTTCTTCATGAACTACGAGAACGAGGCGCTCACGGAGCCGGGCACGACCTTCAGCGCCAACGCGGGCGGCCAGACGGTCGGCGGCGGCGTGACGCGCGTGCTCGGCTCGGACCTCACCTCGCTTTCGAGCTTCCTGCAGAACCGGTTCAGCTACGAGACGGGCCCCTTCCAGGGCTACGACCACGAAACGCCGGCCGTGCGATTCCTCGGTAAGCTCGACTACAACCTGAACAACAACAACAAGCTGACCTTCCGCTACGTGCACCTCGACAGCAGCACGGACGTGCTGGCATCCAACTCCTCGTCGCTCGGCTTCGGCGGGCGCCGCTCGAACACGACGGGACTGAACTTCCAGAACACCAACTACCAGATCCTCGAGAACATCCGGTCGGGCATCGGCGAGCTGAACTCGATCATCGGCACCTCGATGGCGAACCAGTTCATCGTGGGCTACACGTCGCAGGACGAGAGCCGCGACGTGCGCGGCGGGTCGTTCTTCCCGCTGGTGGACGTGCTCGAGTCGGGCAGCACCTACACGTCGTTCGGCTTCGAGCCGTTCACGCCAAGCAACCAGCTGCGCTACAAGACGTTCCAGCTCCAGAACAACCTGACGCGCTTCGGCGAGAAGCACTCGATCACGGCGGGCTTCAGCGTGGAGCGCTACGAGTCGGAAAACGTGTTCTTCCCCGGCTCGCAGAGCGCCTACGTCTACAACTCGCTCGCGGACTTCTACACCGACGCCAACGACCACCTCGCCAACCCGAACCGGACGACGTCCCCGGTCAGCCTGCGACGCTTCCAGGTGCGCTGGATGAACATCCCCGGCCTCGAGGAGCCGCTGCAGCCCCTCGAAGTGTTGTACGCGGGCGCGTACATCCAGGACGAGTGGCGGCCGAGATCGAACGTCACGGTGACAGCGGGCCTCCGCTTCGACGTGCCGCGTTTCGGTGACACGGGCTTCACCAACGTGAATGCCGACGCCCTGACGTTCCGCGACGAGACGGGCGCAGCGGTCCAGTACGAGACGGGCAAGCTGCCCGACGCAAACCTCCTGTGGTCGCCGCGCGTCGGCTTCAACTGGGACGTCAACGGGGACCGCCGCACCCAGGTACGCGGCGGCACGGGGGTCTTCACGGGCCGCCCTGCTTACGTCTGGATCTCGAACCAGATCGGCAACACGGGCGTCCTGACGGGCTTCCAGTCCATCGACAACACGAACACCCGGCCGTTCCACCCGGACCCGAACCATTACAAGCCGTCCACCGTGACCGGCGCGCCCGCCACGGCCTACGAACTCGCGCTGACCGACGCCGAGTTCAAGTTCCCGCAGATCTGGCGCACCAACGTCGCCATCGACCAGCGCCTGCCCTGGGGCTGGAGCGGCACGGCCGAGTTCCTCTACAACCGCGACGTCAACGGCATCTACTACATCAACGCCAATCTGGCGCAGCCCGCCACTGCCTTCGCGGGCGCCGACAACCGGCCGCGCTGGACGACGGGCAACCGCATCCACAGCAACATCTCGAACGCGGTGGTGCTGAAGAACCAGAACGAGGGCACGTCGTGGAACCTGTCGGGGTCGCTGCAGAAGACCATGGCGGGCCTGTTCGTGCGCGCGGCCTACAGCTACGGTGAGGCCAAGAACACCATCGACCCAGGCTCCATCGCCTTCGGCTCCTGGAACAACAACCCGCACTCCGGCGACCCCAACAACCCCGGGCTTGGGTTCTCGGCGGGGTCACCGGGACACCGGGTGTTCCTGGCCGCCTCCTACAGCAAGGAGTGGTTCCGCTTCGGCGCCACGTCCATCTCGGCCTTCATCGAGTCGCGGACGATCGGCAACGCCAGCTACCGCTACTCGGGCGACCTGAACGGCGACGGCGGGTTCAGCAACGACCTGATCTACATCGCGCGCGATGTCTCGGAGATGAACTTCCAGACGTTCACCTCCGGTGGCCGGACGTTCACGGCTGGCGAGCAGGCCGCGGCGTGGAACGCCTACATCGCCCAGGACAGCTACCTCTCGAAGAACCGCGGTCAGTTCGCGCAGCGCGGCGCCGTGTTCCTCCCGATGATCACGCGCATCGACCTGAGCGTGTCGCAGGACCTCTTCGCCAACATCCTGGGCCGTCGCAACACGCTGCAGCTCCGGCTCGACGTGCTGAACTTCGGCAACCTGCTCAACAGCGACTGGGGCGTCGGGCAGCGCCTGATTAACGCGCAGCCGCTGATCGTGCCGAGCTCCGCGCAGGGCGGTGCCGCCGACGCGCAGGGCCGGGCGCAGTACCGCCTCCGCGTGGTCAACAACGAGCTGATGACGAAGTCGTACGAGTCGACCGCGTTCCTCAGCGACGTCTACCGGATGATGATCGGCCTCCGCTACACGTTCTAGCGGGCGGCCTCGCAAACGGAAACGGCCCGGCGCAGCATCACGCCGCGCCGGGCCGTTTCTCTGTACGCGAGGCGATCAGCTCTCAGCCATCAGCTCTCGGCTCTCAGCTATCGGCTCTCAGCTGTCGGCGGCTCAGATCCCCGGATCAACAGATAGATCTGAAGATCGCGCATCCTCACATCAGATCACCACATCACCACATCAAGAGCTCACCAGATATCCATCTATCTATCTGCCACCAACTCCTTGATCAGCTTCGCCGCCACGCGCGCCGTAAGGTCTCGGACGTCGAGCGTCGGGTTGTACTCGACGATGTCGGCGCCGACCACCTCACCCTTCAGCCGGTGCAGCAGGCTCACGACGTCCCGAACAGACAAGCCGCCAGGCTCAGGGTGGGACAGCCCGGGCGCAAACGCCGGGTCGAGGACATCGAGGTCGATCGACACGTACACCGGCCCATGCAGGGCGTCGAGCGGCGCCTCCTGCCAACGCTCCATCCCGTACTGCTCCACGCCGAACTTCTTCGCCTGCGCGCGCTGGTGGTCGTTGAGCGTCCTGACGCCAATCTGCACGAGTCTGGCCGCGAGACGCTCTTCCATGATGCGCGCGAATGGACAGGCGTG
>CAZNOC010000236.1:0-2324 GCA_964574545.1 uncultured Bifidobacteriaceae bacterium | reverse complement strand
TTCTGGAACGGGTTCGGATCTAGTTGGAGCCCACGCCGGCGGCGCGGCGCATGCCCTCGGTCACGATGCCGACCTTCTCGACGCCCGCGCCCTTGGCGGCGTCAATCACGTCGATGATGTCACCGTACCGCAGCGAACCGGCGGCGGCGATGAACATCGTCTTGTCCTTGCGCTCCTCGAAGATGGCGCGGAGGCGCTCTTCGAGGTCCTGGAGGGTGACGTCCTGCTTGTTGACCGACATGCGGCGGTCGGCCGTGTACTCCAGCACGATCTGCGACACATCGACGACCTGCTGATCGGCGCTGCGGGTCTCGGCCGGCAGGTTGACGTCGATGCCCTTCTGCGAGAGCGGGAGGGCGGCCATGAAGATGACGAGCAGCACGAGCAGCACGTCAATGAAGGGCGTGATGTTCATGTCGGCGGAGGCGGTGAGGGCCTTCCCCTTGACGACATCTTCGGCGCCGAAGTGCTTGTGTCCGCCGGCCATCAGTTGCCTCCAAACCCGCCCGCCTGGGCCTTGCGCTCGGTGATGAGCCCCATGTCCTCGATGCCGGCCATGCGGAGCTGATCCATGCAGTCCATGACGGCGCCGTACTGGGCATCCTCGTCGGCCTTGATGATGACCGTGCGTTCGGTCTTGGTCTCGAGGATATCCTCCACGCGGAGGCGGAGATCCTCGGGGTTGACGACCACGCCGTTCACCCAGAACCGCCCGTCGGCCGTGACCGAGACGATCGTCTGCTCCTGCGTCTCCGGCTTGTCGACGCTGTTGGCCGCCGTGGGCAGCCGCAGGTCCACGCCCTGCTGCAGCAGTGGGGCGACGATCATCATGATGATCAGCAGCACGAGCATGACGTCGGCGAGCGGCGTCACGTTGATATCCGACTTGACCCCACCTTTAGTGGAGCCGATGTCCATCGACATGGTGCAATCTCCCGGCTAACTACCTGTCCTACGCGAACGACGAACGTGGCGGCGGTCACCGGAGACCGCCGCGCCCGGGCCGCGTCTAGGCCGTCTTCTTGATGAAGTAGTCGACCAGTTCCGACGAGGAGTTGTCCATCTCGACGGTGAGGTACTCGAGGCGGCCGGTGAGGTAGTTGTAGAACCACACCGCCGGGATGGCGACGAAGAGGCCAAGCGCGGTCTTCACCAGCGCTTCCGAAATGCCGGCCGAAATCGCGCCGATACCGCCCGAGCCCGTCGTCGCGATGCCGACGAACGCGTTGATGACGCCGATGGTCGTGCCGAGCAGGCCGATGAAAGGCGCCGTGGCGCCGATCGTGGCAAGGCTCGCGACGCCCTTCTTCAGGTCGTTGTTCGTGAGGGCCGTCGCGCGCTGAATCGAGCGGCGCACGGTGTCGAGCAGGTCCTCACGCGACAGGTTCGTGCCGCTCTCCTGCTGGAACTGGTACTCCTGGAGGCCGGCCAGCACCACCTTCGCGAGGTGGCTGTAGCGGTACTCCTTGGCCGACGACAGCGCGATGGCTTCCTTCAGCCGGCCTTCCTTGAGGTGCTTGGCCACGAGGGGCGCAAACATCTTGGACTGCTTCTTCGCCTGGCTGTAGGTGTAGATGCGCTCGATGGCGACGCCCACCGACCAGAAGGACATGATGAACAGCACACCAGCGATGGCCAGCACGAGCGGGCTCATCTGCATGAACATGTCGTAGAGATCCATTTACCGTTCCCTCCAAGAGCAAGACGTGTCGTTGCCGAAAATGACGGCCCTACCGTCGGACCCTCGGGCCTGTCGCCTGAAACAATCAAACGTGCGCCGAAACGTTGAGGTCCGACTTACTGCAGCGTGAACTGCACCGTGACCGTCATGATGACCGGCACCGGCACGCCGTTCAGCAGCGTCGGCGTGAACTGCCACTGGCGCACCGCGTCGAGCGCCGCCTGATCAAGCAGCGGAATCGACCGGAGCACCCGTGCATCACGCACGGCGCCGTCGGGGCCAATCGTGGCCTCGATGATGACGATGCCCTGGACGCGCGCCGACTGCGCGATCGGCGGATACTGCGGCCGCACGTCCCTGACCTTCGTTGGTGGCTTGATGTTGCCGCCGACCCGCACCGGCTCGGCCGGCGGAGGCGGGGGCGGGGGCGCTTCGGGAATGCCGCCGGTGATGCCGCCGACCACGCCGCCAGGGATGCCGCCTTCGACACCGCCAGCGACGCCCTCGAAGCCCGCTTCAATGCCCGTCTCCGGAGCAATCTCTGCCGGCGCCTCGACAGGCGCCGCAGCGGGATTGACGTCCACCTGCGGCTTCGGCGCCGCGGCCTGCGGCGGCGGCGGCGGCGGCGGGGGCGGCGGGGGCG
>CAZNOC010000235.1:0-6370 GCA_964574545.1 uncultured Bifidobacteriaceae bacterium | reverse complement strand
CGACCCTTTTGAGCAAAGACGATCTCATCGACATGCAGGGCACGGTCACGGCGGTCCACAGCGGCGGCCTCTACCGTGTGCAGACCGAGTCCGGCCACGAAGTGCTGGCCCAGTTGAGCGGCCGGATGCGCCGGTTCCGAATCAAGGTGGTTCCTGGCGACCGAGTGACCGTGGGCGTCTCGCCCTACGATCCGGTGCGCGGAATCATCACGTTCCGCGCCCGCTGAGAAAACCCGAACGTTGACTTTCAAGACTGCCTCATCCCGGCCGCCTCGACGCCGGGGGGGCTCGTCCCGCAGCAGCGGCCGGCCACCGGCCCATCGCACGGGAGGCGCCTCACCCGCCATCGCCGCGCCCGACATCCCCTGGGAACGCGCCGAATCGGAGCCGGCGCCGCTCGCGTATGCCTCGATGGGCCTCGACCCGCGGTTGATGGCGGGATGCCGCGACATGGGCTTCGAAGCGACCCGCCCGGTCCAGTCGGCGGTGATTCCGCTGGCGCTCGCCGGACGTGATGTCGTCGCCTGCGCCGAAACCGGCACCGGCAAGACCCTGGCCTTCGTCGTCCCCATTCTGCAAGCCCTGCTGACCGAGCAGCCGCCCTACGGCACGGACGAGCGCGAGGCCTACACCCGGGCGCTCATCCTGGCGCCGACCCGCGAACTGGCCGTGCAGATCGAGGACACGATCACCGGCCTCATCTACCACACGCCGTGCTCGAGCATCGCGGTCTACGGCGGCGTGGAGATGGGCATGCAGGAGCGCGCCCTCAAGGCCGGCGTGGACATCGTCGTCGCGACGCCGGGACGGCTGATGGATCACATGCGGCACAGCTCGACGGACTTCGTGCGGCTGCAGGCGCTCGTGCTGGACGAGGCCGACCGGATGTGCGACATGGGGTTCTGGCCCGACGTGCAGCGCATCGTGTCGGCCCTGCCGCCCGACCGCCAGACGCTGCTCTTTTCGGCGACGCTGCCCAATGAAGTGTTGACGCTGGCGCGCGAGATGCTGCGCGAGCCTCGGTTCATCCAGGTGGGACAGCGGCAGGGCGCGGCGCGCACGATCACGCACGCGATGCACGAGGTCGAGACACGAAAGAAGATCGACTGGCTGGCGAAGTTCCTCCGCGAGAACACGGCCGGCCCGGTGCTGGTGTTCGTCCGGACGAAGATCGGCGCCGACCGCGTGGCGCGCAACCTGCAGGCGAAGGGCATCCGCGCGGCGGCGCTGCACGCCGACCGATCGCAGATCGACAGGCAGAAGGCCGTCGAGGGGTTCCGATCGGGCAAGCATCCCGTGCTCGTGGCGACGGATATCGCGGCGCGCGGGCTCGACATCGAGGCGATCGCCCACGTCGTGAACTTCGAGGTCCCGGACACGCCGGACACCTACGTGCACCGGGTCGGCCGCACCGGCCGGGCGGGCGCGGCCGGACACGCCCTGACGCTCGTGTCACCCGACGAGATGCGCGCCTGGCGCGCGCTGGAGCAGACGGTTGGCTTCGAGCTTCGGTGACGACCCGTTCGGCGGCGACCCAGCCCCCGGCCCTGTACCGGCGCCAGGGCCGGCGCCAGCACCGGCCGACGCCACACCGGTGTCGCCCGCGCAGGAGAAGTTCCTGTCGTGCCGCTGGAGACGTCCCGCCGAAGCCGGAGGCGTCGACTGCTGCGGCCATCGCGATGTCCTTCCCATGGCGGGCACGACAGGGTTCCAGGCAGAGGCCTGGTGCACCGACTGCACCCTCTACAAGGCCAAACGCGCGCCGCGCAAACGCGAAGAGCCACGGCCCCCAGCCGTGGACGACTACTGGCGGCGGTAGCACGCGCGGCGCCGGTCCAGACGTTCGCGCGCCCTCGCCGGGCCTCTCGGGGCCTCCCTCGTTGACAACCACCCCGTTCTGCTCCATGGTGAAGCGCATCTGATGTCCGTGCTGCCCTTCGATCTGCCCGACGGCAAGCCGCTCGACCAGCAGACGGTCGTCTTCATCGGAAAGCTCTGGTCCCTGGGCCGCCGCGAGGCGCGCGCGCTGGTGACCGAGCTTGGCGGCGTCACCGAGGACGAGGTGACGCCGCGTACGTCGGTCGTGGTGGCGGGCGCGGGCACGTATCCGGACGGCGTGCCGGACGACGCCGCGCTGGCCGCCGACACGGGCAGCCACGGCCAGAAGCTGCGCC
Source organism: uncultured Bifidobacteriaceae bacterium (assembly GCA_964574545.1). GTDB lineage: Bacteria > Acidobacteriota > Vicinamibacteria > Vicinamibacterales > UBA2999 > JAUXWO01. Next base: position 4,196 of record CAZNOC010000235.1, on the reverse strand, counting down.
GCGCCGCGCAGATCAATCAGGAACATCCCGGACGCATCCGGGTGATGAGCGAGGACGCCTACTGCCGTCTCGTGGGCCTGCCTCCGGTGGCCGAGCTCCGGAAGCAGCACTACGGGCAGCGTGACATCCTCGCCATGTATCCCGCCCTGCGCGAAGACCACCTGCGGTACCTGCAGAAGTGGGGGTTCATCGACGCGGCGTTCAGAAACAAGGCGGACGCATGGTTCGGCTTCGCGGACCTGGCCGTGCTGCGACAGGTCCATGCGGAGCTGCAGCGTGGCGCGCCGTTTCGGGCCGTGCTGCGGGATCTGCAGGCCACCCGCAGCGGGCAGTTGGCCTTCGACTTCAGGCTCGACGCGCCGCAGGCGCGCATCCTTACGCTGGCGCCCCGTGAGGCACCACCGGCTGCGTCCCCGGCACCGCAGTCAGGGGTCGCGGTCCCCTCGCGGTCCCTGAGCGAAGCCGAGCAGTACTTCCTGATGGGGTCGCTGCTCGACGACGGGACCCCCGAACGGCAGGAGGAGGCGGCGCGCGCCTATCGCCGCGCGCTCGAAGCCGACCCCGATCTCCCGGCAGCCATCATCAACCTGGCCAACATCCGGTACGCGCGCGACGAACTGGCCGAAGCGCAGGCGCTCTACGAGCGCGCGATCGCCCTGGACCCGACGTTCTTCGAGGCCTACTTCAACCTCGGCAACATCCACCACGACCACGGGCGATATCACGAGGCGGAGGACTGCTACCGCCACGCGCTGGCCTTGAACCCCGACTATCCCGACGCGCATTTCTACATGGCCGTGGCGCTCGAGAAGACGGGCCGGTCGGCAGAGGCTCGGCCCTACTGGCACGCGTATCAGCGGCTCGCGCCGGATGGCGAATGGGTGGAACTCGCCAGAGAGTTCTCGGACTGACGACTCCGTCCACACGTGAGCGATACGCCGTCCAGTACAATGACTCACGATGATTCTCGCCGGTGACGTCGGGGGAACCAAGATACTCCTCGGCCTCTTCGACTTCGCGCCGCGGCGTCCCGTCCCCGTGGACATCCAGCGCTTCCCTACCGCCGAGTTCGACGGCCTGCCGGCGGTCGTCACGGCGTACCTGGCGTCGCAGAAGCGCGAACCCCACATCGACACGGTCTGCATCGGTGTCGCCGGCCCTGTGGTGGGCCAGGTGGCCCGCCTCACCAACGTCCCATGGGACGCCAGTGCCGACGCGCTTGCCCGGACGTGCCGCACCACCCGCGTGCGCCTGTTGAACGACCTCGAAGCCATGGCCCACGCGATTCCCGTGCTCCGGCCCGATGAACGCCACACGCTGCAGCACGGAGAGGCCCACGCCGACGGCAACGCCGCGCTGATCGCGGCAGGCACGGGGCTCGGTGAGTCCGTTCTCCACCACATCGACGGCAAGCTGCGGCCCTTCGCCACCGAGGGCGGGCACGCGGACTTCGCCGCGCGCAACAGCCGTGAGATCGCGTTGTTGGAGATGCTGCTCGGCAGATCCGCGCGGGCCGACATCGAACAGGTCGTCTCGGGCCCCGGGATCGTCACGCTGCACCGTTTCACGCACGGAGAGGAACGGTGTGCGGCCGTCGGATCGACGATCGAGCCAGACGATGCGCCCGCGGCAATCTCGAAGGCGGCGATCGACGGTCGGTGCAAGCGGTGCGTCGAGGCACTGGACCTGTTCGCCTCGGCGTACGGCGCCGCGGCCGGCAACCTGGCGCTCCGCGCCATGTCCACCGGGGGCCTCTACCTTGGCGGCGGGATCGCCCCGAAGATCCTGCCGGTGCTCGAGAAGGGCGACTTCCTCGCCGCCTTCACCGACAAGGCGCCGATGGAGGCCGTGGTGCGGGCCATGCCGGTGCAGGTGATCCTGAACCCGCAGGCGGCGCTGCTCGGCGCCGCGGTGCACGGGAACGAGATGATCTGAACGGCCGAGCCACCGGCGTTTCGTCTGCTTTGTCCTGGCTGCTCGGGCTCGTGGCGCTCGTCGCCGCTGGTGTGAGGGTGCAGGTGCATTCGAGAGAGATCGACGGAGAGACGCCGGGGAGGTATCCCGCTGCGCCCCGTGGAGACGTGGTGGACGACTACCACGGGACACGCGTGGCCGACCCGTACCGATGGCTCGAGGACGCCGATGCGCCAGACACGACCGCATGGGTGGAGGCGCAAAATGCGCTCGTGCGGAGGGTCGTCGAAGGGCCGCTGCGCGAGAGCGTGAAGGCGCGGCTCGCCGCCCTGTACGACTTCCCCCGCGCGACCGCCCCCGTGCGGCGCGGCGGCCGCTACTTCTACACCTTCCACGACGGCACCGTGGATCAGCCGATCCTGCTCGTGCAGGACGGCATCGACGGCGAGCCTCGCACGCTGCTCGACCCGAACACGCTCAGCGCCGACGGCACCATCGCCCTCACTGCCGTGTCGGTCAGCCCCGACGGCGCGTTCGTCGCGTATGCGCTGTCGCACGGCGGCAGCGACTGGCAGGACATCCACGTGCGCGACGTCGAGAGCGGCCAGGATCGCACCGACCTGCTGAAGTGGGCGAAGTTCACCAGCCTGTCGTGGACGCGCGACGCCGCGGGCTTCTTCTATACGCGCTTCCCCGAGCCTGGCACGGTACCGCCGGGGGACGAGCACTACCTCGCACGCGTCCACTTCCATCGCCTGGGCGCGCCGCAGGCCGAGGACCGGCTCGTGTTCGAGCGGCCCGACGACCGCGAGGTGATCACGGTGACAACGACGTCGGAACACGGGCGGTGGCTCGTCCTGACGTCGCTCCGCGGCGCAAGCGACAAGGCCGAGGTCTCGGTCGTGGATCTCGCCGAGCCCGGCGCTGGCCCCAGGGCCCTCTTCACGGGATTCGGATCGGCATTCGACTTCGCCGAGTCGATCGGCGAGACGCTGTACTTCCGGACCGATCACGAGGCGCCGCTTGGCCGTATCATCGCGGTCGACGTCGCGGGTGGCGTGCCGTCGCCTGGCCCGGATGGACACGCGCCCTTCTCGGAGATCGTGCCCGAACAGGCCGACACCCTGTCGTCGGTGTCGATCGTGCGGCGGACGCTCGTCGCCACCTACCTGCAGAACGCCAGCAACCACATCCGGCTGTTCTCGCCCAACGGCGCCCCGGCCGGCGAGGTCGATCTGCCGTCGATCGGATCGGTCTCCGCGGTCGCCGGAGGCGTGGAAGACGATGAGATGTTCGTGGGGTTTACGTCGTTCACCGTGCCGCCCACGGTGTATCGATTCGACTTCCACACGGGCGCCCTGGCGCCGTTCGGACGCGCAGGGCTGGCGCCGGTCGATGCAGCGGCGTACGAGGTCTCACAGGTCTGGTATCCGTCGGCGGACGGCACGCGCATCTCGATGTTCCTCGTGCACAGGTCGGGGCTCGCGCGCGACGGGCTTCGGCCAACGCTTCTGACCGGATACGGCGGGTTCAACATCAGCCTCACCCCGCAGTTCGACCCCCGGATGTTTCTGTGGCTCGACGAGAACGGCGTGGTCGCGGTGCCCAACCTTCGTGGAGGTGGGGAGTACGGCGAGGCCTGGCACCAGGCGGGAATGCTCGAACGCAAACAGAACGTGTTCGACGACTTCATTGCAGCCGCCGAGTGGCTGGTGGCCGAGGGCTACACACGGCCCAGCCGGCTGGCGATCGAGGGGGGCAGCAACGGCGGGCTGCTGGTCGGAGCGGCGATGGTGCAGCGCCCCGAGCTGTTCGGTGCGGTCGTGAGCCGCGTGCCCGTGGCCGACATGCTCCGCTATCACCACTTCACGGTCGGCCGGTTCTGGATTCCCGAGTACGGGTCGGCCGACGATCCCGCGCAGTTCCCGTACCTCTACGCCTACTCGCCGCTCCACAACGTCGTGGACGGGGTGGCCTATCCACCTACGTTGATCACCACGGCGGACACCGACGACCGCGTCGATCCCGGCATGGCCAAGAAGTTCGCCGCCCGTCTTCAGGCGGCGGTGGCCCCGGCCGCGGGCCCGGCCTTGATTCGCGTGGAAACCCGCGCCGGCCACGGCGCCGGCAAGCCGGTGTCGAAGAAGATCGACGAGGAGGCGGATGTCTTTGCGTTTGTGTTTGGGGCGCTTCGCTGATCGGGGACCGGGGACCAGGGACCAGGGACCGGGGACCAGGGACCGGGGACCAGGGACCGGGGACCGGGGGACTGGCCGGCCGCC
>CAZNOC010000234.1:0-6436 GCA_964574545.1 uncultured Bifidobacteriaceae bacterium | reverse complement strand
ACCTGGTGCCGGTGGGCGCCGCCAAGGACAAGCACGTCGTCTTCCTCGATACGCCGGGCCACGAAGCGTTCACGCTCATGCGCGCCCGCGGGTCCAAGGTCACCGACGTCGTCATCCTCGTCGTCGCGGCCGACGACGGCGTGATGCCGCAGACGAAGGAAGCCATCGATCACGCGAAGGCGGCCAACGTGCCGATCATCGTGGCCGTGAACAAGATCGACAAGCCGAACGCGAACCCCGAGACCGTCAAGCGGCAGCTCACCGAGCTCGGCCTGATGCCTGAGGACTGGGGCGGCCAGACGGTGTTCGTCGAGGTGTCGGCCAAGCAGAAGCAGAACCTCGACCTCCTGCTCGAAATGATCCTGCTCGTCATCGAGATCGGAGAGCTGAAGGCCAACCCGAAACGCGGGGCCGTCGGCACCGTGCTCGAGACGAAGCTCGACCGGGGGCGCGGCCCCGTCGCCACGGTCCTCGTGCAGGACGGCACGCTGAACGTCGGCGACCACGTCATCGCGGGACCCATTACCGGGCGCGTCCGCGCACTCATCGACGACCGGGGCCGGCAGCTGAAGGCGGCCGGGCCGTCCACGCCCGTGGAGGTGCTCGGCCTCGAGTCGCTGCCCTCGCCCGGCGACTCGTTCCAGATGGTGTCCGACCCGGCCAAGGCGCGCCAGATCGCCATGTTCCGGCAGGCGCAGACGAAGGAGCGGGTCCTCGGCACCAAGGGCGCGCGGCTCACGCTCGAGTCGCTGCAGACCCAGCTGGCCGAGGGCGGCATCAAGGAGCTGCCGCTCATCATCAAGGCCGACGTGCAGGGATCGGCCGAAGTGCTGGCCGATACGCTCGACAAGCTGTCGGACGAGCGGGTGAAGATCAAGATCATCCACTCGGCGGTCGGGGCCATCAACGAGTCGGATGTGCTGCTGGCGACGGCATCGAACGCGATCATCATCGGCTTCAACGTGCGGCCGGATCGCAATGCCGCGTCCGTGGCCGAGCGCGAGCAGGTGGATATCCGAAACCACTCGGTCATCTACACGGTCACCGACGAGATCAAGAAGGCCATGGCCGGGCTGCTGGATCCCACCTTCAAGGAAGTGCGCGTGGGCGCCGCGCAGGTCCGCGAGATCTTCAAGGTGCCGAAGATCGGCACCATCGCCGGCTGCATGGTCAGCGAAGGCCGCATCACCCGATCGGGCGACGCCCAGGCGCGCCTGCTCCGCGACAACGTCATCGTCTGGCAGGGCAAGCTCGCCTCGCTCCGCCGGTTCAAGGACGATGTGAGCGAGGTGAAGACGGGCTTCGAATGCGGCATTGGCCTGCAGAACTACAACGACGTGAAGCCTGGCGACGTGATCGAGATCTTCCAGATGGAGCGCGTCGCGACCGCGGTCTAGTCGGACGGAGTTTCCAGTGGCCAGTTCCCAGTTCAAAGGGCCATCAGCCGTTTTGAACTGGAAACTTGAAACTGACAACTTCTTCTTTCTTCTTCCACCATGGCCTTGTCCCACCGCGTCGAACGCATCGCCGAGCAGATCCGCGAGGAGCTGAGCCAGATGCTGGCGACCGAGGTCAGCGATCCCCGGATCGGCCTGGTGACGATCACGCGGGTCAAGGTGACCGGGGACCTGTCGCTCGCGCGTGCGTACTGGACGATCATCGGCGACCGGGCGGAGCGCGACCGCACCGAGAAGGCCCTGGCGCGGGCCGCGCCGTTCGTGCGCCACCTGTTGAGCGGCCGGATGTCGCTGCGGCGCGTGCCCGAGGTCCAGTTCCACTTCGACGAAGCGACCGCGGCCCAGGAGCGCGTCGAGCAGATCCTTGCGGAACTGCGGGCCGAGAAGGAAGCGCGAGAGGCCAGCGGCGAGCGGCCCTCGAGCGAACCGGACGTCCCCGCCGGGCCGGACGTCGCTCCCCCGCCGCCTGAATCCAAGCCTGATGACCCCTCCTGACGCCCTCGACGGGATCGTCGCGCGCCTGCGCGAGGGGCGGCGGTTCATCGTCTCGTCCCACGAACGGCCCGATGGCGACGCCATCGGGTCCGGCATGGCCATGGTCTACGCGCTGCGCGCGATCGGCAAGGATGCGCACATGGTGATGGCCGACGTGCCTGCGCCGTTCCTGCAGCCCTTTCCCGGCGTGGGCGGAATCCGGATCACCGGCACAGTCGACGAGGCCTATGACGCCGCCTTCATCATGGAATGCGGAACCCTGGCCCGCACCGGCGTCAGCGGCCTCGACCGATCGCCAGTCGTCAACATCGACCACCACCCCGGCAATGCGCGCTACGGCGACGACAACTGGATCGACGAATCCGCCGCGGCCTGCGGCGAGATGGTCGTCACCCTGATCGACGCGCTCGGCATTCCCCTGTCGCCGGAGATGGCCACGCACATCTACCTCGCGGTCCTGACCGATACCGGTTCGTTCCGCTTCTCGCACATCACGCCGCGCACGTTCGAGATTGCCGGGCGCGCCGTGGCCGCCGGCGCCGACCCGCAGTGGATCGCGCGGACGCACTACGACAGCGGCAGCCTGGCGCGGGTGAAGCTTTGGGGCGCGGTCCTCGCCGGCATGCGGCTCGACCCGTCCGGCCGCGTCGCGATGCTCACCCTGACGCCGGCCATGACGGCCGAAGCGGGAGGCACCTACGACGATACCGAGGGCCTCATCAACTTCCCGCTGACGGTAAAGGACATCCGGGCGGTCCTCTTCGTCAAGGAAGTCGGCCCGGGCAACTACCGCATCAGCCTGCGCTCGAAGGGCGCGACCGACGTCGGCGCCATCGCCGCGGCACACGGCGGCGGCGGACACCGGAATGCGGCCGGCTGCAGCGCCTCAGGCGATCTCGACACCGTCCAGGCGGCCTTTCTCTCGGCCGCCGCCGAGGCCGTCACCCGCGCCGACACGCCAGCATGACCCGGTCAGCCGAGATCGACGGCCTGCTGGTGGTGGACAAGCCGCTCGGACCCACCTCCCACGACGTCGTCTCGCGGGCGCGCCGCGCCCTGGGTACGCCGCGCGTTGGCCACACGGGCACCCTGGACCCGCAGGCGTCCGGCGTGCTCCCCCTTGTCGTCGGGAAGGCCACACGGCTCGCGAAGTTCCTGTCGGCCACCGTCAAGGAGTACGAAGCGCTCGTCGCGTTCGGCCGTACCACCGACACCTACGACGCGGCGGGGGCCGTGACGGAGGAGACCGGCCGCCAGCCGTCGCCTGATGCGGTAGAGGGGGCCCTGGCGGGCTTTCGCGGCAGCTACCTGCAGGCTCCACCGGCCTATTCGGCCAAGAAGGTGGACGGCGAGCGGGCGTACGCACGCGCCCGTCGTTCCGAGGCCGTGACGCTGGCGCCGGTACCGGTGACCGTCGAACGGCTCGAGTTGACGGGCTGGGAGGGCCCGCTGGCGCGGCTGACGGTCCGGGCCTCGGCGGGCTTCTACGTCAGGTCGCTGGCGCACGACCTCGGTGTGAGGCTGGGCACCGGCGCTCACCTTGCCGGATTGCGGCGGACGCGCGCAGGCGCCGCGACCCTCGACGATGCCGTCCCGTTCGAAGAGCTTCAACCGGCGCATCGCGCGGCCCTGCTGGGGCGCCTTCGGCCGCTCGAAGGGCTGCTTCCGGACATGCCGGCCGTCCGGCTCACGGAGCGAGGCGTGCAGCACGTCGGCCATGGCCGGGACGTGGGACCGGCAGACTTCGCGGGACCGGCGCCCCCTCACGGACCGGGGCCCGTCCAGCTGCTGGGGCCGGACGGCACGCTGGTGGCCCTCGCGGATCCCGGGGCTTCGGCGGGTTCTTTGCATCCGTCCGTCGTTTTGCGCTAACATGAAAAGTCTTTTGGCACGTGCCAGATAGACGCATACGGCGGCTTGGAACGGCGGTATGACCGCGTTCTCGGCCGCACGTGGAGGACAGACCTGTGGCGCTCACGAAAGACAAGAAGACCGAGCTCATCGACAGCTTCCGCACGCACGGCTCAGACACCGGCTCCCCCGAGGTGCAGGTGGCCATCCTGAGCGAACGCATTACCTACCTGACCGAGCACTTCAAGACCCACGCGAAGGACCACCACTCGCGCCGTGGTCTGTTGAAGCTCGTCGGCCAGCGGCGCCGTCTGCTGGATTACCTCAAGAGCAAGGACACCGGACGCTACGCGGACCTGATCAAGCGTCTCGGCATTCGCAAGTAGTCCGCGCGACGGCTAGCCGTGCCGGGTGGCACTGCCGCCAGATTTTCGTTTTCTCGCACACTGGGGAACGTGACCCCGCAAGAGGCTTTCCATGCACAAACGTGAATTACAGGTCGGCCAGCACACGCTGTCGATCGAGACCGGCCGCCTGGCCAAGCAGGCCGACGGGTCCGTGGTCGTCCGCCAGGGCGACACCATGGTGCTCGTCACCGCCTGCCACGCGTCGAGCGCCCGGGAGGGCATCGACTTCCTGCCGCTCACGGTGGACTATCGGGAGAACACCTACGCATCCGGCCGGATTCCGGGAGGCTTCTTCAAGCGGGAGGGCAAGCCGACCGAGAAGGAAGTGCTGACCTGCCGGCTCATCGACCGGCCGATTCGTCCGCTCTTCCCGGCCGGCTGGAACTACGAGACGCAGATCATCGGCCTGGTCATCTCGGCCGACACCGAGCACGACTCGGACGTGCTGGCGATCACGGGCGCGTCGGCGGCGCTCGCGCTGTCGGAGATCCCCTTCGAGAAGACCATCGCCGGCGTCCGCGTCGGTCACGTGGACGGACAGTTCGTCGTCAACCCGACCTTCCCGCAGCGCAAGCAGAGCCGGCTCGACCTGCTCGTCGCGGGCAGCAAGGACGGCATCGTGATGGTCGAAGCCGGCGCCAATGAGGTGTCGGAGGACGAGGTCGTCCAGGCGCTCGAAGTGGCCCACGCCGCCATCAAGACGATCTGCGACACGATTGACGCTCTCGCGAAGGATGCCGGACGTCAGAAGCTGCCGGCTCCGGAAGTGAAAGTGGACGCGGCGTTCGAGCAGAAGGTGCGCGCGCAGACGTTCGAGCCGCTGACGGCCGCCATGCGGATCCGCGGCAAGCTCGTGAACTACGCCACGGTCGATCGCGTCTTCAAGGAGTTCGTGGCGTCGCTGCCCGAAGAGGAGGCCGGCCGCAAGGGCGAGGCCAAGGGCATGTACAGCGCGCTGCAGGAGAAGATCCTGCGCGACGAGATCCTCGAGCGGAACATCCGGCTCGACGGCCGCACGTTCGACGAGATCCGTCCCATCACCATCGAGAACACGGTGCTTCCGCGCGTGCACGGATCGTCGGTGTTCACCCGGGGCGAGACGCAGGCGCTCGTCACCGCGACGCTCGGCACCGCCGACGACCAGCAGAAGTTCGAGATGGTGGACGGCGAGGTGTGGAAGCGCTTCATGCTCCACTACAACTTCCCACCCTTCTCGGTCGGCGAGGTGAAGTTCCTCCGCGGCCCCGGCCGGCGTGAGATCGGCCACGGCGCGCTCGCCGAGCGCGCGCTCCAGCCGATGATGCCCGCCGAGGAGCAGTTCCCCTACACGGTGCGCATCGTGTCGGACATCCTCGAGTCGAACGGCAGCTCGTCGATGGCGACGGTCTGCGGCGCCTCGCTGGCCATGATGGACGCGGGCGTGCCGATCAAGGCGCCAGTCGCCGGCGTGGCCATGGGCCTCATCATCGACGAGACAAGCGGCAAGTACGCCGTGCTGTCGGACATCGCCGGCGCCGAAGACCACTATGGCGACATGGACTTCAAGGTGGCCGGCACGGCCAACGGGATCACGTCGCTGCAGATGGACATCAAGGTCTCGGGCATCTCGTCCGAGATCATGCGCGCGGCGCTCACCCAGGCGAAGCAGGGCCGCCTGCACATCCTGCAGAAGATGCAGGAGGCGCTCCCGGGGCACCGCCAGTCCATCTCGACCTATGCACCGCGAATCGTGTCCATCCGGATTCCGGTCGACAAGATCCGCGACGTCATCGGACCCGGCGGCAAGATGATCCGCTCGATCATCGAGCGGACTGGCGTCAAGATCGACGTCGAGGACGATGGGCTCGTGAACGTCGCGTCGGCGGACGAGGCGGCGGCCGCCAAGGCCATCGGCATCATCCAGGAGCTCACGGCGACGCCGGAGCTGAACAAGACCTATCTCGGCAAGGTGCAGCGCATCACCGACTTCGGCGCCTTCATCGAGATCATGCCGGGCACCGACGGCCTGCTCCACGTCTCCGAGATCGCGAACCACCGCGTGAAGGATGTTCGTGACGAGCTGAAGGAAGGGCAGCAAGTGCTGGTCAAGGTGATCAACATCGACCCCACCGGCAAGATTCGCCTCAGCCGCAAGGCGCTGCTGCAGGAAGAAGGCGCCACGCCGACGGCGTAGCGGAACCTGAGGGGCGGGTAGTGGGTGGTGGGTAGTGGGTAGTGGGTGGTGGG
>CAZNOC010000233.1:0-6544 GCA_964574545.1 uncultured Bifidobacteriaceae bacterium | reverse complement strand
TGGTGGCGAGGATGGGATCGGGTCGGGCCATGATGCTCCTCCTGCTGGGACGCTGGCGCGCGGGGGCGGGGGAGTGCGCAGCAAGGCACGCTACGCTCGAAGGCCACCGTTGTCAAGGGCGGCCAGTGAGCGCGACCGGTCAGTCCGGATCGTCGAAGGCAGTGATCTCTCCGGCCGGTTCGACCCGGACGGGGAAGCCCTCGAGTTCCGCTGGGAGCGCCGCCGCGACACCCGGGACGGCCGGGCGGATCATCACCAGGATGGCTGGATCCTCGCCGGTGCCCGTGATGCCGACGCCCGTGACGCCGGGTATGGCCATCAACCGGTCCTCGTGCTTCCTCAGGGCGTCGAGAATGGTCATCAGGTCCTTTCCGGATCGGGGTTACTGCCCTGTGCATCGAACATCGTCGCGATCGCCTCTCGCAGCCTGGCGGTCGCCTCGGCGGACGACTCGTCCCTCGAGAACGTCATCGGTGGGCCGATCGTGATGCGGATCCGGTGACCGCTCCAGGGCGCCATCAGCCGCAGGCTGAGGGAGTGGTTGCGGGGCCACAGCTCGAAGATGCCGCCAAGTGCCACCGGCAGGATCGGCACGCCGACGTGCTGCGCCAGGATCGGTGCGCCCTTCTTGAACCGCTTGAGCCCGCCATCGATCGAGCGCTCGCCCTCGGGAAACAGCATGAGGGTCTTTCCGTGCACAAGGCCGAATGCGCCCGCCTTCATCGCCGGCACGAGGTTGGCGTCTGGATCGACTGGGATCAGATTGAGCTGCCGTGCGACGCGCCGCATCACCGGGGACGAGAAGTACTCGGTGGCGCCGACGAAGAACAGCTGTCGAAGCGTTCGATAGGGCAGGACGCACCCCAGAACGAACGGGTCGAGGTAGCTCTGGTGGTTCGGACAGATGATGAAGGCGCCGCCCGGCGGGACGTGTTCGAGCCCCTCGGCCTCGATGCGCGGCAGCAGCGCGCGCAGCAGGCCGACGACGACGAGACCGGCGGGCGAGTAGAGCCACCGCCGCTCGAGGAGGCCGCCGAGGACGGGATCGTCGGCCGGCGGCAGATCGCTCAGCAGAGTGGCCCACGGCTCTTCCACCTCGTGCGTTCGGGTGGCGCCCCCTTCCGGGCGCAAGGCGTCGACGAGCTGGCGCACGGTGAGAACCTCGTGTCCGCGATCGGCATCGAACCGCGTGCCGAAGCGCTGCTCGAGTTCCGTGATGAGCTCGACTCGCTCCATGGAGTCGAGACCAAGGTCGAGGTCCAGGTGCGCGTCCGGTGTCACGCGCGCCCCCTTCCGCGCCCGCGCCGTGACGGCGGCCACCATGGCGGCGCGGGTCTCGTCGTCGAGCCAGGCGCGGTCGACGGCGGTCAGCGGCGCCTCGCGATCCTCGCGACGGGCGCGCTCGCCGGCGGCCCGTCGGCGTTCGATCTCGTGGCGCCTGAGCTTGCCGGTCGTCGTGCGCGGCAGCGGCTCCATCCAGATGTCGTAGCCCAGCACCCGCTTGTGCGGCGGCAGCAGCGCCGTCAGCCCCTCGATCTCGAATCGCAGCAGCTCGCCGGTGTTCACGACGCGCCGCTCGCGCAGGCTGTCCTCGTCAGGCACGATCACGGCGTGCAGGCGCTCGGATTGGTGCGTGTCTCCGCCGGTGACGCCGAGCACGCAGACCTCGTTGATGTAGCGCGACTGCCGGTAGTGCGCCTCGATCTCGTCCGGATGCAGGTTCTTACCAGACGCGAGGACGATCACCTCCTTGCGGCGGCCGGTAATCGTGAGCCGTCCGTGGGCGTCGAACCGGCCGAGGTCGCCGGTCAGCAGCCACCCGTCGCGCATCACCTCGCGCGTCGCGTCGGGCCTACGGAAGTAGCCCTGCATGACGATGGGCCCGCGAATGGCGATCTCGCCGTCGAGCGGATCGCCGCCGTTGGCGTCCCCCGCCTCAGGCGGCATGATCCGAAGTTCGACGCCGGGCAGCGCCCGTCCGACGGTGTCGAGGTGCGCCTCGTCAGGCCGGCTGATGGTGGCCGCACCAGACGTCTCGGTGAGCCCGTAGGCCTGGAGAATGGTGAAGCCGAGCGCGTAGAGCTCGGCGCCGATCGCCGGGTCGAACTTCGAGCCTCCGGTGACGAGCAACCGCATCTGGAGGCCCATCACGGCATGGACACGGCGGAAGAGGACGGGGCCGAGGTTCAGCCCAAGCGAACGCGCGGTCCGGCTGACGCGCAACAGCGTCCCAAATGCCGCGCGCGCGAGTACGCCGCCTTTCGCCACCTCCCCGCGGACACGCTCGTGGATCAGGTAGAAGAACTGCGGGACGCAGACGAAGATGGAGATCTCACGCTCGCGGAGCGCGCGCAGCACCTCGGTGGTGTTGACGCTCTCGAGGAAGACCACGCGCGCGCCGAGGGCGAGCGGCAGCAGGAGGTTTCCGACCTGCGCCAGGGCGTGAAACAGCGGCAACACGCCGAGCACGCTGTCACGCTCGTTGACGTCCACGACCTGGAACGCCGCGCGGCGTTCGGCATCCAGGTTGCCGTGGCTGAGGACAACGCCTTTCGGCTCAGCGGTTGTGCCGGAGGTGTAGAGGATGACCGCGGGATCGGTCCACGTCGCCGGACACGGCGCCAGTGAGCCCTCCGAGCCGGCGTCGAGGGGTCCGTCCACCGCGGCCAGCCGAACGTCGGCGCGCCCCTCGACCGCCTCGGCGGCCGTGTCCCCCAGCCTGGGCCCGGCGAACAAGACACGAGCCCCAGCGTCCGCCACGATGGCCGCCACCTGGCCGGCCGAGTAGTTCGTGTCGAGCGGAACGGCGACGGCGCCGAGCCGGAGGATGCCGAGGTAGGCGGCGCACCAGGCCGCGTCGTTGTCGGCCAGGATGGCGCACCGATCGCCGGGGTCGATTCCGGCGCCGGCCAGCCACCGGGCCACACCTTCAGCGCGTGCCGCGAGTTGAGAGTAGCCGACGCGCTCGAGAATCTCTCGACGCTGCACCTCGATCGCCGTGCGATCCCCTGCCCGGGCCGCAGTGGCGGCGAAGACCTCCCAGAAGTTGGACACGCCGGGCGATCATACGACGGAGCACGTGATTCGAGGCGAGCGATTCATGGGACCCTGTTCGCCATTCGCCATTCGCGATTCGCGGATTCGGCAGGCGCGATCGTCCGTCGCTACTTCCGTCTTGTGAACGTGAACTCCAGAACCTTGGCTCCATCAGCGCCGATGCCCAGGTCCCAGATCTCCATCACGTGGCGCGACGCGCTCACGTGGCGCATCACGGCCTTGTACGGCTTGTGGAGTTCGCCGGTCGTGTACTCGTCAAGCGTGCCGTAGACGACCGTCGTCCTGCCGGTGGGATCGACGACGACGCCGCGAGCCATGCTCATCGCCGTGTCGGCCGTCGAGACGGTGACGCTGACGTGGTTCTTCGCGAAGTTGTCGTAGCCCATGATGCTGAAGCTCTCGTAGGGAGTGCCCATGAGCGAGCCCGTGATGTGCTGCGACATCCAGCGGCCGTCGATCAGCCAGCGGTACTCGGCCGTGCCAGTGCTCTTCTGGGTGGGCGCGCCAGGCATGACCATCGCCATCTCGACCTCCCACGCGCCGAGGAAGCCTTCGAGCGCCTTGTGCGGCGGCCCCGGCGTCGCCGCCTGCTTCATCCGTTCCATCATCTCCTGCATGGCCTTCTCCTGGCTGGGTGTCTGCGCTGCGGTGAGCGATGGCGTGACGAGCAGGGCAAGCACGGTCGCGGCGCGAACGAGGGCGGGTATGGTCATCATCGTGTGGACTCCCGGGCGTTCATCTGCTCCATCAGGGCGTACCGGACGTGAAGGGACCCGCGGCCCATCTCGAGACGGATGGTCGGGTCGACGAGTCCCGAAAGGTCCGTGGCAGGTGCGGGCCCGGCGGCAACCCGGACGTGCGGCACGAGGCACGCCATCGCCAGCACGACAAGGGCGGCGCCACCAATGAGCGTCGCCAGGCGCGAGCGGCGAGCGGGCAACTGCTCGAGCGCCTTCAGGCGCCAGAGGATGGGATGCCAGCCGTGCTGCGGAGGGGTGACCACGGGCCCGTCGAGCTGGCGCGCGGCCATCCGAAGCAGGCTCTCCCGGTAGTCGGGGCCTACGACGGCGGCAACCTCCGCATCACAGCAGAGCTCGCGCGCGTCGTAGGCCCGACGCCGCGCGACGTGGACGAGCGGGTGGAACCAGTAGACCGCGCACGCGGCCATCCAGGCCGCTTCGACCCAGAGATCGCGGCGGCGCAAGTGCGCCAACTCGTGGCGCACGGCGTGCTCGAGCGCGGACGGCGGCCACGCGTCGGCTCGCGGTGGCAGCACGAGACGCGGGTGCACGAGCCCGGTCACGTACGGGGCGAACGTCAGGGGGTCCACAAGCACTGAGGGGCGACGGGCGAGGCGGGCCTCGTCGATGATCTCGACCAGACGTGCCGCCCACGCCGCAGGCACCGCACCCTTCTCGGCGGAGAGACGGCGCGAGGCGATCGACGCGCGGACGCACCACGTGACCACCACGATCAGCACCCCAGCCGACCACGCCGCGAAGAGCGCCGCGCCTGGCGACAAGGCCGACGCCTCGGCCGCGCCGGACAGCCACGGCCCCGCGGGCGGCGCTTCGACCCGCCCGGCCGCCAGAGGCCACGGCAACACCGATGGCGGCACGAGCAATCGAACGAGCACAATCAACCACACGCCATGCGCGAGGCGTGGATCGAACGGCCGCAAGCCAAAGCGGTCGAGCATCCAGGCCACGAGCAGCAACGGCGTCAGCACGACGACGCTGTCGATGCTCCAGGCCATGACCGCCCGCGTCACGTCGATGCCGATCATTCGCGAGCCTTCCCGCGGCCGTCCGCTTCGTCCAGCATGCGGCGCAGCTCGGCGCGGTCGCGCGCCGACATCCGCTCCGACCGGACGAGGTGGTGCACGAGCGGCGCCATGCCGCCGCCGAAGGCACGCGCCGCCAGGGCGCGGGCCGCCGTCGCGATCGCGCGACCGCGCGGCAGCCGCGACGCGTACCACGACACGTTGCGCTCGACGCGGGCCTCGAGCACGCCCTTCTGCGCGAGCCGGTCCATCAGCGTCTTCACGGTCGTATAGGCCCAGCCGGTGTCGGCCGAGAGCACGGCGTGAACGTCGCGGGCGCACACCTCGCCGCGCCGCGCCCACACGGCGTTCATCACCTTCCACTCGGCCTCGCTCAGGGGCGGCTGGGACTCTCGCATGATGCCGGGCGGCATCCTACTACAAATGTAGAAGAAGTCAAGCGCGGGGCGGGAGCGGGGCGGCTGCCCTTTTACCGGCGCCCACGTCCGTACAGCACGCGTCCCGGTCGCGCGCCGGTGTGGCGGTCACCATCGATCACGACGACGCCGTTGACGATCACGGAGTCGATGCCCTCCGGGTAGCGGGTGGGTTCCTCGTAGGTGGCCAAATCGCGGATGCGGTCGAGATCGAAGATCACGGCGTCCGCCCAGAGGCCCTCCTTGATCATCCCCCGTCCCTCGAGCCGCATGCGCGTGGCGGGCCACGACGTCATCTTGCGAATCGCGTCCTCCAGCGTCAGCGTGCCTCGCTCCCGCACGCAACGCGCGAGGATGCGCGGGAACGTGCCGTAGCTGCGCGGGTGTGGCAGACCCAGCAGGTCCGCGGCGCCGGGATCGACGGCCGCGCCGGCGTCGCTCCCGATGCTCGTCCACACCTGCCGCATCGCCAGCTCGACGTCCGTCTCCGTCATCATGTGATAGATCGCCATCACTCGCCGCCCGGCGCCCTCCAGCACGAGATCCCACGCCGTGTCCGCGGGATCCTTCCCGAGCGCCTTCGCGATCTCCACAACGTTCATGCCGTGGAACTTGGCGTTCTCCGCGTTCTGCGCGTTCACGAGCACGACGTTGTGCCACCCTCCCGAGGCCTCGACGATGTTCCACCAGCCGGGGGAGCCGGCGGCCAGTTCCCCTTTCAGGCGCGCGCGCGTCGCGGGATCGCGCAACCGCTCGAAGAGCGCATCGGCGCCGCCCTCGTGCGCCCAGGACGGAATGGTGGCCTCGAGGCCCGTGCCTCCGGCCGTATACGGGTAGACGTCGGCCGCCACCTCGACCCCTCGCCCGCGCGCCGCGTCGATGGACTTGACGGCCTCGGCCATCAACGTGCCCCACCCCGGCTCGTGCGCGGCCTTCAGATGGAAGATCTCGACGGGGATGCCGGCACGTTCACCGACGGCAATGGCTTCGGCAACTGCATCGAGCAGCTCTGCCCCCTCACCGCGGATGTGGCTGGCGTAGATGCCGCCATGCCGCGCCGCCACGCGGGCCACCTCCACGATCTCATCGGTGCCGGCGTAACTGCTCGGCGGGTAGATGAGCGCCGTCGTCATGCCCAGCACCCCGGCCCGCATCGCCTGCTCCATGTGCCGGCGCATCTCGTCGAGCTCGGCAGGCGTGGGATCCCTCCGGTCCAGGCCGATCACCGCGCGCCGCGCCTGCGCCTGGCTGTAGAAGGTGCCGAAGTTGATGCTGATGCCCTGCCGCT
>CAZNOC010000232.1:2949-6549 GCA_964574545.1 uncultured Bifidobacteriaceae bacterium | reverse complement strand
CACCTGCCCCGCTCCCACGGTACCTCGCGACGAGGTTCCCGACGCCTGGCACGACGCTGACGACGCGAACGTCTGCAGCCGGCAGCCCCGCGGCCACAAGACGCCGCGCCATGGCCTCGGCCGCTTCCGTCGTTCGCCGGCCCGAAGGTCCCGTGTCGATCTCGACGAGCTCCGCGAGAAGCTCACGCTCCCGCGTGCGGTGATCGGACTGCCCGGCCAAGCCCACGCCCACAGCGAGGGCTACGGCCAGCCCAATCGCGGGCGTCCGGCCCGCACAGGTTCCGAACGGGCTGCGCATCATGTTCACCCCTTCGGCCATTCTACGCGGACCTCCCAGGGTCACAATCGCGTGGCGCACGCAGACGCTCGAACGGCCCACGCCCGGCCGTGAGGGGGCTGCGGGCGGCCCGGGGCGGGACAGCCGGTGTCCAGGAGGAATTGGGGTTTCCTCCCGCTCCATGCAAGGCAGCGCTCTGAGGGCTCGACGAGCGCGGGCACGGTGCAGGCACAATTCGAGTGCCACGCCGAGAGGATCCGACGGGCCCCCGCTGGCCGCAATCGGCATGGCTCGGACAGGAGCCGCCACTTCGCAACTGGTGCAACCGACAGCGCGGGGCAAGGGGCGCAAACCGGTCGAATGTCGGCGTGGCTACAAAGCGGCATCGCGTGGTCACGATACGGACGGCAGGACGGATCGACGAAGTCGTGAGAGGCAGCGGAGCTCAGAAGCGAGCGTGTCGGCCCGTTACGGATTTCTACCCTCCCTATCGCGGTCCAGGAAGCCCTGGCGCGCAGGCTCTCGAGAACCGCCTCTCGACCGTCAGCGCCTGGCTATTCCATCTCGGCCAGCCAGCGGCAACCCTGCTCCATACCCAGATCGCAGGCTCGCCGCAGCAGCGCGACGCCTCTCTCCTTGTCGAGCGGCACGCCGTCGGCGGTGTAGTGCATGTAGCCCAGGTTCGAGCAGGCCTTGGCGATGCCGCCGGCACACGCCCGATCGAATGCCGCCGCGGCCCGCGCCGGATCGCGTGCCGTCCCCTGGCCGAGCAGGTATGCCTCGGCCAGGTTGTCGCAGCCGGCCATGAAGCCTTGGTCGCAGGCGCCTGCCAGCAGCCCCAGCGGCGTTCTGTCCCGGACGGGCCCCTTACCGGTTTGCAGGATGATCGGGTAGTCGGCCAGGCCGGGTGGTGCGAATGCCGGAACGACTCCCCCGGAACGCGCCAGGACTGCGTTCTGACAGGCCGGGGCGAACCCGAGCGCGCACGCCTGCGAAAAGTCCCGCTCGGCCTCGCCAGCGCGGGCATTGACCTTGCCTTGGGCTCGCAGCACCCCCCGCTCGTTGCAGGCCCAGCCGGAGCCCTCCGCGCAGTAGGTCCCGGCTATCCCGGCCAGCGTCAAGCAGGCGCCATACCTGCCGTCCTGACATGCCGCCTGCCAGAACGGCACGCGACGCCCAGGATGGTTGTCGCCAACGCCCCCGAAGGTGACCAGCACCGCGAAAATGACTGACCACATAGAGATATAGGCGAGGTGACGCCGCCGGCCCGTAAGTGCCGGCGCCACGCGGGCCGGGTCGAAGCGCCCGAAAAGACCGGGCGCGGCGCGGTCAAGAAGCTGGATGGTCAGGTTCATGATCGGCACGGGCAGGAGCTTGTCGTAGAACCGCGGGATGTCGAGACGTCCGAGGAACGTGTAGAGGGCAATCGTAGACAGCCCGTACATCATGCCGAAGATGACGCGGCCGCTTTCGGTTCGTGGGGCTGTCGAGGGATCGGTAAACAGCAGGTGCATCCCGAGGAACACGGCGACGGGGATGTAGGTGTCGACGAAGAAGTACGTGCCGGTGCTCCAGAAGTACGCGAGGCTGAACAGGTACGTCGTCACGACTGCCGACATCGTCATGGACGTAACGCCGAAGAGAAATTGGCCCGGCAGCCCGACCAGAAACAGCATCAGGTACATGTGCGGGGGATTGAACTGCGTGCGCGCGATCTCCGGGCCCCACGTCATGGACGTCGATTCCGTGGCAATCAGGACGAGCGAGAACACGGCGAGGGGAAACGAAGATGGGTTGAAGATGTGCGCGGGGCGGCCGTTCTTGTTCCACCGAATCAGTTCCTTCGCGGCGAAACCGAGGCCGAGCATCAGAAACTGGAGGTAGAACCATTCGGGCTTGAACCAGAGGAACAGGTTGGTGCTGAACACGACTGGGAACGGGCCGAAACCAAGCGTGTGTGTATCGCGGCGCGTCCACGACAGGAGGATGTCGAAGGCATAGGCAAAGGCCAGCTGCGCCACGAGCAGCGGCAGTGCCTCGTAGACAGGTCGCCAGTAATAGCCCCAGTACAGCAGCACGGCGCCCTGCGCGCACGCCTGGAGGTAGTGCTGTGGGCGCAACTGCACGTCGATCCGAAAGCTCCGGTGTCGGGCCCCGGCCGCCAGCGCGGCAGCCCACAGCGCGAGGGCGCCGCAGGCGCCGAGGATGGATGCCACCAGCCTGGGTTCGGAGCCAACAGCGGGCAGCAGGGCGATGCTGACCATGGCGAGGACGAAGGCGAGCGGCAGAAGCATCGCCGCGCCTTTTCCGGCGCGAAGGCGCCAGGTTGCAGGGGGCGAATCCGGCAGGCCAGCGACGGTGTGGGGTGCCATTGGCGTGCCCTGGGAAGGCGACCCGTGAAAGAGAAAATCCGCAGGGAGCGGTAGGCTCCCTGCGGATCAAGTCCGGTAACCCTTCGTATGTGGCCGCTAGGCCTGCAGACGTGCGCGGCGGCGGACGGCCACCGTGGCCACGCCGGTCATCATCAGGATCAGGAGCCCGGGCTCGGGAACGGGACAGGGGCCGCCCACGCAGACCTGACCGTTCTGAGTCGACCGAAGCAAGAGGGAATCGCCGGCCGCGTCCGACAAGTCAACAAAGAGCCACGCGAGGGGGCTCACGCCGTTGGCGATGGCCAAGAACGTCACGGTGGCCAGCGTGAAGCTGGCGCCCTGCGCTCCCGCGAGCGTCGCTGCGTCCCACGTCGCATCGGCGATATAGAACAGGTCGAGGTCGTTCGCCCCGAACCCAAAGCCGAAGTCGTCCCCGGCGCCCATGGCGCCGCCGGGATCGTTGGTGTAGCTGTCCCCTGTCAGGACCGCGTCGTTGAAGCCCAGATACAGGGAGTAGCCGCCGACGGCTTCCGTGAGGCCCGTGACGATGATGTCGATCGACACGGTGTCGCCGAAATTGGCGACCTGGGACGAGGGAGAGATGCTGACGATCGGGGCAGCTTCTCCCTGCGCGACCGCACCGGCTGCGATGATGGCCGCCATGGCCAGAACGCGCAGCGTCTTAAGAATCCTGTTCATGTCCATGTCTCCAAACACCCTCTGAAGCGCCGACCCCTCGTCCCGGATGGCCCGCGTCTCCCGTGAGCCGCACGCCCGCGCCAGCCGAGTCAGCAAGAACGCTTCCAACCGAACCCGTTATGGCGAATCACTGCAAGTGACTGTCTAACAGTGGGTTCGCCGAATCCACTTCCTCACCCCGTCCCGCCAAGTCTGCGTGATGGCCGACTTTTGGTGCGAGTTCCGGAGTGTTGGCAGACGGCACCCCCGGCG
>CAZNOC010000232.1:0-2849 GCA_964574545.1 uncultured Bifidobacteriaceae bacterium | reverse complement strand
GCCGGCTGCCGGTTCGCGTTCCGGATGATCAGCAGGTCGTCGCTGTCGATGTCGCCGTCGCCATCCGCATCGCACCTTGTCACGGCGAGGACCCAGTGCTTGTCCACGACGTTCGACCCCAGGTTCCCGATGAACGCCTGGATCGTGTCGGTGCCGGGCCCGCCCGTGTCGGTGTAGGTGAACGACGTCTGACCCAGGGCGTTGGTGCCGCCCGACCCGGTCTTGCCGGCGTTCGGGCCGGTCAGGACCGCGAAGTTGACCGTGGCGCCGGCAATCGGGGCGCCGCCCGCGCTCTGCGCGATGGCCGTCACCGTGTGGTCGGTGCCGACGGGGTTGGTCGCCGTGGCCGGCGACAGGCCGACGGTCGAGAACAGCGTCGGGTCCGGTGCGACGAGCACGACGGGGGATAGGATGAGGAGCGCGATCGCATCCTTGCCGGCCTGGCCGCTCTCGCAGCACGAGAATCCCATCGCACTCCACTGGCCGCCCGAGGTCGTCGTGGGAGCGTTCTGGCGCGCCACCAGCCAGTCCACGTACTGGGCATACCAGTCGTAGGCAGGGGCTGCGGGGTTCGTGGGATCCGTCAGCTGCGTGATCCCGTGAAGGCCGAGGCCCTTGAAGATGTTGTACATCGAGTAGGCGCACCCGAAGTTCTGCTGGTTTACATTCGCAATGGGGAGCGCACTGATCAGTCCAAAGCCACATCCCCAGGAACTGTCGTTGATGCCGCCGAGCCAGCGATCGTAGATGTACTTGATGGTGGCCTCACCCTGGGATCCCGGGGGGAACGGAGCCGTCTCACCCATGAAGAAGAGTGCCTGAAGCGGAATCCCGCCCTTTTCGATGCCCGCGTTGCTGACCGACCCCGGGAGCCCGTTCGCTATGTAGTCGAGCGATCCGTTGGTGTTGTGGAGGCCGTCGAGGGCTTCGGCGGTTTCGGTTCGGGCCGCGTTGGGGACCGTGGCGCCGACGGCATCCGCATCGAGCAGAGCAAGCACGGCCCAGCCCATGGTCGAGCCGTCGTTCCGAGTGCCGTTCAGCGAGTACTGCCAGCCGCCCCGGTGGGGGAACGCGGTTTCTGACTGGCTCCAGACGACCGTATTCGAGATGCGCTGGACGATCTCTCCATACGACCTGCCGGAGGTGACCCCAGCCGCCGTACTCGTTCGTGCCGGGGCGCCGCTCGTCGCAACCGCCATCAGCGCGATCGGTGTCTGGTAATCGAAGTACGGCGAAGTTTGCTTGAGGCTGAACCCGAGGCACGGACTCACCTCGATTCCGGCGCCTACGCATGGTTCTACGAATAGCTGGGTGGTCAGGGTTTCGCTGGAGAGCCCGGACAGGACGAAGTTCAGTGCGCGCTGAACAACGTACTTCTCGTACAGACCCGTGGGTGCGCTGTTGTCGTTCGGCACGGTGTAGCCATGGTTCTGAAATGCCGAGACGACCAACGCCGTGAGCGCGTACGCCCGTCCGGTCGTGCCCTGCCATGACGTCGTCGTGCCGGCCGGGAAATTCGTGGCCCGATTTGTCTGGGCGAACCACTGGTAGCGGAGCCCGTTCTGGATTGACCGGTTGATGTTGACCCCGCGCAGTTCCGCTGTCGTCAGCGTGGACGCGTCGTAGACGCGGACCTCCACGGTGGCGACCTCGCCGGCCACCGTCAACGTGACAGTGAACGTGCCCGCCGTCGCGTAGGTCTTGTCGAACGCCATGTACGAACGATCGCCCACGACACCGTTGACCACGGGGCTGCCGTCGCCGTAGTCGACTTCATAGGCTGTCCCGTTGGCCTGTGTCGTCACGCCCCACACGACTTCCGACACACCCATGAGGAAGTCCCGCTTGGGCATCAGCAGGGTTTCGGCAGACGCGGTCGATGCGGCAAGCGACAGCAACAGCGCGCCCACCCATCCGACCCAGGCCGCAGTTCCGCGACGTGCAATGCTCATCATGTGCCTCTCCATCCGTGAATTCACTCCGACATTCGCGGCTGGGGCCCTGATCAAAAACCGGTCAGGACTGGATCAACCGGGAAATCCTGGTGGCGATAATTCCGCAAGGGATTCCGGCTGTCAAGTGAAATATGAGTAAAAAATAGACACCTGATGGGTAGACTTTAATCAGGCATTGGCGACTCCTCGTAAGCCGCTACCGAACAACGGGTTACCAGGGGTTTTATGAAGCCACCTAGGGCGGGCCGCGGTATGGAGGCCCTTCATGTGCCGACCAGGCGCGGCGTCAGCCGCCAGGCGCGGCCCAGAGCCGCGCCCCACGGGCGCGACCCTCGCGATACTGGAGTGGGCGTGTTCGACCGCCTATTTGGCTGGCCTTGCTCGTACGGTCACCGTCACGGCGGTACCCGGCTTCAGGTTTAAAGCGGGGTTGAAGCGGTTGGCCCCGTAGTTCCCCGCCAGCGTCCCGGAATGCTCGATGACCGGCGCCGGCGTGTGCACGAAGCCGATGAGCGTGCCTTCGAGATCCGCCAGGTACGCGTTGCTCCCCGCAATGAACGTCGAACCTGTGTACACCCACGAGTCTGGCGCAAGCGTCTTCTTCGCTTCAAAGTTGTAGACGATTTCCTCGGCAGGCACGCGGCGGCGCGCGCCCTGCTCGTCCCACTCCACCCAGATATCGACGGGATCGCCTCTCGGCGCGATCGGATCGAAATGGAACCTCGGCACGGTCGCGTTCTTTCGGTCGAGCCCGATGAGCAGGAGCGCCAGGTTGAAGGTGATGGCGTCGGTGTCGAGCGACAGCGCGCTCTCGTAGTCCTTGAACCCACCCTCGGCCGTCGCGATGAACTCGAGCGTCTGCACGTCGTTCACCGTACCCGCGACGGTCAGCTG
>CAZNOC010000231.1:0-6572 GCA_964574545.1 uncultured Bifidobacteriaceae bacterium | reverse complement strand
CGGATGCCCGACGCAGAGCTTGATCCCGACAGGCTTGCCGCCGGAAACCGCGCGCGCGCTCGAAGTCGACCGTGGAGGCCTCGACGCCCACGACCGCTGCGTTCGGCCGGCCGCCCGGCCGGTGGTTCAGGTTCAGCGTCAGGCGATTTCCGTACAACTGCTGGTCGTGCTCGATGATGAAGTAGCCGTAGTAACGCTGGATCGTGCCCGGCGCGCGGCAAACGTCCGCGACCGAGGCGCAGTATACGTAGCCTTCGGCGTTCTTCCAGCGTCGCTCGGCGTCGAAGCCGTACGTCACGTTCTGCAGCGTGACCGTGTCGCTGATGTCCCAGGCGACATCGGCGCGCAGCAGCATCTGCCGGGCCGAGGCGAGGCCATCGTCCACGTTGTAGTTGACGAACCGCATGCGGCCGTCGATGGTCTCGCCGGTGGGGGTGCGCAGCACGTCCAGCGGCTCGGCCGCCGCGCCGACGGGCACCAGCGGCGTCCCGAAGTACTTGGCGAGGTCGTCGTCCAGGTAGTCGACACTGACCTTGAGCCGCAGGCGCGGCACCGGTCGCCACAGCACACTGCCGGTCAGGTTGAGCGAAGACGAGTCCATCCCCGGCACGTAGCCGTCCGAGCCGCTGCGGCTGACGTCGGCCCGGTACCAGAGCAAGTCGCTGACGGGCCCGGTCACCCCAACGGCCACGTGCGACGTGTTGAAACCGCCGTATGACAGGAGCGCGTTCCCGCGCGTCGCGGCTGTCGGCTCGGCGGTCTTGGTGACGGCGTTGATGGCGCCCGCGACGGATCCCTGCCCGTTGACCACCGATGAGGGACCGCGCATCAGCTCGATGCGATCGAGGTTGAACGTGTTCTGGGGCCGCATGACCATCGTGCTCGGGCCGAGCCAGATGCCGTCGCGCAGCGTGGCGACCTGCGAGGAGGTGAAGCCTCGCATCGAGAACGATGCTCCCCCGAAACGACGCCGGCCATGCGGCCGACCGCGTCGCTGACCTTCTGGTAGCCGCGAGCATCCATGACGGTGCTCTCGAGGATGTCCACCGAGGCCGGAATGTCGATGGGACGAAGCGCAAGACGGCTCGCGCTCGACGCCTGGCCGGCGAGCCCGAGGTCGCCGACCGTGCGGCCGACGACGGTGATCCCTTCCTGGAGCGCCAACGCGAACGGCAGCCGCACCTCGATCGGCCGCGCCGCGTCGGAGGCGACTTCGATTCGTGCGCGCACGGTCTCGAAGCCTTCCCGTCCCGCGACAAGCGTGTAGGCGCCTGGCGCGACGCCCGCGATGACGAACGCGCCCGTGGCGTCGGCGATGGCCTCCAGCGACGTGCCTTCGATCTGTACGCGGGCGTCGGGCACGGCCTGCCCGGTTTCGTCGGCGATGACGCGTCCAGTCAGGGAAGACGCGGTGGACTGGGCGGACGCGGAGGCTACGACTAGAAAACTGAAGACGCTGACGACGGCAGCGAGACGGTGTAGAAACGGGGACATGAAGCCTCTCTGGAGTCGCCCGGCATGGGCGATGTGATTTCTCACATGAGACTCGCCGTGTGACGAACGGCTCGAGCGGGATCTCGTGAGCGGCTGTTGCCGCCACACCAGCGGTCGAGCGGCGCGGGTGAACAGGGGGCTGGAGTTACGTCGTGAGGGGCCCACGGTACGTCGCCCGGCGCCACACCCACTCCACCGGACCCTGCGCATGGCGCCGCAACCACCACGCGCACAGCAGGCGCTGCGCCACGAGGATCGCCGCTGCGGCGACCGGCAGCCACACGACCGGGACGTGTCCCGCCCAGCCGGCGCCGTACCCCGAGAACAGCGCGAGCTGGATGATGGTCTGGGTCAGATAGACCGTGAGTGCCATGCGCACGAGCGGCACGAACCACTCGAGCCCGCGTCGTCCCTGCGGCGTGCGCCAGAGCAGCACCGCCGCCGACAGGTACGCCAGCGCGAGAGGTGTGGTTCCGAGCGTGTATGCCGCCGTTTGGAGCAGACCGGTGCCCGACATGAGGAACGTCGACCCGGTCGCGCCTTTGATGCTCGCGTAGACGGCACTCGCAGCGAAGCCCACAGTCCCGCCTGCGATCACCACGACGGAGAGCGACCGACGCAGGGTGTGCAGGCGCGGTAGGATGACGGTGCCGATCCAGAAGCCCAGAAGGAACAGCGCGAGCACCTTGGCTGGACGCCCAGACTGGAGGTAGGTTCCGGGGCGCGTGACGGCGTACGATACGTTCCACGCGACGTAATCACGGGCCGTGCCCCGCGCGAACAGATCCAGCGACTCGCGATCGGCCACGCCGAGCCGCTCGCGGAGATCCGCGCCCGCGGTGGCAAACGGCGGACGGGGATCGAAGCGTCCGTCCGACGCCAGCACCACGGCGTGCGTGGCCAGGGGCACGGCGAAGAGCGCCAGCATGACGCCCGTCCGCATCGGTGGCGCGAGCCGCATCATCGTCGGCAGCATCAGGCCCATCACGCCGTACAGCGTGAGGATGTCGCCGGCCCAGAACAGGTACATGTGTGTGAGGCCGATGGCGACGAGCACGACCATCCGGCGGCGGAAGAATCCAGCGAAGTGGCCGGGTGGCGTGCCGCGGCGCCCGGCCCTGAGCGCCTGGAGGGCGAATCCGGTGCCGAGCAGGATCGAGAAGATCGAATAGAACTTGCCCTCGACGAGCCAGTTGATGGCGAAGAGCACGCGCTCGCCGGCCTCGCCCCAGGGCATGGCGCGCCGCGCCTCAGCGCCCAGCATATCCACGGCAAAGAAGCTCGTCAGGTTGGCGAGGAGGATGCCGCCGAGGGCAATGCCGCGGACGGCATCGAGCAGGGCGAGGCGCTCGTCGGCGGGCGTGGGGCCACCTGGGCGCAGTTCGGCCGATTCCATCGGGGCAGGGCTGGCCGTGTCCGCGGACATGCGGCCATAGCTTCGACGGATGCGGGGGCATCCCGTCGTCCTCAATTCAACGAGTGGTCGCCGGCCGCAGACAGGTGGAGGGTTTGGAGCGAACCATCAGCCGTCCTCAACCGACCATTCACCGGGCGTTCCGCACCACCGGTCAGGAAATCAGCTGACCTGAGCGGGCGGCGTCGGCATGCTCGGCGCATGCTGGCCGACCTTCGCCATGCCCTCCGAGGGCTCCTGAGACAACCGGCCTTCGCGCTGACCGTCGTGGCCACGCTCGGCCTGGGCATCGGCGCGAACACGGCGGTCTTCTCTGCCGTCCACGCACTGCTGCTGCGGCCTTTCCCGTTCACGGAGCCGGATCGACTGATTCGCATCAGCTCCGTGCGTGGCGGGCAGGAGGGCCCGCTCTCGATCCCCGAACAGGACGACCTGGCGGGCCTCACGGATGTGATCGCCGATATCGCCCTCTACACCGATCAGGGCATGTACAACGCCAGCGGCTTCGGCGAGCCCGAGGAACTGCAGGCCACCATCACCACCCACAACCTCTTTCGCGTGCTCGGCATCGATCCCGTGCTCGGCTCCACCTACCCGGCCGAGACCGACCGTACGCGGCGGTTCGAGCTGGTGATCTCGCACGGCCTGTGGACGCGGCGCTTCGGTCAGGATCCGCAGGTGATCGGACGCACGATGACGCTCGACGGCGCGCCGGGCTACGTCATCCACGGCGTGCTGCCACCGGGCTTCAACTTCCCGTCGCACTCGGATCTCTTCCGCAGCTCCGGCATCTCTCCGGACCCGCGCCAGTACGAGCGGCGCGACCTGCGACAGCGAATGGCCGTGGCTCGCCTCCAGCCCGGCATCACCGTTGGCGAAGCGCGTGCCCGCATCGAGGCGCTTGGGACCCGGCTCGCACGCGAGTTCCCCGAGACCAACGACGGCCTGCAGTTCCACGTGCAGTCGATTCGCGAACTGTACGTCGGCCAGGTGCGCCCCTATCTGCTGCTCCTCTTCGCCGCCGTGGGCCTCGTGCTGCTGATCGCCTGCGCCAACGTCGTCAACCTCCTGCTGTCGCGCGCCATTGCCCGCGACCGCGACGTGGCCGTGCGCATCGCGCTCGGCGCGAGCCGCGCGCAAGTCATCCGGCAGGCGCTTGCCGAGAGCCTGGTGCTCGCCCTGGCAGGCGGCGCGGCCGGGCTGGGGCTGGCCTGGATCGGCATCGACATCATCACGACGATGGTGCGCGCCGATCTACCGCCCTGGATGACGATCACGCTCGACGGCACGACGCTGGCGTTTCTCGCCGCGGTCTCGGTGGCTACGGGCCTCGGGGCGGGACTCGTCCTGGCGCTCCGCAGCGGCGACGGCGCCCTGCACGGCGCGCTCAAGGACGGCGCGCGCGGCTCGTCGGGCGGCGTGCGGCACCAGCGCCTGCGCAGCGTGCTGGTGGTCGCCGAAGTCGCCCTGGCCGTCATGCTGCTCGTCGGCGCCGCTCTCATGGTGCAGAGCTTCCTGCGGCTGCAGGGGCAGGATCCGGGCTTCCGGACCGACCAGCTGCTGACCTTCCGGGTCGAGCTCGGCTGGCGCGCCTACGGATCGCACGAGTCGGTCGTGCAGTTCAACGACACGGTCGTCCGGCAGATTGCCGCCCTGCCTGGTGTCGAAGCGGTGGCCGTGGACAGCAACCTGCCGCTCTCGGGACGTCCGCGAGACCCGTACGAGATCGGGGTCGAAGGGCAGGCGCCGGACGCCGCACGGGAGAACCCCTACGTGAACGTCCACGTTGTGTCGGCGAATTATTTCGACGTGATGGGCATTCCGATCGAGCAGGGCCGCGGCTTCACCGAACTCGATGGTCCCGGCGGCCAGCAGGTCGCCGTCGTGTCGCGCCGGCTGGCCGACCGTCTCTGGCCGGGCGAGGATCCCACCGGACGTGTGCTCCGCTTCTTCGGGGGCACGGTTGACGAAGGGCGCTGGATCGTCGCCGGTGTCGCGGGTGACATCCGTCACGCCCAGCTCGACGCGACCGACGTCGACGTCTACCGCCCGTACCGTCAGAGCTGGACGGGCGGCTCGTATTTCCTCGTGCGTACGGCGCCTGGCGTGGACCCCATGAGCCTGGCGCGCGCCGCCACACGCCTCGTGCCGGAGACCGATCCGAACCAGTCGTACTTTGACGTCCGGACGATGGAGGACCGCATCCGGGCGGGCATGTGGCAGCAGCAGGTGGCGGGCGTGCTCTTCGGCGGGTTCGCGGTTCTGGCGCTCGTGCTGGCGGCGATCGGGCTCTACGGGGTGCTGTCGTACCTGGTGACGCAGCAGTGGCGCGAGATCGGCGTCCGCATCGCGCTCGGGGCCGAACCGCGCGACGTCGTGCGGCTGGTCGTCGGCCGCGGCCTCGCGTTGACGGGAGTGGGCCTTGCCCTCGGCCTGGCCGGGGCGGCGGCGGGGGCGCGGGCGCTGGGGCCGATGCTCTACGAGACGCGCGCGGACGACGTGCGGACGTTCGTCTTCGTGCCGCTCCTGCTCGCGGTGGTCGCCGTGGCGGCCTGCGCGATTCCCGCGCATCGTGCCACCCGGGTGGATCCGGTCGTCGCGCTCCGGACGGAGTAGGCGCACCAACGGGTGCCTCGTGCGCGCCGAGGGGGCGCGACGGGCACGACGACTCTCGGCTTCCGCCGCCGCCGTGGGTCCCACGAGCCACCATCCAGCCGTGACGGACGACCGGATGACGGAGGGGCCCGCCGCCTGTTGGAATCCGAATACCATCGTCGCGCCGGGCGCGCGATCCTGTTGCACGACCTCATGCACGACCAGACGGCTCGCCTCACTCCAGGGCTCGAGCCGGGCTACTACGCCATGCATCCCGCTCTCGTCGTCTCCGGGCGTCGTCCGCCGGCGTGACGCGCCTCGCGACGCGCGGCGTCTGCGGCCATGTCCGGCGACCCGCACGATGCGGTGAGCATTCAACCTGTGTGGGCCCCGACGTTGGCGTCAAGGGGGCTGGACGAACGCGGCGCCAGTCGGCACGCGGATCATCCCGAGCAACCACGCAACGGCCCAGATCCTCGCGCCGCGGCGGTGGCATCGTTCTCAGCCTCGAAGGCGAAGACTGGCTGTGCATCCCAGTCCGCGCGCGCGTCCACCGCACCGGCGAAGACCATGCCGGCGTACCGATTGACCCACGCGGTCCGGAAGCGCCCGACCTGGTCGGGGAACCGCGCCGAACTGACGCCGAGAGACGGCGGACGCCGGAATTTTTCAACCAGCAGTCGTTTTGAGCCGGTGACCAGCGCCCTCAGCCGGGAAGGATGTCCGCCAGTTCGCGTAGAATTCTCCAGATGCCCGTTCAGCCCGCAGGCGGGTCGCCACGGTTTGTCGCTGTCGTGACCGCCGCATGCCTTGCCGCCGTCGCCGTCGTCGATGCGCAGCGGGTGCGCTACACGCACGTCCACTGGCTGCAGCTCTCGTCGGTCGTGATGGAGGAGGCCGAGGCCCGGAGCGGGCCGCCCGCGTTCGTCATCCCGCCCGCCGTCGCCGCGCTCGACGGACAGATGGTCGCCATCGAAGGCTTCATGATCCCGCTCGATATCACACCGGGGGGCGTCAGCCTCTTCGTGCTGAATGGCGACTCGGACCAGTGCGAGTTCGGCATCCCGCC
>CAZNOC010000230.1:0-6586 GCA_964574545.1 uncultured Bifidobacteriaceae bacterium | reverse complement strand
ATGCCGAGGCGTAGGCTGCGCTTCATTCGTCCCGGCAAGCCCATTGCATGCGGTCATCGAAGCGTGGTGCTCACCCGAACATCGACCGCACCACAAACCACACATTCGCCGGCCGCTCCGCCAACCGCCGCATGTACCACCGATACCAGGCCTCCCCGTAACTCACCAGCGTCGCGACCGTCTCCCCTTCCCTCCGCAACCCTCGCTGTTCCGCATCCCGTATCCCGAACAGCATATGGATTTCATACTGCCCCTGCCCCGCTCCCAGCCCTCTCGCCCGCGCAATGATCCGCCGAATCAGCGGCATATCGTGCGTGCCGAATATCGGCAGGCACTCCCCGCGCGCCGCTCCCTCCAGCATCCGCCCCGCAATCGCTTCAAATGCCGCGTCGGTGTCCCGCTTCTTCGGATACGCCACGTCCTGCGCCTCGGCGTACGCCCCCTTCACCAGCCGAATCGTCGGCGTGATCGGCAGCAACGCCTCCACATCCTTTGGCGTGCGGTACAGGTACGCCTGCAGCGCGATCCCCGCCCGCGCATGCCTCGCGCGGATCCCGCGGTAGAGATCCAGCGTCCGGTCCACATACGTCGCCTCTTCCATGTCCAGCCAGAGCGCCGACCCTGTCGCCTCCGCCCGGTCCGCCAGCGTCGCCAGATGGTCCGCGCACGCCTCCATCGAGAGGTCCAGTCCCAACTGCGTCGGCTTCACGCTCACCTGCGCCGGCAGCCCCCGCGCCTTGATCGCCTCGAAGAGCTCCACGTAGTGATCGCGCACCGCCGCCGCCTCCGCGGCGCCCGTGATCGCTTCGCCCAGCCGTGTGTAGAGCAGCCCGCGTCCACTCGCCGCGATCTCCTCGCCCGCGCGCAGCCCGTCGTCCATCGATTCGCCGGGCATGAACGCCCGCGTCGCGCGGCGCACCACGCGACTCCTGGTCGCGAACCGGTTCAACGCGTCGCTCTTCGCCGCGGCCAGCAGCACCGATCGCCAGAGACCCATCAACGCGCTCCCGTCAGTTCCTGAATCACCGCCTCGTCCCGCTCAACCGTGGAGACAGAGTGGCCGCGCGCCCGGACGTGCTGGCCGACGAAGCGTGCCCTCGCGTCCCAGGCCTCCGCGACAATACGGAGCCCTTCGTGCAGCTTCCGGATCATCTCGATCGTGAGCGGACGACGACGGTTGAGAACCTCGGCGACACGGGCTCGGCTCCCGAGAAACGGTTCGAGATCTCGCCGAGTGAGCCCACGGCTTTCCATGTGGTATCGGAGTGCCTCGATCGGATCCGGCGGTTCGATCGGCTCGTGCTGCGTCTCGTAGTGGTCTGCGAGCGTGGTGAGGATCTCGAGCCGGTCACCGGCCGGCGTCCCCGGCCTGGCATCCATCAGGCGCTCGATCACTTTGAGCGCGGCGCGATGATCAGCTCTCGTCTTGATCGAACGAATCTGCATGAACACGCGTTCTATCGCTCCGTGCGCGCCTTCAGTTCCTCGAACCAGTCGAGCACGACGCGGATGGCTGGCGCCGCCTCGTCGCGGTCGACGGCCGCCCGGATCATCAGCAGCCGGCCGGTGCGGGGATCGACGTCGAAGCTCATGCCCGTGTCCGAACGCAGGTTGTCGGCGTCGCTGAAAAACACGTGCGGCGTGCCGGCCGAGAACGTCCCGCGCGTATCGACGGGCACCGCCATCAGCAGGTTGCCCGCCCGGTAGTAGAGCGTGCGCCCGTCGGGCGCCCACCGGGGCTCTTCGCCGAACGCTGTCGACACCTGATACCGTCCGCCGCCGGCCGCCAGCGCGCGCGCGTACACCTCGAACCGGCCCGATTCGTCGGACTGATACGCCAGCCAGGCACCGTCCGGCGACACCGCGGCCCCGTACTCGTCGTAATCGGTGGCCACAATCGGCACCGGCGGCTCGGACCGATCAAGCGGGACGCGCATCAGGTCGCTCCTCTTCGTCTGGCTGTGATAGTCGACGATCGCCGCATCGCTCTGAAGCGCGTTGATGTACGCCCGTGAGTCGATGGTGACGACGGGTTCGGCGTCCCGGGCACCGTCAGCCGGCGTCCGCCAGATGACCGTTTCCTGTCCCGACGAGTCGATGGCGGCGTAGTAGACCATCGTACCGTCGGCCGACCAGAACGGCGTGGCGTTCACGCCGGTGAACGTGAGCCGCGTGAAGGTGGTGCGTGCGACATCGTAGATCCACACGTCCCTGCCGTCGGTCGACCCGGCGACCACGGCCATCCTCGATCCGTCGGGCGAGACGCGGACGTCGTGGTAGACACCGTCTGCCAGCCCTGGAAGCGCGCTGACCGTGCCTGCGGAGTCCACCCAGGCGAGGCTGCGTTGCGACAGCAGGCCCGCGTCTCCGGCGATGTAGACGAGCGTGCCGTCGGCGGCCACCGACACGTGTGCAGCGCCGGTCGTGCGGTCTCCGGCAGCACCCTGCAGCACCGGCACGGCCGATCCCTGGACGGCAAGGGTGCCGGTGTCAATCGGTACGGCGTACAGCGCCGAGCCTCGCACCACGAGCAGATGCCCCGTTGTCGTGGGCCGCGCGCTGCTCGCGCCCCGGTAGAGCGTGCGCCGTTCGCCCGTCGCGACGATCACGGCATCGATGGTCGAATCCTCGTAATCGTCCGGACGGTCGAACGTGCCGACGGTGAATACGATGGCCCGCCCGCCGGGGAGCGCCGCCGGCCAGCGATGCGTACGTTCGCCGGCGGCGATGTCGGGCGCCGTGAGCGTTCTGGGCTCGCCGCCCTCGGCGGACACCATCACCAGGCCGCCGGTCGAGCCTGGCGCATAGACGATGGTGGAGGGGTCGAGCCAGCTGATGCCGCGTGGGTCGTTGAGGCCGCTCGCCAGCGACACGACCGGTCCGTCGAAGGGCGCCTTCTTGAGCGTGTTTCCGGCAAAGAAGGCCACCGCACGCCCGTCCGGGGACACCACGGGATTCTCGGCGCCCTCGGTCCCGGGCATTGGAACAGCCTCCATGGTGTCGCGCCGCCGCACGTACAGGCGCGCGATCCCGTCCTTCGTGGCCGTGAAGACGATGGCGGCCCCGTCGGGAGCGACGCTGACCCCGGGACGGGAGTCGAGACTGAGCGCGGCGCCATCGGGCGGTCGGATGTCGAACCGCGTGGGACGTCCGGGCGCAGGCGCCGAGGCGCCTCCCCACAGCAGGAACACGACGGCCAGGGCCACACCCAGCACCGCAGTGGCCAGGACGAACGCCCGCCGGGAGAGCACCGCTGCCGGGGCTCCTGGCTGCGTCGCCTCCGCTCCCTCGGCGAGCGCAATCCGTGCCTCGCCGATGTCGCGCAACCGTGCGCGCGGGTCACGATCGAGACAGCGCGTCAGCAGCCGGCGGACGCCATCCCCCGTGTCTGGCGGCAGCCGCGCCCAATCGACGTCCTGTCGCAGGACTGCCGCGAGGATATCGCTCAGCGTCTCGCCCCCGAACAACCGACGCCCCGTCAGCATCTCGAACAGCACGACGCCGAACGCCCAGATGTCGGCGCGCTTGTCGACGGGCTTACCCTTCGCCTGCTCAGGGGCCATGTACGCGGCGGTTCCGAGGATCACGCCACCCATCGTCATCGCCACGGGGCTGGCGATCGTCGGGGAGTTCTCGAGCGCGAAGCCCGGGGCTTCCGCGGGCACGGGATCGAACGCCTTGGCCAGGCCGAAGTCCAGCACCTTCACGGCGCCGTCCGGCCGCAGCTTGATGTTCGCGGGCTTGAGATCCCGGTGGATGATCCCCTGATCGTGCGCGGCTTCCAGCGCCTCGGCAATCTGCCGTGCAATCGGCAGCGCCTCGTCCGATGGGATCGGCCCACGCGCAATCCGCTGTGCGAGATCCTCGCCCTCGACCAGCTCCATCACCAGCGCGCACCCGCCTGGCGAGTCCTCGACGCCGTAGATCTGCGTAATGTGGGGATGGTTGAGCGCGGCCAGCGTTCTGGCTTCTCGCCCGAAGCGTGCGAGCCGCTCCCGATCGGACGCGAAGGGTTCGGGCAGGATCTTCAACGCGACGTCGCGATCGAGCTCCGTATCGCGCGCGCGATACACTTCGCCCATTCCGCCCGCCCCGAGCGAGCTCACCACCTCATACGGGCCAAGGCGCGATCCGGGCGACAGCATCTCGGATCACCCCAACCGACGCCGCTGCGCCCGGGGAGGCAACGGTCTCATGCTTGGCCAAGGCGGCGGCGCCAGGCCATCGAGCCTCTCGCCGCGGGCGGACGTGGGAACGACGCAGGAATCATTGGTCTCACGGCACCGTCCGCACGCCTCATCACTGCGGGTCGCGCCAGTGGACGACGCAGGACCGGCAACCGTTCGGCGGGAAGTCAAGGCGAACCCGATCACGTCGTCGTCCCAGCGCTACCGTCGGACGCCCGGCTCGGTCCACATGCCGTTATTATGACGTATCGTCCGTCGATTCCGCGCACGACCGGCACCGGGTTCGTGACGGTCGTGTACGACGGCGCCGCGACGACTCATGGTCTCACCTGACCCGCAGAGGGCGTGTCGTTGCCCCTGCGGGCCCGGAGCACCTGCTTCTCGGCGTCGTAGGTGTCGCGCAGTTCGTCAAGGAATGCATCCTGGAGTGTCGTCTGTGTTTTCATCAGTACAGCATCGCCGCCGGCCGCGCTGCGCGCTGTTCTCAAGTGCACTGTGCGAACGGACACGATGTCTGACGTCCTCGAACGGCGGGCCCGAATCAGGTGCTGTGAGGCTTGGAAAAGAGTCGCCCAGTGTGCTGTTCGAGTCACACATTCTGACCCTCGGACGGTCACCATGGGACCATGGCAATAGTCGTCGGCTCCCCGTGGAACGCCGGGCACAGACGCAAGGCCAGTCCGCCTTTAACGCGGGATCTCACCACTGACGTGTGTGTGGTGGGCGCCGGCATCGCCGGCCTGTCAATCGGCACGGAAGCCGCACGTGCAGGCCTCAAGGTGGTGGTACTTGACGCTGATGAAGCGGGCGGTGGCGAAACCGGCTCTACCACGGCCCATCTCACGAACGTCTTTGATGCGGGCCTGGCGGCCGTCGAGCGTCACGCCGGCACCGACGGGGCGCGTCTGGCGGCCAACGCGCACATGGCGGCGATTGCGCGCATCGAAGAGGTGGCTCGGGTCGAAGACATCGCGTGTCAGTTCACGCGCGTCAACGGCTATCTGTTCGCACACGACGCCGAGGGGGACGCAACGGTTGACGATGAGCAGGCCGCCGCCGAGCGGTGCAACGAGCCGCTCTGGAAGCCCACACGGCTGGCCGAGGCCCCGATCGGGCCACAGGCACGCGCGGCGCTCGAATTCCCGAACCAGGGTCTGTTTCATCCACTTGCGTACGTGCATGGCCTGATCGACGCGCTGCAGCGCCATGGCGGCACCCTGCACGAGCACACCAGAGTGACGGCCGTGCACTCGGGCGAACCCGGCCGCGTCGAAACGAGCGGCGGCCCCGTGGTCACGGCGCGACTTGTCGCCGTCGCGACGAATAGTCCCATCAACGATCGCCTCGTGGTGCACACGAAGCAGGCGCCGTATCACACCTACGTCACGGCCTTCGGCCTGCCGCGCGGGTCGATCAGGCCGGCGTTGTTCTGGGACACCGCCGATCCCTTTCATTACGCGCGGGTCTCGCCGGCAACGGATGGGGTCGGGAATGATTTGTTGATCGTGGGCGGCGAGGATCACAAGGCCGCACACGAGACCGATGGCGAGCGGCGATGGAACAACCTCGACGCCTGGGCGCGGCGGCACTTCGCCGGCATCACCCAGCCTTCCTGGCGGTGGTCGGGGCAAGTCATGACCTCGATCGACGGGTTGGCGTTCATCGGCAGGAATCCGGCCGACACGCCGAACATCTTCATCTGCACCGGCGACACCGGCATGGGGATGACCGGCGGCGCACTGGCGGGCATGATCATCCGCGACCTGATGCTCGATCAGCCGAGCCCCTTCGCGACCGTGTTCGATCCGTCGCGCAAGCCCGTCACGGGCCTCACCACGTTCATCAAGGAACTGGGTGACGTGGCGGCACAGTACGTGGAGTGGGTGACGCCGGGCGAAGTTGAGGACATCGCCGAGATCAAGGCCGGCTCGGGCACCATCTACCGCCGCGGTGCCCGCAAGTTTGCGGTGTCTCGTGGCAAGGATGGCGCCGTCACCTGCCTGTCAGCCGTCTGCACGCATCTCGGCTGCCTCGTCGCATGGAACCCGTCGGGGTCGACCTGGGATTGCCCATGTCACGGGTCGCGGTTCCGCCCGGATGGCAGTGTCATCCTCGGCCCCGCTTCAGTACCTCTGGACAGGGTGCCAGTCGAGGATCTGCAGGGCGAGGCTGCACCTTCAGGTTCGGCGGGAAAGCGACCTGGGGATGTGCCGTCTTGAACAGTCGGCGACACTCGAAGTGCGACAGCGTTACGGCAGAAGCAGCTGTCGTCGGTTTCCGGCCTCGTTGGTTGTCTGCGTCAGATCGGCTGGCGACGCTGCTCGATACCGCCGTGCTCGCACGGCAGGAGGGCCACCATGTCAAACGGCAAGTTCGACGAGGCGAAGGGGAAGGTCAAG
>CAZNOC010000229.1:0-6589 GCA_964574545.1 uncultured Bifidobacteriaceae bacterium | reverse complement strand
TGTGCTCGCCCAGGAAGCGCTCGACCCGTTGATAGAGATCGCGCACCGACCCTATCTGCCGGAAGCCATGGCCCTCTCCGGTGTAGCCGACGTAGCTCGATGTCGTGTTTCCCGCCGCGACGAGCGCGTCGAGCAGGTCCAGGCTCTGCGCCGGCACTACGCCGTCGTCGGTCAGGCCCTGGAGCAGCAGCAGGGGCGCGCGCACACGCGCCGCATCTCGGATCGCCGCAGAACGCGCGTACCGCTCGGGGTGGACGTCGGGGTCGCCGAGCTTGGCCAGCAGTCGCAGCCGCCACAGCTTGCGCTGGCTCTCGTCGAGGAATATGTCCCAGTCGGACACGCCGTAGAGCGAGATGCCGGCGCTGAACATCTCCGGCGCCTTCGCCAGAGCGAGCATCGTCATGTAGCCACCGTAGCTGCCCCCCCAGGCGGCGATCCGCGTGGCGTCCACGCCGTGAGCGCGGGCCAGGTACTCGGCGGCCGTCACGACGTCGTCGAGCTCGCCGCCGCCGTAGTCCTCGAAGTTGGCGCGCTCGAACTCCGCGCCGTACCCGATGTGCGTGCCCCGCCAGTTCACGAAGAGGATGGTGTACCCCTGCTGTACCAGCCGCTGGTGGAAGGCGTAATAGGGCAGGCCGCCCCATCCCTTGAGGTTGATGCCGCCCTTGCCGTGGAAGTACAGCAGGCCCGGCCCGCCAGGCGGCGTGTTCGGATCGCGCAGCAGGATTCCGGGGACGTCGAGACCGTCGCGGCTCGGCCAGCGCACGGTCTCCGGGGTCACGAACCCTGCCGTGGCCTCCGGGAAGGGGCGCGACTCGGTCAGCCGCCGCGCGCCGGCCTCGCCCAGCGTCGTCACGACGATCTCGGGCGGCTCGGTCGCGCTCGAGCGCAGATACGAGAGGCGCGTGCCGTCGGCCGACCAGGCCGGGTTCGTGGCGAACCCATCCGGCGACACGCGCTCCGGGGCGCCGCCGGAGGAGGCGACGACCCAGATGTGACGATCCTCGAGGTCCCGGACGCGGCTGCTCACAAACGCGAGGCGGTCGCCGGCAGGCGACCACACGGGGCTGTAGTCGACAAACGCCCCGTCGGTCAGCGGCGTCGGGGGGCGGCCGTCCGCATACGCGATCCACAGATGGTTGTAGCCGGCGCGACTGGAGAGGTAAACGAGACGCGTGCCATCGGGCGACCAGTGCGCGTTGCCCTCGAAGCGGAACTCCTCAACACCACGCTCGTAGCGTTCTGACGCCAGCTGGCGCGCGTCGCCGCCCGCGGTGTCAACGAGCCAGATGTCGTAGCCGCTCCAGTCGGCCGTCCGTCGCTGGAGCGCGATCCGCGCCGAGTCCGGCGCCCAGATGGGGGAGTCCTCGTCCACGGGCTGGTCGGCGATCAGACGCTGGTCGCCCCCGGACGCCGAGACGATGCCCACGTCCGTCTGATCGTCGGTCTCCACCACGAACGCGATCCGCGCGCTGTCCGGCGACCAGTTGAGGCCGCCGTACTCGCCTTCGGCGGAGGTCAGCTGGTGAGGGTCGCCCCCGTCGAGCGGAATCCGCCAGATGTGCTTGTTGCCGACGTAGGCGGCAAAGCGCCAGTCGGGAGAGACCACGACGTCACTCCGCCCGGCCAGCGGCGCCAGTTGGCGCACGCCGGGATCCCCCGGCGCGGCGGCCTCCGCCGCCGAGACATCCGCGGCCCACAGCTCCCGCTCGGTGCCGCGCGTCCACACGAACCCGACACTCAGGCCATCCGGCGCCCAGAACGGGCCGCCCGCCTGTCGGATGTCGAGCATCTGCTCGATGGCGATCGGGGAGGCCGGGGGCGCGGGCGCCTCACCAGCACAGCCGGCCAGCCCCAACGGGAGGACCAGCAGCCAGGCGCGGAACGGGTGTCGCATGGTCTCCTCGTGCGTGGAATGAACCGCCGCCTACGCCGCTCCGAAGCCGCCACCGCCCGGGGTCTCGATCCGCAGCCGGTCGCCGGCGCCCAGCCGCAGCTGCACCTTGGACCCCACGGTTTCCTCGCGGCCATCGGCACGAATCACCGTGTTGCGCCCGCAGCCGCCAGGGCCGCCGCCCTGCGCCCCGTACGGCGGACGCTCGCGCCGCTCGGACAGCACCGTGACCGACGTGTCGCAGAGCATCTCGTACTCGCGGATGATGCCCTCCCCTCCCGGGTAGCGACCCGCGCCGCTGCTGTCGTCGCGCAACCCGTAGCGCCGGATGCGGACGGGCAGGTAGTGCTCGATCGCCTCGACCGGCGTGTTCCGGGTGTTGCTCATGTGCGTATGCACGCCGCTTATGCCGGGCAGTCCGTTGCGTCCACCCATGCCGCCGCCGATGGTCTCGTAGTAGGCGAAGCGTCGCGCGGTGCGCGGGTCGGTGCCGCCGAGCGTGACGTTGTTCATCGTGCCCTGCGACGCCGCCGGCACCCGCTCCGGCAGCGCTCTGGACAGCGCGCCGAGAATCACGTCGGTGATGCGCTGCGACGTCTCGACGTTGCCGCCGGCCACGGCCGCGGGCCGCTGGGCGTTGACGATCGACCCGGGCGGTGCCACCACGCGAATGGCGCGCGAGATGCCCGCGTTGTACAGCGTGTCTTCATCGACGAGGCAGCGGAACGCGTAGAGCGTCGCCGACAACGTGATGGCATAGTTGGCGTTCACCCCGCCGTCGGTCTGCGGATCGCTGCCCGTGAAGTCCACCTCGGCGCCGTCGCCGGCGATGCGGATGCGCGCGGCGATCCGGATGGGGCGATCGTGGAATCCATCGCCATCGAGCCAGTCCTCGAACGCGTACTCGCCGTCGGGAATCGCGTGGATTGCGGCGCGAACGACGCGCTCGGTGTAGTCCTGCACCGCGGCCGCGTACACGGATACGCGCTTCCGGCCGTACTTCTCGACGATCTCGCGCAGCCGCGCCTCGGCCACGCGGTTGGCGGCCACCTGCGCCGTGAGGTCGCCCTCGCGTTCGTCCGGCGTCCGGACGTTGGCAAGGATCAGCGCCATCACGTTTTCGTCGATCACGCCCCGTCGCGCCAGTTTGATCGGCGGGATGATCAGGCCCTCCTGGTACACCTCGCGCGCCAGGGGCATCGAGCCGGGGCTCATGCCGCCCACGTCGGAGTGGTGCGCCCGGTTGGCGGCGTAAAAGGCGGGCGGGCCGGACCGTGTGAGGAACACGGGCGACACCAGGGTGATATCCGGCAGGTGCGTGCCGCCCTGGAACGGGTCGTTGAGAACGACGATGTCGCCGGGCTCCATCGCCACATGGTCGATCGCCGCCCGCACCGACAGCGGCATCGCGCCGAGGTGCACGGGCATGTGGTCGCCCTGCGCGATGGTCTCGCCCGCCGCGTCATAGATTGCGCACGAGTAGTCCAGCCGCTCCTTGATGTTCGGAGAGAAGCCGGTGCGGCACAGCGTCACCCCCATCTCCTCCGCTACCGACACGAAGAGGTTCTTGAAGATCTCGAATTCGATCGGATCAATCCGCATGGTGCCGCTGTCGCTCCTGAACACCGTGGAGGCCCGATGGCTAGACGGCCACGTCCGCGGTCTGGCGGGCGCGTCGCGCGGCCTTCGCCGCCGCGCCGCGCGTCGCGATGAGGTTGCCGAAGCCGTCCACCCGCAGCCGGAACGCCGGCGGAATCACGGTGGTGGCTTCCTTGCCGATGACGACGGCCGGGCCCGCGAGTGTCGTGCCGGCCGGCAGATCGCCGTGGTGGTAGACGGCCGTCGCGACCTCGGCGCCATCGAAGCAGGCCGGACGGACGCGCACCGGCTGCACCCGGGCGGACGATCGCTCATCGTCGCGCGGCAACGACGGCTTGTCCGTCAGCCCGGTGGCCCGCACCCGGAGGTTGACCACCTCGGCGGCGCGCTTCGGGTTCGAGTAGCCGTACAGCCGCGCGTGACGTCGGTCGAACTCCTCGCGGAAATCCGCCGTGAACGGCACGGTGATCTCGTACGCCTGGCCGACGTACCGCACGTCGAGCGAACGCTCGACCACGGCGCGCGGCCCCGTGAAGCCCTCCGCCGCCAGATCTCCGGTCGCCTGTGCCACGAGGGGGGTAAACCGCGCGTCGAGATCCCCCACCGGCGTCTCGTGCGCGAGGCGCAGGATCGTGAGGGAGTAATCCTTGGTGACGTCGGCCAACAGCATGCCCAGCGCCGACAGCACGCCGGCATGCCGCGGCGCGATGACGGTGCTGATGTCCAGCGTCTCGGCAATCGCGCAGGCGTGCATGCCCCCGGCGCCGCCGAAGGCCAGCAGCGCGAAGTCCCGCGGGTCAAAGCCGCGCTGGACGGAGACGACGCGGATGGCGCGTTCCATGTTGGCGTTGGCGACACGCACGATGCCCTCGGCCAGCTGCAGGACCGTCAGGCCGAGCTGCCGCGCGAAGCGGTCCGCCGCATGGCGCGTGCGCTCCACGTCGAGCGCCATGCGCCCGCCCAGGAAGAACTCGGGCTCGAGCCGTCCGAGCAGGAGGTTCGCGTCGGTGACCGTCAGCTCCTCGCCCTTGCCGTAACACACCGGGCCCGGATCGGCGCCCGCACTCCGCGGGCCGACCCGCAGCGCCCCGCCGCTGTCGAGGTAGGCGATCGACCCGCCGCCGGCGCCGACGGTATGGATGTCGATGATCGGCAGCCGCACCGGGAAGTCGCCCACCGTGGACTCGGTCGTCATCCCGAGCTCGCCGTTGATGAGCGTGACGTCCGTGGAGGTGCCGCCCATGTCGAAGCCGATGACGCGCGTGAACCCGGCGGCTTCGGCCACCGCCCGCGCCCCGACCGCGCCGGCCGCCGGCCCGGACAGGATCGTCTGCACCGACGCCCCCTTGGCGCGCGCCGCCGAGATCGATCCGCCGTTCGACTGCATGATGCTGAGCCGCGCGCCGCCGAGCTCGGCCTCGAGCGCCGACAGGTAGCGCGCCATGAGCGGCGTCACGTACGCGTTGACGACGGTCGTGCTCCATCGCTCGAATTCGCGGTACTCCGGCAGCACCGCGTGCGACGCCGACACGACGAACCCGGCTTCGGCCAGGCGCGCGGCGACGCGCTGCTCGTGGGCCGGGTTGACATACGAGTGCAGCAGGCACACCGCCACCGCGTCCGCGCCGCGACCCGCGAGCGCCGCGACGAGCCGGTCGATCTCGGCGTCCTCGAGCGGCTCGACGACCGAGCCGTCGTATGCCAACCGCTCGTGAAGGCCGAACGTGAGCCCGTCCTCGACGAGCGGACGCCGGTCCTCGACCATGAAGTTGTACAGCTCGCGCCGGGTCTGTCGTCCGATGCGCAGCACGTCCTCGAACCCGGCCGTCGCCACGAGCGCGACACACGCGCCGCGCCGTTCCAGCACCGCGTTGGTCGCGACCGTCGAGCCGTGCACCACATCGTCGGCGCCGGCCTCGCCGGCCAGCTCGCGGATGCCCGTCAGGATGGCGCGTGACGGATCGTGCGGCGTCGACCGCACCTTGTGCACCCGCACCTGCTCGTTGTCGAGCAGGACCAGGTCCGTGAACGTGCCCCCCGTGTCTACCCCGATCCTCACGATGTCCCTCCCCGTCGGCCGCCGAACTCCGGCCGGCGCCTACTGCGGCGGCACCGCATTGCCGGTCGTGCCGTTCTCCCCTTCGGGCTGCGGTGGCCGCGCGCGGGACAACGTGATGGTGGACCCGCCCCAGAAGCTCTCGCCGCGACGCTCGACCTTGTGCTGCCCCTGGACGAGGTACTCGAGAATCGCCTTGTCCCACTGCAGGCCCATCGTCGCCGTGAGATCCATCCACTCGCCGTAGGCGGTCTCGTCGGGCGCTTCCGTGCCGCCCGTCCAGATGGTGATGTTCGGCTGACGCTGCATGAAGTCGCCCGCCTGCGCGCTGGCCCGCCCGCCCTTGATCGCCGTGTAGATCAGGATGTCGTCGGTGAAGTCGAGCTTGAAGTTCTCGTCGTCGTGGTCGAAGCCGTAGCGCTGGTACCGCGCGTAGGCGCGGTCGTTGAGCGCGCGGATGTCCGGCACCGCGTTCATGTTCCGCGTGATGCGCGAGCGAATGTCGAACGCCGCGTCCTTGTGGCGCGGATAGCGCGGGTCGTCCAGGTACCCGAAGCCCGGGATGAACCAGCCGCGCATCCCCCACCAGTCGCGCGACTCGGTCGTGCGCGACCGCACCCAGCCCGCGTACTCGGAGAAGAGCTGCACCCACTCGTGGCTCGGATAGCCGTGGGGGTTCAGGAAGATGTCCGGCAGCCACTGCCGCCAGATCTTCGGCCTCAGCGACGTCTCGGGATACACCGGGTCGGTCGCCCACTGGTTCGACGTGACGTCCACGCCGAGCGACCCGAGGTAGCCGGCGTGCAGCATGTGATCCGGCGTGATCCTGTACAGGTCGTAGGCGAGCTGCGCGCCGTCCGGGTTCGTGATCGGGTGGACGACGACGTTGACCTTCTTGAGCTGATCCCTGAACGCCGGATCCGTCAGCAGCAGCTCGGCCATGCGGAGTACGTGGCTCGTCGACGAGACTTCGTTGGCGTGCTGCCGCGCCGAGTAGATCACCGTCGGCTTCAGCGTCGTCGCCTTCGCCTGAGACCAGT
>CAZNOC010000228.1:0-6589 GCA_964574545.1 uncultured Bifidobacteriaceae bacterium | reverse complement strand
GACCAGTTCCGGAAGGCGCGGGAGGAGTACGGGCACACGAAGTTCAAGGCGCAGATGGGCGCCGAGGCGATCAAGGAGCTGCTGAAGCGCG
Source organism: uncultured Bifidobacteriaceae bacterium (assembly GCA_964574545.1). GTDB lineage: Bacteria > Acidobacteriota > Vicinamibacteria > Vicinamibacterales > UBA2999 > JAUXWO01. The sequence goes on along the minus strand of CAZNOC010000228.1, from coordinate 6,498 downwards.
TCAACATCGAGAAGATGGCCGTGGAGCTGCGCGAGAAGATGCGCAGCGAGACGTCGACGCAGAAGAAGCTGAAGTTCGCCAAGCGGCTGAAGGTGGTCGACTCGTTCCGGAAGTCGAACAACAAGCCGGAGTGGATGATCCTGGACGTGCTGCCGGTGATTCCGCCGGAGCTGCGCCCGCTCGTGCCGCTCGACGGCGGCCGCTTCGCGACGTCCGACCTGAACGACCTCTACCGGCGCGTCATCAACCGGAACAACCGGCTGAAGAAGCTGATGGAGCTGAAGGCCCCCGACGTCATCATCCGCAACGAGAAGCGGATGCTGCAGGAGGCCGTGGACGCGCTGTTCGACAACGGACGTCGCGGCCGTGTGCTGCGCGGCGCGAACAACCGGCCGCTCAAGTCGCTGTCGGACACGCTCAAGGGCAAGCAGGGGCGGTTCCGCCAGAACCTGCTCGGCAAGCGCGTGGACTACTCGGGCCGGTCGGTCATCGTCGTCGGCCCGGAGCTGAAGCTGAACCAGTGCGGGCTGCCCAAGAAGATGGCGCTCGAGCTGTTCAAGCCCTTCATCTACAACAAGCTCGAAGAGCGGGGCCTCGTCGCGACCATCAAGCAGGCGAAGGAGATGGTCGAGCAGCAGGTGCCCGAGGTGTGGGACGTCCTCGAAGAGGTGATCCGCGAGCACCCGGTGCTGCTGAACCGCGCGCCGACGCTGCATCGACTGGGCATCCAGGCGTTCGAGCCCGTGCTGGTCGAGGGCAAGGCGATCCGCATCCACCCGCTCGTCTGCACGGCCTTCAACGCCGACTTCGACGGCGACCAGATGGCGGTGCACATCCCGTTGTCACCGGAGGCGCAGATCGAGGCCTCCGAGCTGATGATGTCGTCGAAGAACGTGCTGTCGCCGGCCAACGGCGCGCCGGTCGCGGTGCCGTCGCAGGACATCGTCCTGGGCTGCTACTACCTGACGAAGGCCAAGCCGGGCGCCAAGGGGGAAGGCCGGGCCTTCGCCACGCTCAACGACGTGATGCTGGCGCTCGAAGCCGGCGAGCTCGAGACGCTGACGCCGATCCGGCTCCGCTACACGGGCGACCTGCAGGATCTGACGGCGGCGCGCGACGACCAGGACGTGCTGCACACGGAGATCCAGCACGTCGACCACAAGATCATCAACACGACGGTCGGGCGGGTGATCTTCAACGCCTCGCTGCCGGCGGGCATGCCGTACATCAACGGCCTGCTGAAGAAGAAGGGCCTGCAGCAGCTCGTCCAGCGCTGCTACCTCACCACCGATGTCCCGACGACGGTCGAGATGCTCGACCAGCTGAAGACGCTGGGCTTCAACTACGCGACACGATCGGGGCTGTCGATCGGCATCGAGGACCTCATCATCCCGCAGAGCAAGCCGGAACTGGTCGGCCGCGCGCGTGACGAGGTGATCAAGGTCGAGCAGCAGTACCTCGAGGGCGCGATCACCAACGGCGAGCGCTACAACAAGGTGATCGCCGTCTGGTCGGACGTGACCGAGAAGATCGCCGACGAGATGTTCACGGCGATGGAGAAGCTGGACCGCGAGGGCACCTTCTTCAACCCGGTCTACATCATGGCCGACTCCGGCGCCCGGGGCAGCAAGCAGCAGATCCGCCAGCTCGCGGGCATGCGCGGGTTGATGGCGAAGCCGTCGGGCGAGATCATCGAGACGCCCATCCGCGCGAACTTCCGCGAGGGCCTGTCGGTGCTCGAGTACTTCATCTCGACACACGGCGCGCGCAAGGGCCTGGCGGATACCGCGCTCAAGACGGCCGACTCCGGGTACCTGACCCGGCGCCTGGTCGACGTGGCGCAGGACGTCATCATCTCCGACTTCGACTGCGGCACCCTCGACGGCATCGAGGCGAGGGCGATCGTGGAGAGCGGGGAGATCATCGAGCCGCTGCGCGACCGCATCATCGGCCGCGTGTCGCTCGAACGGATCAACGACCCGATCACCGGCGAGCTCATCCTGGAGCTGAACGACGAGATCGACGAGGACAAGGCCTCGGAGGTCCAGGAGGCCGGCGTCGAGAAGGTGAAGATCCGCTCGGTGCTGACGTGCGCGTCGCGGCGCGGCTGCTGCGCGCGCTGCTACGGGCGCGACCTCGCGACGGGGCGGCTGGTCGAGATCGGCCTTGCGGTGGGCGTCATCGCGGCCCAGTCGATCGGCGAGCCCGGCACGCAGCTCACCATGCGCACGTTCCACATCGGCGGCACGGCGTCGCGGGTCTCGGAGCAGTCGGGTCTCGACGCCAAGCACAAGGGCACGGTGCGCTACGACAACCTGGTCGTGGTCGAACGCCCGCGCGCGGACGGCCAGCCCGGATCGGCGCGGGTCGTCATGAACCGCAACGGCCACATCGTCGTGCAGGACGAGAAGGGCCGCGACCGCGAGCGGTACCAGGTCGTGTACGGCGCCCAGCTGAAGGTGGCCGACGGCGATGCGGTCGAGCCGGGTCAGGTGCTCGTGGAGTGGGACCCCTACACGTTCTCGATCCTCACGGAAGAGACCGGGCAGGTGCGCTTCAAGGACATCGTCGAGGGCGTCACCGTCCACGAGGACGTGGACGAAGTCACCGGCATGTCGCGCCTGATCATCGTGGATTCGCCCGACGAGAAGCGGCAGCCGACCGTCGAGATCAAGAACAAGAAGGACGGGAAGGTCACCCGGCGGTACATCATGCCGGTGCACGCCCACATGATGGTCAACGACGGCGAGGAGGTCCACGCCGGCGCGGTGCTGGCGAAGATTCCCCGCGAGACGACCAAGACGAAGGACATCACGGGCGGCCTGCCGCGCGTCGTGGAGCTCTTCGAGGCGCGCAAGCCGAAGGATCCGGCCGTCATCAGCGAGATCGACGGCACGGTGAAGTACGGCGGCGTCGTGAAGGGCCAGCGCAAGGTCATCATCGTCCCGGACGATCCGAACGCCGAGCCGCGCGAGTACTCGATTCCCCGTGGCGTGCACGTCAACGTGCAGGAGGACGACCGCGTGCGCGCGGGCGACCCGCTCATGGACGGCCCGAGCAACCCGCACGACATCCTGCGCGTGCTCGGCGAGAAGGAGCTGCAGCGGTACCTGGTCAACGAGATCCAGGAGGTCTACCGGCTGCAGGGCGTGAACATCAACGACAAGCACATCGAGGTGATCTCGCGCCAGATGATGCGGTGGGTCCGCGTCGAGGACGTGGGCGACACCGAGTTCCTCATCGACGAGCAGGTGGACCGCTTCCGCTTCCTCGAAGAGAACGAGCGCGTGCTGGCCGACGGCGGCAAGCCCGCCACCGCGCAGCCGCTGCTGCTCGGCATCACCAAGGCGTCGCTCTCCACCGAGTCGTTCATCTCGGCCGCCTCGTTCCAGGAGACGACCCGCGTGCTCACCGAGGCGTCCATCTCCGGCAAGATCGACTACCTGCGTGGTCTGAAGGAGAACGTCACGATGGGCCGGCTCATCCCGGCCGGCACGGGCTTCGAGTGGTATCGCCACGTGTCGATCCCGGCCGACGAGCCGCCGCCGCCGCCGCCGACCATCCAGCCGACCGACGACGAGTTCGAGATGGATCGGGAGATGGAGTACTTCGCGGAGCCAGAGGAAGCGCTGGACCGCGGCGGAGACGCACCAGAGTAGGGCGCCTCCCATGTCTGGCATCCAAGGGCACGAACGCCGCAGGGCGTTCGTGCCCTTCGCTGTACGGTAAGCAACGAACGGGGGAGAATCTGGTGATCTTCTGACGTGGTGATGTGGCGATCGGATGTGCGATGTGAGGATGTGTCGATGTAGCTTCCCACATCACCACATCACAAGATCTCCAGATTCCGTTCCCTGTGTCAGAATGCGCCCCATGCGTCTCCTGATCTCCGTCCTCGGACTCGGGCTGGCCGTCGCGTGCGGGCGGACGGGTGAAGAAGCCGCGCTCCTTGTGCCACGACTCGCGCTCGAGGCCGTGCAGCCGGAACTGTTCGCCGCTACCGGAGGGCAGCCCAATGCCTGGGCCGACTACGACGGCGACGGCGAGCTGGATCTGTTCGTCGGCTTTCGCGGTGCTCCGAGCCGGCTGTATCGCCAGACCAATGGGCGGTTCGAGGATGTAGCGTCGGAGGTCGGGCTCGCCATCGACCTCGAGGTGAGAGCGGCGGCCTGGGGCGATTACGACGGAGACGGCGACCCCGATCTGTATGTCGGTTTCGTCGACCTCGTCACGCCAAACCGCGTCTATCGCAACGACGGAGGGCGATTCACCGACGTGGCCGCGGAGCTCGGCATCCATCTGACCGGCGTGTCCCGACAGGCGGTCTGGGTGGATTACGACGGTGACGGCGATCCCGACTTGTTCGCGGCGTTCCGGGACGTCCCGAACCGCCTGTTCCGCAACGACGGCGCGCGTTTCGTCGATGTTACCGAGGAGAGCGGCCTCGGCGACCCGCGTCGATCGGTGGGCGCCGTCTGGTGGGACTTCGACCAGGACGGCGACCTCGACCTCTTCGTGGCGAACCAGAACGGCGACGACAACGGCCTCTTCAGGAACGACGGCGGCCGGTTCACGGACGTGGCCGTGGAGATGGGGGTGGCCGCTTCCGGCCGTCCGCCAGAGGACGGCGGCGTGGGTCCGAGCCTTGCGGACTTCGATCTGGACGGCGCCTTCGACCTCTTCGTGGCCAACTACGGGCCAAGCGTGCTCTACCGCAGCCGTCCCGGCGCCGCCTTCGTCGATGTGGCGAGGGAAGTCGGTATTCCCGTCGAGACCCACGTCACCACGTCGGCCTGGGGGGATCTGGACGGCAACGGACTGCCCGACCTGTACCTCGCCGCGTTTCTCGCCGACGACCCGCACTATCGTGACTGGCTCTTCCTGAACCGCGGCGCGACGGGCCAGGGCTGGCGCTTCGAAGAAGGCCTTCCGAACGCCCTTGTGACGAACGACGCCACGCACGGCGTGCAGATGGTGGACTTCGACGGCGACGGCCGGCTGGATCTGGCCCTCACCAACAACGCCGAGGGCGGCGGTCATCCGCTGTTCCGCAATGTGACTGAGGGCGGCGGCCGGGGGTTGAACGTTCGGGTGGAAGACGCCCGCGGGCGCGCCGTGCTCACCGGTGCCGAGGTGCGCGTCTACGAGGCGGGCACAAGGCGCCTGCTGTCGGCCGGGCTCGTGGACAGCGGCTCCGGCTACTGCTCGCAGAACCTGGCGCCGGTGTTCCTCCCGCTCGGCCCTGACGCGCCGTCACGCGTGGACATCGAGGTCACGGTGCCCGCCAGGGGCGAGCGCCGCGTCACGCGCGTCGAGGGCGTCAGGCTGGACGTGCGGTTCCTCAGCGTGACCGTGCGCTGACCAGATAACACGAAGGACACGAAGGACACGAAGTCCAACACGAAACACCCATCTAACCGATCCGGCAGCGCGACCGAGTCCCTTGAATGGTCGGTGCTTCGTGGCCTTCGTGTCCTTCGTGTTCCCGTTGGTACCTACGCGACGCCCTTGCGCTTCTCGACGGCCGCTGATCGGAGCATCGTGATTGCGGTGTAGAGGATGACCGTCAGCACCAGCACGCGCAGCAGCGTCGTCGGCAGCGAGATCACGAGCCAGATGGCCAGCAGTACCGCCAGCGGGCCGCCGAGCGCCAGGCCGAGGGCCGCGCGCAGGTTGTAGGCGTCGCGGCGCACGAACTGAAGGCTCGCCACCGGCATCAGGAAGGCGCACGACCCCATCATGATGGGGAAGGCTGCCAGCGGGTTCATGCCGAGCACGCTGACGAGCACCATGCATGGCGCGTAGAGGCCGACACCGAGCGTCATCAGGGCGCCCAGCATGAAGTTGCCGACGACGCCCAGCACGAGGCGGGTGCCCTCGAGCGAGAGGGCATCGCCGCCGGGCGCCAGGTCGAAGATCTGCGCGAGCACCACGACTGACGCGCCGAGCAGGGCCGATCCCATGCCCAGCTGCACGGTCCGGCGCGACATGCGCGCGACGAACCCCGCGCCCAGCCACGCCCCCGCGCAGGCCGCCGCGATCATGAGGACGAGCGTGCGGAACTCGACCTGGACGACCGTGATGAAGATGAGCGACTGCACCACGGCGTTGATGGTGTGGCCGACGTTCAGCGTACCGGGAATCTGCTCGTCGGGTACGAGCTTCCAGAACTTGTAGGAGGCGGTCGTGGTGGCGAACGACCCGATGCCGAGGGTGTCGAAGAAGTTCGTGACGGCGCCGATGCCCAGGTGAATCGGCCTCGGCGCCACGGGCTCGTCGGCGCCATGCCGGCCGGACTCGCGTCGCCGCCTCGCCAGCGTGAACCATCCAATCAGGTAGGACAGCGTGAGGGCGACGAGGGAGGCGAGCAGGAGTGTCTTGGCGTCCATGAAAACAGATCCTTCAGGGGGGTGGGTCGTGGGTCTGGGTAGTGGGTAGTGGGTAGTGGGTCTGGGTAGTGGGTAGTGGGTAGTGGGAGGTGGGTCGTGGGTCGTGGGG
>CAZNOC010000227.1:0-6731 GCA_964574545.1 uncultured Bifidobacteriaceae bacterium | reverse complement strand
GGCCAGGACCTTCTCGAAGACCTGGACCGCACGCTGCATGTCCGCCATCGTGCTGATGGAGATGCGGCAGTGCGTCTTCTCGTACGGCGGGAAGTCGCGGCCGACCATCACGCCATGCGTCGCGCACGCTTCCCGGAACTGGCGGCAGGGCCGCTTGATGTCCACGAAGAGGAAGTTGGTCTGCGAATCGGTCGGCGTGTAGCCGCGATCAGAGAACCACTTCGCCGTGAACGCACGCGCCTCGGTGTTGCGCTTCGACTCGGCCTGGATGACCGACGGATCCTGCGTGGCCGCCACCATGCCGGCCGCCAACGCGAGGACGCTGACCGTGCCGCTGCCGTCCCAGTCGCTCATCTTCCTGATGGCGTCGGGGTGCCCGACGGCGTAGCCGAGGCGAAGCCCGGCCATCCCGTACGCCTTCGAGAACGTTCGCGCCACGACCACGCGCGGGTTGTCCACGGCCAGCGGGATCAGCGTCTCGTAGCCGGGCATCGTGGCGTACTCGAAGTACGCCTCGTCCACGAGAATCGTGGTGTCGGGCGAGGCCTTCAGGAGCGCCGCGATGAAGTCCCGGGTGCTGGCCGCGTCGACGCCCGTGGCAACCGGGTTGTTCGGGTTGCAGTAGAACACGAGCCCGCCGCCCTTCGACGCACCGAGCAGCGCGTCGAGGTCCATGGTCAAGGAGCCTGGGGTGAGCGCCACGGTGCTGATGGGATGCCCCATCAGCCGCGCGTAGTCGGCACACTCCTCGTACGCCGGGATGCACGCCACGAGCGGACGCGTCTTCGACGTGAAGACGTGGGTCGAGGTCCGCAGGATCTGCGTCGAACCGGATCCGATGAGCACGTTCTGCGGCTTGAGCTTGTGGCTCTCCGCGATGGCGCGCGTCACGTCGGCGGCCGTCGCGAACGGGTAACGGCCCGCCTCCGAGAACGACCCGCGCACCGCGTTCAGCACGGCCTGCCCCGGTCCGAGCGGGTTCTCGTTGCTGGCGAGGATGATCGGATCACCCTGCGCGTGGAGCCCTTCGAGCCCGCCGAAGATCGACGCCTCACGGCCGCGGGCGCCGATCCATGCGCCGGCAGCACCGGCGCTCAGTGTCTGGACGAACTGACGTCGCGAGAGCGACATGGAACCCTCCTTCACTCCTGGAGCCGACATGCGGTTAGCGGCCATGCTGCCCCGCCGCGATCGTTGTGTTGCCTAGCACCTTCCGGAACACCTGCACCGCGCGCTGCATTTCCTCCATGGTGCCCATGGAGATGCGGCAGTGCGTCTTCTCGTACGGCGGGAAGTCGCGCCCGACCAGCACGCCGTGCTCGCGGCAGGCGTCGCGGAACGGCGCGGCCGGCGCCTTCAGATTCACGAAGACGAAGTTGGTCTCCGAGGCAGTGGACGTGTAGCCCATCTCCTGGAACGCCTTCGTCGTGAAGTCGCGCACGGCGGTGTTCCGCGCGCGCTCCGCCTCGAGATGGCGCTGGTTGCCGAGTGCCGTCACGGCCGCGGCAATGTTCGGCAGCCCGATGCTGAACGGCATCCGGTAGCGGTTGATCTCGGCAATCGTCTCGGTGTGCCCGATGGCGTAGCCGACGCGCAGCCCGGCCATGCCGTATCCCTTGGAGAAGGTGCGCGTCACGAACACATTGGGCGTCGCCGCCGCCAGGGCGACCGCCGACTGGTATGACGCGTCCGTCACGTACTCGTGGTACGCCTCGTCAATCAGGATCACGGTGTTCGGCGAGGCCGCACGGACCTGCTTGACGAAGTCGGCCACGGCCGCGGCACCGTGCACGGTGCCTGTCGGGTTGTTCGGGTTGCAGAAGAACACGAGGCCGGCGCCCTTTGACGCCTCGATGAGCTTCGCGTTGTCGATGCGCAGCTCGCCGTCGAGCTCCACCATCGTCACGGGCAACCCCATCTTGTTGGCCGTCGTCACGGGCGCCTCGAACGAGGGCCACGCGGTCACGAGCGGCCGGTCGGCGGTACAAAACGCGCGCACGGCGTTGACCAGCAGTTCACCCGACCCCGCGCTGAGCGTGATCTGGTTGTTGGCCACCTTGTGCATCGACGCCAGCGCGCTGACGATTGCCGCCTCGGGCTGTCTTGCGTTGAACGGGTACCTGCCAACCTCCGGGAACTTGCCGACGATGGCGTCGAGCACGTGCTGCCCGGGGCCCAGCGGGTTCTCGTTGCTGGCAATCCGAATGGTGGACGTGTTCTGAGCGACGGTGGTGTAGGCCACACCCTCGGCTTCGGCCGCCTCGCGGCCACGGGCCGCGACGTACTCCCCGGACAACGGGAAGACGGCTACCGAACCGAGCCGCTCGAACAGTCGCCGGCGTGTCAGCGACATGGGTCTCCTCCTTGAAGTGGCAATAAAGCCAGGCGACCGACGTCGGTCACTGGGCGTCGTGGGATTATCGACGTTGGGGATTCTAACCCGGAGCATCCGGATGCGTCGCCTCCTTTTTTCCGAGGAACGCGCGCGGGCGTTTTCGGGCCGGAATCCGTCTGGCGGCGCCAGAATCGGCCCGGCCAGCGTGGTATCGTCGCCACGCGTGACTGAGTGGATGGCGGTAGGTGCCCTTGTCGCGGCGGGGGCGGTGGCCGGCGCGCTCAACGTGCTGGCCGGTGGTGGATCGTTCCTGACCCTGCCGCTGCTCCTGTTCCTGGGCCTGCCCGGCGCCGAAGCCAACGGGACAAACAGGGTCGGGGTCCTGGTCCAGGGTGTCGGCGCGGTGTGGGGCTTCCACCGGCACCGGGTCCTCAACTGGGGCTGGGCGTTCGGCGTGAGCGTCCCGGCGCTTGCCGGCGCCGCCCTCGGCACGTGGGCGGCGCTCGTCATTCCAGACCTTGCCTTCAAACGTGTGCTGTCGGTGGCGATGCTGGCCATCACGCTCTGGACCGTCGCGGTGCCGTCGCCGATGCCACGCGGCCAGCTTCGGAGCGAGTGGAGCCCCTCGGTCGTCGCGGGCTTCTTTCTCGTCGGGCTCTACGGCGGGTTTCTCCAGGCGGGGGTGGGATTCCTGGTCCTGGCCGTCACGAGCTTCGCGGGCCTCGACCTCGTGCGCGGAAATGCCGTGAAGGTGCTGAGCGTGCTGGTGTTGACCGTCCTGTCCCTCGCCATCTTCGCCGGAAGCGGCGCCGTCCACTGGACGTACGGACTGGCGCTTGGGCTGGGGAATCTCCTTGGCGCGCTCCTTGGCGTCCGCCTGACGGTCCTGCGCGGCCATCGCTGGCTGCAGCGGATCGTGACGGCCACGATCATCATCTTTGCCGTCGCGCTCTGGTTCAGCTGACCGCCCACCTATCTCCCAGCTGGTCAGCCTGTTACACGACAGAGACAACCGGAGACAACCGCTCGGCGCCCCTTCCCCTTTGCTATGCTGGGAGGACCCCCATGGCCGATGTCCGCTCTCAGCACGGGGCCGCCTCCCCCCCCTGGCAAGCCGGAGACGCCCCGACGGCTACCCCACCGCTCTCCGGCCGCCGGCGAAGGCGGCGCGGCGGGCCGCCGCTGCCTGGCCCCCCGGCGGTGGACTGGACCGCGCTCGACCCCACCGACCTCGCCAACTCGGCGCTCTACATCAACCGGGAGCTGAGCTGGCTGGCCTTCAACGAGCGGGTCCTCGCCCAGGCGCAGGATTCGTTTCACCCGCTCCTCGAGCGGATCAAGTTCCTGGCGATCACGGGGACGAACCTCGACGAGTTCTTCATGGTGCGGGTGGCCACCATCCTGAAGAAGCTGCGCGCCGGAATCGAAGACGTGTCGATTGATGGCCTCAACACCGAGCAGCAACTCGCCTCGATTCGTGCCCGGGCGCTGGCCCAGCTCGATGGCCAGACGCACTGCTGGACCCACGCGCTGCGGCCGTTGCTCGGGGCGGAAGGCATCCACTTCCTTGACCCGGGCGACTACACGCCGGCGATCGACGCGTACCTGTCCCAGCACTTCACGACCGAGATCTTCCCGGTGCTGACGCCTCTGGCGTTCGATCCCGGGCACCCGTTCCCGTATATCTCCAACCTGAGCATGAACCTGGCGGTCCGGGTCCGCCACGGCGGGAGGACCAAGTTCGCCCGCGTCAAGGTGCCAGGCATGCTGCCGCGGTTCATCCCGCTCCCGGAGTCGCTGTCGCCTGGTCCCGGGCTGGCCTACGTCTTCCTCGAGGACATCATCCGGCGCAACATCCAGGAGCTCTTCCCGGGGACACAGGTGGAGGGCGCCCACCTCTTCCGCGTCATCCGTGACACCGACATGGTGATCCAGGAGGACGAGGCGGACGATCTGCTCGAGACGGTCGATCGCGGCCTGAAGCAGCTGCGCTACGGCGCGCCCTCGCTGCTCCAGGTCGAGTCCGACATGCCGCGCCGCGTCCTGCAGATCCTGATCGAGAACTTCGAGGTGGACGAGGACGTGGTGACGCGCACGTCCGATCGGATGGGGTTCGGCGACTGGCACGAGCTCACGGCCCTCCATCGTCCCGCGCTGAAGGATCCGGCGTTCTCGCCGCGCACGTTGTGGGCGCCGGACGAGGCGGACCGGGTCTTCGAGCAGATCGCCGACCAGGACTTCCTGGTGCACCACCCGTTCGATTCCTTTACGTCGGTCGAGACGTTCCTCCGCGCCGCGGTGGACGATCCCCACGTCATCACCATCAAGATCACGCTGTACCGGATCGGCGCCAACTCGCCGCTCGTGGACCTGCTGATCCAGGCCGCCGAGCAGGGCAAGCAGGTCGCCGTGCTGGTGGAACTCAAGGCACGGTTCGACGAGCGCAACAACATCGCCTGGGCCACACGGCTCGAGGCCGCGGGCATCCACGTCGTGTACGGCCTCGTCAACCTGAAGGTCCACTGCAAGCTGTGCCTCGTCGTGCGGCGCGAAGGCGACGGGCTGCACCGGTACGCGCATGTCGCGACGGGCAATTACAACCGCGTGACGTCACAGGTGTACACCGACCTTGGCCTGTTCACCGCCGATCCGGGCATCGTGGCGGACGTGACCGAGGTCTTCAACGTGCTCACCGGCTACTCCAGCAAGCGTTCGTACCACAGCCTGCTGGTGGCGCCGACCGGCCTGCGGGCCAGCTTCAACGCGCTCGTCGAGCGCGAGATGGCGCATGCGCGCGACGGACGCCCGGCCCGCATCATCCTCAAGAACAACGCCGTGGCCGATCAGCCGACGATCAAGACGCTGTACCGCGCCTCGCAGGCCGGCGTCCCCATCGACATGATCGTGCGCGGCGTCTGCTGCCTGCGCCCGGGCATCCCGGGCATCAGCGACCGCATCCGCGTGCGCGCGATCGTCGGCCGCTTTCTCGAGCACTCGCGGGTGTACTACTTCCAGAACGGCGGCGACGACGAGGTGTATTTCGGCAGCGCGGATCTGATGGAACGCAATCTGGATCGCCGCGTCGAGGTCCTCTGCCCCGTCACCGATCCGGCCCTGAAGCGTCACATCAGGGACACGGTGCTCGAGTCGCTCCTCAACGACTCGCACCGGGCCTGGATGCTGCGGACCGACGGCACGTACGAGCCGTGCGTCCCGACCGAGGGGACCGAGCCGTTCAACGCGCAGCAGCACCTGCTCGAGTGGTACACGACGCACGACCACGGCGACTGAAGCGGCGGGACGACGGCGGCGTCGCGCGCGAGAATCTTCTTGATAGAATGAGCGCGTGTCCTCGAGCATCGTGATCATCGGCCCCGCCGGCGCCCTCCCCGGCCTCAAGGAACGTCTCGAGTCGGGCGCGGATGTGCACGGCTTCCCGGACGCCGATGCACTCCTGGCGCTCGACCACATCGTGACGCACCGCCCGCGGATCATCGCCATCGAGCAGGACTTCTCGGCGTCGTCCCGCGGCGTCGCTCTGGTCAACCGGATCAAGGACGACCCGACGCTCGCCGAATGCGAGGTCCGCATCGTCTCGCACGACAGCGAGTTCTCGCGGGTGGCGGCTGGGGCCAAGCGGCCGCTGCCGGGGGCGGCCGCCGGCGAGCCCGCCCTGGCTCTGGATCAGCGCGGGACGAGGCGCGCGCCCCGCGTCCGGATCCTGGACGGCGTCGAAGTCCTCGTCGACGGCAACACGGCGCTCCTCGTCGATCTGTCCGTCGTGGGCGTGCAGGTGCTCTCGAAGACGGTGTTGAAGCCGAATCAGCGGGTCCGCGTGGCGCTGTCGGATGGGAAGGGGGTGATTCGCTGCAGTGGCGCGGTCGCCTGGGCGTCGTTCGAGATGCCGAGGGACCTCCCCCCAAGGTACCGGGCGGGCATCGACCTGCTGAATGCGGATGCCGAGGCGCTCAGCACCTTCGGCGAGCGCCACAAGCGAGGATAGCGCGGGTCAGGCGAGCCACCGCGCCAGCGGCTGGTCCTCCCGGATGATGGTCTCACCACGGTCCGAGCCCGTTGAGATGAGGGCCACCGGCACGCCGCTCACCTCTTCAAGACGCGCGACGTAGCGGCGCGCCTCCTCCGGCAATTCGTCGAACCGCGTGGCGCCGCGCGTCGGCACCGACCACCCCGGCCACGACTCGTAGACGGGCGTCACCTCGCCGGCGGCGGCGACGTCAGCGGGGAACTCCTCGACCAGCCGACCCTCCACGGTGTAGCCGGTACAGATGTCGATCGACTCGAGCCCGTCGAGCACATCCAGTTTGGTCAGGGCCAGCGCGTCGATGCCGTTGATGCGCACGGCGTAGCGCACCGCGACCGCGTCGTACCAGCCGCA
>CAZNOC010000226.1:0-6768 GCA_964574545.1 uncultured Bifidobacteriaceae bacterium | reverse complement strand
GTTGCGTGACCGGCGCGGGCGGGAGCGAGGCGAGGAACCGGCGGCCGTAGCCCATCGTGCGCAGCCGGGGATCCAGGATCGCGAGGACGCCGCGGTCCGTCCGGTGCCGGATCAGCCGGCCGAGGCCCTGCAGCAGTGTGAGGATCGCGAGCGGCACCTGGTACTCGTTGAAGGGTTCGCCGCCGGCGGCCGCGAGCGCCTCGATCCGAGCGGCCGTGACAGGGTCGCCTGGGGAAGCGAACGGCAGCTTGTCGATGATGACGCAGCTCAGCTGCTCCCCGGCGACGTCCACGCCCTGCCAGAACGACGAGGTCGCCAGCAGCACCGCATGCGGCGTGCGGCGGAACTCCTGCAGCAGCGCCGAGCGCGGCGCGCTGCCCTGCACGAACAGCGGATACTCGAGCTCGTATTCGAGCGCCGCCTGCACGTGACGCAGCACCGCATAGCTCGTGAACAGGACGAACGCACGCCCGCGTGTCCGCTGCAGAATCGCCAGCGTCTCCCGCGCGACCGCCTCAGCGAACCCGACACCCCTCGGCTGCGGCATCTGCCGCGGCAGATACAGAATCGCCTGACGTGTGTAGTCGAACTCTGACGCCACCCGGATCTCGGTGGCTTCGCCGACGCCCAGGCGCGCCCGCACGTAGTCGAACGATCCGTCCACGCTCAGCGTGGCCGAGGTGAGGATGGTGGCCCGCTTCTCGTCGAGCAGCAGCTCGCGCACGATCCGCGACACGTCGATCGGCGCCGCGCGGAGGATCACCCCGCGGCCTCGTGTCTCGAGGAAGAAGACGTAGGACGGATCGGCGGCGGCCATCACGAATTCGAGCTGGCTTCTGAGCTCGGCGGCCCGGCGCGCGATGGCCTGCGCGTCCTCGGTCGAGGCCTCGGCACCGGCGCCGGCCGCGCCTCGGGGCAGCGAGAGCACCGCCTCGAGACCGCTCAGGGCGCCGGCCAGCGACAGGCCAGCCTCGAGGTGCTCGGCAAACCAGTCGCCGTTCAGCCGCAGTCGCTCCTCAACGCCGGGCCCACGGGCCGCCCGCGCGATAGCCAGTCCGCTGAAGAACCCCCTGGAATGGTCCAGCACACGCATCAGCGCGCGCCTGACGCCCCCCTCCTCATCCCCCACCGCGCTCTTCAGCAGCCGCTCGCCGTCCCTCACCAGGTCGTCGACGCGGTGGTTGGTCACCGACACACCGAAGTACTGCGTGGCCACGTCCTCGAGCTGATGCGCCTCGTCCACCACGACATGCTGGCACGCCGGAATCACTTCCCCGTACGCGCTCTGCCGCACCGAGGCATCAGCGCACAACAGGTGATGGTTGACGATGACGATGTCGGATTCGGCGGCGCGCTGCCGCATGCGCGTGACCCAGCAGTCCGAGTACTGCGGGCACTCCACGCCCAGGCATGTGTCGGCGGTCGCCGACACGTCATGCCAGAGAGGGAGGTCTTCGGGAAGGTCCTCCAGCTCGGCGCGGTCGCCCGTCTCCGTCACACGCGCCCAGACAGCCAGCCGCCTCACGAGGTCGGGGTCCATCCGCCGCGCGGCGGGCGGCCGCTCGGCGCCGGTACGGTCGTCCTCTGCTCCCATCCGCACCTGCTCGAACCGGTGCAGGCACAGGTAGTTGGCACGGCCCTTCATGTAGGTGGCGGTGAACGGCACGCCAAGCGCCGCCGCCAGCACCGGCAGGTCCTTCGCGTAGATCTGCTCCTGGAGGTTCTTCGTCCCGGTCGAGACGAGCACCCGTTGCCGGCTCAGGATGGCCGGCACCAGGTACGCCATGGTCTTGCCGGTGCCTGTGCCGGCTTCCGCGAGCAGCACCCCCCCGTCAGCCAGCGTCTCGGCCACGTGGCGGGCCATGTCGCGCTGTCCCTCGCGGGCTTCGAAGTCCGGCAGCGCGCGAGCCAACGCGCCGGAATCTGACAACGCCGCCTCGACGGCCGCCGTCAGTTCAGTCGTTCGGGGTACAGCGGGAACTTCCGGCACAGCTGCTCGACCTCGGCCTTCACCATCGCGAGCGCACGATCATCCTCCGGCGAGGCCAGCGCACGGCCGACGAACTCGGCAATCCGGTCCATCTCCACCTCGCCCATGCCGCGTGTCGTCACCGCAGGCGTCCCGAGGCGGATGCCGCTCGCCACCATGGGCGGGTTCTTGTCGAAGGGGATGGCGTTCTTGTTGACCGTGATGTGCGCCTTGCCGAGCGCGGTCTCGGCCACCTTGCCCGTGATGCCCTTCGAGAAGACGTCGATCAGCATCAGGTGGTTGTCGGTCCCGCCGCTGACCACGCGGAAGCCCTGATTCGCCATCGCGGACGCCAGCCGCCTGGCGTTGGCGACGACGCGCTGCTGATACTCGGCAAACGCCGGCTCCATCGCCTCTTTGAAGCAGACCGCCTTGGCCGCAATCACATGCATGAGCGGCCCACCCTGCATGCCGGGAAACACCGACCTGTCGATCCCCTTGGCGTACGCCTGGCGGCAGAGCACCAGGCCGCCACGCGGCCCACGCAGCGTCTTGTGCGTCGTCGTCGTCACGACATCGGCGTGGGGGATGGGGCTGGGGTGCTGGCCACCCGCGACGAGCCCCGCAATGTGCGCCATGTCCACGACCATCGCCGCGCCGACGCGCGTGGCGGACTCGCGGATGCGCGCGAAGTCGATGATGCGTGGGTAGGCGCTGGCACCCACCATGATCAGCTTCGGCCGATGCTCGTCGGCGAGCCGCGCGAGCTCGTCGTAGTCGATGTGCTCGTCGTCCTGCCGCACGCCGTAGGGCACGATGGTGTAGAGCTGCCCGGAGAAGTTGAGGGGGTGGCCGTGCGTGAGGTGTCCGCCGTGGGCGAGGTTCATGCCGAGCACCGTGTCGCCCGGCGTGATCAGGGTGAAGTACGCGGCCATGTTGGCCTGCGCACCCGAGTGCGGCTGCACGTTGGCGTGATCGGCACCGAAGAGCGCCTTGGCGCGATCGATGGCGAGCGATTCGGCCACATCCACGAACTCGCACCCGCCGTAGTAGCGCTTCCCGGGATAGCCCTCCGCGTACTTGTTCGTCATGACCGAGCCGACGGCCTCGAGCACGGCGCTGCTGACGAAATTCTCGGACGCGATGAGCTCGAGACCCGAGGCCTGACGCTCGGTTTCGTCGCGGATGGCGGTGGCGATCTCAGGGTCGATGTCGGCCAGCGTGCGCTGGAGGAGGGCAAGCGTCGATGGGGTCATGCGCGCGATTGTACTATCGAGGTTCGCTCAGCGTCCTGATCCAGGCGAGGAGCGACGAGCAACTCAGGTCCGCAGTTACTGCGTACGCGGTTCCAGACGGTGGATCTTCGCGACGCGATTGGCGTGGCGCCCGCCGGCGAAGGGGGTGTCGAGAAAGGCCCGAAGGATGGCTTCGGCGTGGTGGGGGGGCGTGAGCCGCGCACCGAGGGCGAGGACGTTCAGGTCGTTGTGCTCCCGCGCCAGCCGCGCGCTCTCGGCGTCGGCGATGGCGGCCGCGCGTATGCCGGGTACCTTGTTGGCGGCAATCGCCATCCCGATGCCGCTGCCGCACACCAGAAGGCCGCGGTCGAAGAGGCCTTCTGCCACGCCTTTCGCGACACCGGCCGCGAAGTCGGGATAGTCCACCGAGCCGGGTCCGTCGGTGCCGAAATCGTGGTGGGCGACGCCGAGGCGGTCGAGCACGCCCTTCAACGCGTTCTTCAGCTCGAATCCCGCGTGATCGGCGCCAAGCGCGATTCGCATCGCCGCGGATTGTACTATAGAGAGGTGAGTACCCCGTTTGCCTCCCTGTCCATACGCGGCGAAGAGCGCGTGCGTCTCGGCCACCCCTGGATCTATCGATCCGACGTGGTGAAGGCCGAGGCCGAGCCCGGCGCGATCGTGCAGGTGAAGGGGCCGCGAGGGAAGGCGATGGGCCGGGCGCTCTTCAGCGATCGGTCGCAGATCACGTTGCGGATGCTCACACGGGAGGATGTCGAGATCGACCAGTCGTTCTGGCGCGCGCGTCTTGCCTCGGCCATCGGCTTCCGCGAGTCGCTTGGCATCGACGCCACGGCGTTCCGGCTGGTGCACGCCGAAGCCGACCTGCTGCCGTCCTTGATCGTGGACCGCTACGGCGACCATCTGGTCCTCCAGGCCCTCTCGCAGGGGATGGATCGGCTGACGCCGGCCCTCGTGCCGATCCTCAGCGAGTTGACCGGCGCCCACGGAGTCCTTGCACGTAACGATCCCAAGGTGCGCCAGCTCGAAGGGCTCGAGCAGTCGGTGGAACTGCTCGCAGGCGAGGTGCCCGAGCGGATACAGATTCGGGACGGCGCCATCGAGTACGACGTGGACCCCTGGAAGGGACAGAAGACCGGTCTGTTCCTTGACCAGCGTGAGAACCGGGAGGCGGCAGCGCGCTACGCGCATGGCCGCGTGCTCGATGCCTTCAGCTACCACGGCGGCTTCGCGCTCGCCCTGGCGCCGAAGGCGTCAACGGTGGAAGCGCTCGACGTGTCGGCGGAAGCGGTGGCGCAGATCGCGGCGAACGCCGCGCGCAACGGGCTGACGAACGTCGAGGCGCGCGAGGTCAACGTCTTCGACGAGCTGCGCCGCCTCGAGCGCGATAACCAGCGCTATGACACCATCGTGCTGGACCCACCGGCGTTCGCCAAGAGCAAGGCCTCGGTCGTGAAGGCGCTGTCCGGGTACAAGGAGATCAACCTGCGGGCGCTGCGCCTGCTTCGGCCCGGGGGGTACCTGGTGACCTGTTCCTGCTCCTACAACGTGGACGAGGCGACGTTCGGCCAGGTGCTCTACGAAGCGAGCGTCGACAGCCATGTGCCCGTCACGGTGGTCGAGAAGCGCATGCAGGCACGGGACCACCCCGTGCTGCTCGGCGTACCAGAGACCTACTACCTGAAGTGCCTGATCCTGCGGAAGGCTGGCTGATCGTGCCTCCGGGCCCGCGTGACGCGATCGTCGTGGGGCTCGGCGCGATGGGCAGCGCCGCGGCATGCCACCTGGCGGCACGCGGACAGCGAGTGCTTGGTCTCGAGCAGTTCCAGCCGGCGCACGACCGTGGCTCGAGCCACGGACATTCGCGCGTGATCCGCCTCGCCTACTTCGAGCACCCCGACTACGTGCCCTTGCTTCACCGGGCCTACGCGCTCTGGGATCGCCTGGAACGCGACACAGGCCGCGCGCTGCTGCGCATCACCGGTGGGTTGATGATCGGGCGCCCCGACAGCGAGGTGGTGTCCGGAAGCCTTCGAAGCGCGCGTGCCCACGGGCTGGCGCACGAGCTTCTCGACGCAGCGGCCATCAGGCGCCGGTACCCGCCGTTCACCCCGTCGCCAGCCGTCGTCGGCCTCTTCGAGCCAACCGCGGGTGTGCTGGCGCCAGAAGCATGCGCGCACGCCCATCTCGAGCGCGCGGTGTCGCACGGCGCCGAGATCCACGTCGACGAGCGTGTCGTCGGATGGGAGGCGCGGGCGAACGGTGACGGCGTCACGGTGCGTACCACACGCAGCACCTACGAGGCTGGCCGGCTCGTGCTCGCGCCTGGCGCGTGGGCATCGACGCTCTTCGACCTTCCGGACGTGCCCTTCGAGGTCGAGCGGCAGGTCCTGTACTGGTTCGATCCCGACGACGGCACCGAGCCGTTCTCACCCGATCGGTTCCCCATCTATGTGTGGGACCTGGGCGAGGGCGTGCAGGTGTACGGGTTCCCCGCGCAGGAGGGCCCTCCTGGCGGTGTGAAGGTGGCGTTCTTCAGGACGGGCCTCGGAACACGGTGTACGGTGGATACCGTCGACCGCCAGGTGCACCCCGAAGAAGTCGGGCAGATGCGCAACGCCGTGTCCGATGCGATCCCCTCGCTTGCCCGGGGCCGGTTGTTGGCCACGGCCACGTGCATGTACACCCTGACGCCCGACCATCACTTCGTCCTCGGCCTGCATCCGAGGCATCAGCAGGTGGTCGTGGCCTCTCCCTGTTCCGGCCACGGCTTCAAGTTCGCCAGCGTGATCGGCGAGATCCTCGCCGACCTCGCCATCCACGGCGGGACCGAACATCCGATCGCCCTGTTCTCGCCATTGCGGTTTGCCGGCCCCGCCCGAGCGTGAGACCGCAGGCCCGCAAGGTCAGGACACGACCTCGTCAGCCGGAGCGATGATATCGAGACGGCCGCCCCCGCCGAGCACCGATCCGGCGTGAATCGAGCGGTCGAACGTGGCCAGGCGTCCGTTCATCTTCACGGCCAGACCGAGCAGATACATGTCGGTGACCTGCCGGTGTCCCCAGAGGACGTCAGGATCGAAGAGGGCGACGTCGCGCAGCGTCACGGTATCGGGCCAGTAGTGATGGTGCCCGCTGTCGCAGAACGCCTGAAGTCGCGCGGCGACGTCCCGCGGCTGGGGTGCCGAGGGGTGGTACGAGGGATGGCTCAGAACGCGCACGAGGCCGTTCTCGGTCATGGGACACGTGGCCCATCCGCGCACCCGGTGATCCGCGAACCAGTCGTGCGCCGTTTCGTGGTGCACGTGGTCGGGATCGAAGAGGGCGACCAGCACATTGACGTCGAGCAGCGTGACGGCGTCAGTCGCCATCCCGCAGCTCGTTGACCCGCTTCATGGTTGGGCGTGGCGCCCCGGAAGGCCGGGGACCGAGCAGCGGGACGCCGTTCCGCACACCGGCCTTCCTCGTGGCCGGCGTCAAGCCGCTCCGGGCGAGGTCCGAGAGAACCCGCCCGGCCGACAGGCCGTGGATGGCAGCTAACTC
>CAZNOC010000225.1:0-6772 GCA_964574545.1 uncultured Bifidobacteriaceae bacterium | reverse complement strand
TGACCTCGATCGAGGTGACCGGCAACAAGCTGCCGGATCCCGCGATGATCTTCGTGATCGCGCTGCTCGTCACGTGGGCGCTCTCGGCGCTCCTCGCCGGCGTCAGCTTCACCGAGATCGACCCTCGCAGCGGCCAGCCGATCCAGGTCCACAACCAGCTCACCGGCGCGGCGCTTGCCAACTTCCTGGCGAACATGGTGCCGACGTTCGTCAACTTCCCGCCGCTCGGCATCGTGCTCGTCGCGATGCTCGGCGTCGGTGTGGCGGAGCACACCGGATTCATCAACGCGAGCCTCAAGGGGCTGCTCGGCATCACGCCGCTGCGGTTGCTGACGCCGATGTTGATCTTCGTCGCCTGCCTGAGCCACACGGCCACCGACGCGGGCTACGTGCTGGTGATTCCGCTTGGCGGCGTGATCTTCTACACGGCAGGCCGCCACCCGCTGGCCGGCATCGCTGCGGCGTTTGCCGGCGTGTCCGGGGGGTTCAGCGCCAACCTCGTCCCCTCGGGCATCGATCCGCTGCTGCAGGGCTTCACGCAGTCGGCCGCGCAGATCATCGATCCCGACCGGCTGGTGAATCCGCTTGCCAACTGGGGCTTCACCGCGGCCTCGACGTTTCTTGTCGTGGCCCTCGGCTGGTACATCACGGACCGTATCGTCGAGCCGCGGCTCCTGACGCATACACCGGTAGACGGCGACGCGTCGGCCATGCCGAAGATGGAGGCGCTTGCGGACACCGAGCGGCGCGGGCTTCGGGCGGGCATCGCGACGATGACCATGGGCCTGCTGATTCTCGCGGCCGTGTCCTGGCCGGCCGACTCGCCCATGCGCTCGCCGGAGGGCGATCTGACGGCGTTCTCGGCGCCCATCATGCGGTCGATCGTGCCGCTCATCTTCCTGCTCTTCCTCTTCCCTGGCGTCGTCTACGGCGTGATGGCCGGCACGGTGAAGGGACACCGGGACGTCGTGCAGGGCATGACGAAATCGATGAGCCTGATGGGCTACTACATCGTGATGGCGTTCTTCGCGGCGCAGTTCACCGCCGCCTTCGGCCAGTCGAACATCGGCGCGCTGCTCGCGCTGCAGGGCGCGGCGTTCCTGAAGGCCCTTGCCCTGCCGGGCCAGGTGACCATCGTCGGGGCCATCCTGGTCACGGCGTTCGTGAACCTGTTCGTGGGGTCCGCGTCGGCGAAGTGGGCGCTGCTCGCGCCGATCCTGGTACCGATGCTGATGCAGGTCGGGATCGCGCCCGAGCTGACGCAGGCGGCCTACCGCATCGGCGACTCGACGACGAACATCATCACACCGCTGATGCCGTACTTCCCGCTGGTCGTGGTCTTCTGCCAGCGCTACGTGCGCGGCAGCGGCATCGGCACGGTGGCCTCGACGATGCTGCCGTACTCGGTGACGTTCATCGTGCTCTGGACGGCGTTCCTGCTCGTGTACTGGGCGCTCGGCATCCCGCTGGGCCTGCAGTCGGCGTACGTGTATCCCTAGACCGCGGACAAACACGAAGGACGCGAAGAAACGAAGGACGCACGAGGGAGCTAAGGGATCCGGTTCCGTTGAGTAAGACCTTTCGTGTCGTCTTCGTGGCCTTCGTGATCTTCGTGTTCGTACGTGACCTTACTGCCGGCCGAAGATCGGTGGGGCTTCTGGAATGGCCGCGCCGTCATGCCGCGGCTCCGAGGCGCCGAAGTGCGTGCCATCGGCACGGCCCATCACGGCCTGTCCCCACCCGAACGTGCCGCTTCTCGGCTCCACCAGGCGGATCTCGTGCCCGAGCGCGGTCAGCGCGTCGCGCGTCGCCGCGGGCACGAGCGCCTCGATGGCCACATCACACCCGTCGAACGACCCCTTCGTGAAGCGGCCCGCTTCGAGCGCCTGCTGGATCGTCATCCCGTAGTCGACGATGTTCGACACGAACTGCGCGTGCGCCTGCGACTGGTTCCAGCCGCCCATGATGCCGAACCCGATGCGGATGTCGTCCTTGCGCAGGAACGCCGGGATGATCGTGTGTACGGGACGCTTGCGCGGCGCGAGCGTGTTGACGTGGTTGGCCTCGAGCGTGAAGAGCTGGCCGCGGTTGTGCAGCGCGAAGCCCGTGCCTTCGGGCACCAGGCCCGTGCCGAAACCCGAGTAGATGCTCTGGATGAGCGAGACGATGTTGCCGTCCCTGTCGATGACGCTCAGGTAGATGGTGTCGTTGCCTTCCGGGTTGTTCGTGACGCCGTCGAGGTGCGCGGGATCGACCTGGCACGCGGCCTTCGCCGGGTCGATCAGCTTCGCACGGGCGTCGGCGTGCGCGCCGCTGAGGAGCGTCGCGACAGGAATGCGCGCGCCCTGAGGCTCGCCGACGTAGCGCAGCATGTCGGCGTAGGCGAGCTTCTTCGCCTCGATCATCACGTGCATCGCCTTCGGGCTGTGGAAGCCGTACTCCTTCAGCGGGTAGCGCTCCATGATGTTCAGCATCATCAGCGCGGCGATGCCCGACCCATTGGGCGGAAGTTCCGACACGGTCCAGCCGTGATAGGTGGACTCGATCGGATCGACCCACTCCGCGTCGTACTCCGCCAGGTCGGCCATCGTCATCGTGCCGCCCAGCTCGCGTGACAGCGTGACGATAGCCTCGGCAGTCGCGCCACGGTAGAACCCGTCGCGCCCCTGATCGGCGATTCGGCGGAGCGACCGGGCGAGGTCGGGATTGCGGAAGAGGTCGCCCTCCCTGGGCACCCGCGCACCGTCGAGCAGGTAGGTCGCCTTGGAGTGCGGGTGCTGAGAGAGCAGCTTCTCGGCGCTGGCGAACTGACCGGCGACCACCTCGGTGATCGGAAAGCCGGCCTCGGCGTAGTAGATGGCCGGCGCGAGCAGATCCGCCATGGGTTGCCTGCCAAAACGGGCCCGCATCAACTCCCAGCCGGCCACGGCGCCGGGGACCGTCACCGAGTGGATGTCGCGGCCCACACGCGTCTGGCCTTTGCTGGCCAGCAACTCCGGTGTCAGGCCGCTCGGAGACCACCCGCTCGCATTGATGCCATGGAGGCGGTCGGTCTTCGCGTCATAGACGATGGCGAAGAGGTCGCCGCCGATGCCGTTCATCGCCGGCTCCATGAGGTTCAGCATCGCGTTTGTCGCGATTGCAGCGTCCACCGCGTGGCCGCCGCGCTCGAGGATCCGGACGCCGGCTTGCGCGGCGAGCGGGTGGCTGGCGGCGACGATCCCGTGCCTGGTGGTCACCATGGAGCGGCCGGTGACCGGCAGCGGTGCGCCGGCCCGCGCGTCCTGTGATTCAGCGGCCAGGTTGGTGTCAGTCATGCGCGGGAGTGCCGTACCGATGACGAGTGCCGCAAGCACGAGCAGAAGCAAACGCGACGCCATGGCAAGACCCTCACAAGTTCAAGGTTCAGAGTTCAAAGTGGCGTGTCCGCGGGGCCCTCGTCGCGGCCGAAGCCGGTGAGGAGGGCGATCAGCAGGACGGCAAGCAACGCCCAAGAGTACACGTTGTGCAGACCCGCTGTCAGGGGGGCGAGTCTGGGGTAGCCGGCGGCCGCTCCCGACATGGTGGCGTTGGCCGCGAGGATCGTCGGCAGGAAGTAGGGCAGCAGGAACGGCCACGTGCAGACCGTCACGTCGAGCAGATTGGCCCTGCGATAGGGACCGATGCCCGCGGTCCGGCCCGCATCTCGGGTGAACCCGCCGACCGTGAGGATCGCGACCACGCTGTGCGTGGTGAGCAGCACGGCGGCGGTGACCATGCCCACGATGTAGGCCTCTGTGGCACGAGGGCTTCGGCGATCCACGCGCGCGCGATCGACGAAACGGGCGAGAACCCCGCTCTGGTCGAGTGCCCCCACGAGCGCGACGAGCAGCAGCGTGAAGACCGAGACCCCGATCCCCCGCTCCAGTCCGTCGATGACCAGGCTGCGCGCGGTAAAGCTTTCGGCATCGATCCGCAGCAGCTCGCCGGGTGCGATCACCCCCAGTGCCATCCCCAGGCCGGCTGCGGCCACCACGCCGCCAAGCAGGGCCTCCACGAGATGGCGGCGGGCGAGAAGGAGGGCGATGACCAGCAGCGGCACGAGGGCCATCGGCAGGCCACGGGCGTCGCCCGAGCCCACCGCCGACCGCGCGGCCTCCGTCGTCTCGCCGGCGCCGAGCGCAAGCGAGGCCACGGTGGCGATCGCGGCCGCCGGCAGGACGTACTTCAGACGCGCCCTGACGGTGCCGCCGATGTCGGCGTCCTGCGTCCCCGCCGACGCGATCGTTGTGTCCGAGACGGGCGAGATGCTGTCGCCGAACGTGGCGCCGCCCAGGATCGCCCCGATGAGCCAGGCCGGGTCCGCACCGGCGGCGGCACCGGCCGGATACAGCAGCGGGCCGCAGATGATGAGGGTGCCGAAGCTGGTACCGGTGGAGGTGGCCACGACGGCGCAGACAAGAAACGCCGCGGCCACATAGCCGCCGCCGGCGAGTCCGAGGCGGGCGGCCGACCACACCAGCGCATCGACGAAGCCGCTGGCGCCGAGCAGCGTGCTCAGCACGCCGGCGAGCAGCCACGCGGTGATCATCAGGAGCACGAGCGGCTGGGCCATGCCGGCGATGAGCGCCTCCGAATAGCGATGCCGGTCGCGGACGAGGATCATCCCGGCCGCGAGCGCCGCGACGAGAATGGGCCAGAACCCCCGCTCGTCAGGGGCGCCCGACAGCGCCAGCCACCCGACGCCGGTCAGGAACACCGCAAACGGCAGAAGGGCGCCGACGGTTCCGCCTCGGTACGCGAGCGGGGACGGAGGGGAGGGCATCGGTGGCGCGGCTATAGTACACGGCATGCCGACCCGACGAGACGACCGATTCGAGTTGTACGACCTGCGCGTGGAAGTCGTCGCTGGAGACCGGCCCATGGTGTGCGGCCACCGCGTGGGCGACTGGTTCAAGGTCAGCGGGGAGAACCTGACGTTGCCCCCGGGGCTGGGGTTCTCGATCTACGCACTGGCGGCGCTCCTGCCGCTCCTGCCCGCGAAGCAGAGGCCGACGGCGATGAACGACTGGATGACCACCGACGCGGAGGTGGCCTGTCCCGACCCGCACTGCGGTGCGCGTTTCCGCATAACGCGGCTCCGGACCCGGGTCTTCCGGCACGGCGAGGTGACGGCCGTGCCGCTGCCACCGGTCCCGACGGCGCCGGTGCCGCCCGTGACGCGGAAGCGGCGGCGATGACAGACGGGCCCACGGGAGGGGCCGCCATGCCCCGCACGGTGCTGGCGCCGGGCTACGAGATCTCCCGGCTCATCAAGGGGGGATGGCAACTCGCCGGTGGACACGGCCCCGTCGATGCCCGGGCCGCGATCGCCGACATGCTGGCCTTCGTCGAGACCGGTGCGACGACGTTCGATTGTGCGGACATCTACACGGGCGTCGAGTCGCTGATTGGCCGCTTCCTGGCAGAGTGTCGGGCGCGCTTCGGCGCGGCGGCGGCTGGCCGGGTCGAGATTCACACGAAGTACGTGCCCGACCTGGCCTCGCTGCCGGCCGTGGGCCGCGCGGATGTGGCGCGCGCGATCGACCGGTCGCTGACGCGCCTCGGGGTCCCGGCCCTGGACCTCGTCCAGTTTCACTGGTGGGACTACGAGGTGCCACGCTATGTGGAAGTCGCCGGGTGGCTCGACGAGCAGCGACGGGCGGGCAAGGTGCGCCATCTCGGGCTGACCAACATGGATGTGCCGCGCCTGCGGGAGATCGTCGCGTCCGGAGTCCCCATCGTGGCGCATCAGGTGCAGGCCTCGGTGCTGGACCGCCGCGCCCTTGGGGAGATGCGCGACGTCTGTCGTGAGCACGGCATTCAACTGCTGTGTTACGGCGCCCTCGCTGGTGGCTTTCTGAGCGAGCGCTGGCTCGGCCGGTCCGCGCCTGTGGAACCCCTCGACAACCGGTCGCTCGTCAAGTACCGGCTCATCATCGACGAGTGGGGCGGCTGGGATCGGTTCCAGGCGCTCCTGACCGTCCTGGACCGCATCGCTCGCCGTCGCGGTGTGAGGTTGTCGAGCGTCGCCGCCCGCCTCGTGCTCGACGAGCCGCAAGTGGCTGCGGTGATTGTCGGCGCGCGCAACGCGGACCACCTGGCGGCGTTGCGGGAGGTCGCCTTCCTGCAACTCGACACGGCCGACCGGGACGCGATTGCGGCTCACCAGCAGGAGGCGCCCGGACCGGCCGGTGATGTCTACGCGCTCGAACGCGCCAAGGGCAGCCGACACGCGTCGATCATGCGGACGAACCTGGGCGAAGGACAGGGGTAGCAAGTTCAAAGTGCAAAGTGCAAGGGGGCGGCGGGGGTGGTGGCATAATTGCGGCAATCGTTCCCGACGGGAGATGACGATGGCTTCAGTTCCAGTGTTTCTGGCTCGTCCGGCGGCCCTCGTGGGCCTGGTGGTGCTCGTTGTCGGCTGCGGTTCGCCGGACCCCGTGTTCCAGTACCCCGAGACCCGCGCCACCGACCACGTCGATACGTACCACGGGACCGCGGTGCCCGATCCGTATCGATGGCTGGAGGACGACACCTCGGCCGAGACGGCGGCCTGGGTGCAGGCACAGAACGAGGTGACCTTCGCTCACCTCGAGCAGATCCCCTTCCGACGTGAGCTGCAGGCCCGACTGGAGCGCCTCTTCGACTACGAGCGCTACACGGCGCCGTCCCTCAAGGGCGAGTGGCTCTTCTTCAGGAAGAACGATGGCCTGCAGAACCAAAGCGTGCTGTACGTGCAGCGCGGGCTCGA
>CAZNOC010000224.1:1698-6778 GCA_964574545.1 uncultured Bifidobacteriaceae bacterium | reverse complement strand
GTTTCGGTGAGGCCGTACCCCTGGATCACCAGAAAGCCGAGCCGCCGCCAGAACGCCTCGAGCGCCGGCGGCAGCGGCGCGCCGCCGACGACGAAGGCCCAGAACTTGAGGCCGAACGCTCGATGCACGCGGCGGTAGCGCCACCACCGGCCGGCAATCGACCGCCGGATCCCGTCGTCTGCACCCGCCGCCGGATCGAGGCGGCGCGCGTGGTCCCTCAGCAGGTCGAGCATCTTCGGCACGCAGACGACGACCGACACGCGGTGCTCCTTCACCATCCGCGCGATGTCGTGCGGGTTGGCGCTGCGCATGAAGATCACGGTGCCGTCCACCAGCGGGGGGATGCTCGTCGCCAGCGACTGGCCAAACAGGTGGCTGAGAGGCAGCAGGTTGAGGAATCGCAGCGGCAGGACCGGGCGCGCGTACCTCTTGTATTTCGCGATCTCCCTCTCAACCGGGGCGATGTTGGCGAGGCTGTTGCGGTGCCGGATGAGGACGCCCTTCGGCTCGGCGGTCGCGCCGGACGTGAAGATGATCTGGGTGAGGTCGTCGCGGTCGATTCCCACGTCTGGCACGGGACCATCCGCCTCCCAGTCGATCTCTGACAGGCGCCACACCTCGCCGTCCCCGCCCTCCTCCGACAGCCCCCGCACATCGTCGCCCGCGAGGATCAACCGGGCGCCGACGATGCGGCGGACATGGCGGAGGAAGTCGAGCGACGCGCGGTAGTCGATGGGAACCAGCACGACGCCCAGGAGCAGACATGCCCAGTACGCGACAAGCCACTCGGGACGGTTCTCGCTCCAGATGACGACCTTGTCGCCCTTCGCCGCGCCGTGACCTGCGAGCCTCGCCGCGAAGCCGCGCGCCGCGCGCGTCACCGCTGCATAGTCGCGACGTACCGTGCGCAGCCCGTCGTCGTACACGACACAGGTGCCGCGTACATCTTCGAGCGCGCGAAACCGGTCGATGAGCGTGGACCGGCTCTCGGGGCCCATGATTCGATTATGATCGACGGCGACCCCTGTGACGATGCCCAACCTGCCGCCGTCGCTGGCCGTCGGCGCCTTGTACGACAGCCTGCTGCAGACGGCGCTCCGGCAGTTCTTCGAGCGGGCCACGTTCGAGACCGAAGCTCTGCCGTCGCCGTCCTCGGACGGCCGGCTGGCGATCGAACCCACCGACGATCCGGGCGCGTTGGCGGTGCGGTGGTTCGGCAAGCGCTACGTCCTGCGCGTGCCGGGGCAGCGCCCGTTCACCTCACACGAGATCCGCTTCGCGCGCGCGATCGGCGCGGTGTTGTCGGCGCGCTTCCGCGCCATCCTCGACCCGAAGCTCGTGGCGGAGCGTGGCGATCTGTTTCGCGGCGCGATGGAGGACCGCTACGTCGGCGCGTTCTTCGACCAGGCCCCGTACATGCTCCGGCAGACCACGGTCACGACCGACCGCATCGCGCTCGCCATCGAGATGATGCGCGTCGCGGCGCTGTCCACGTACGAGAACCAGCCCATCTCGACCGGAGTGCTCCTGCTCGGGTCCAGCGAGGATCCGGTCGGGCACTATCCCGCGGCCGAGCGTGACCGGCCGCATTACACGGGCGCTCTCACATCCATCAAGAGCTTCTACCGGCTCGCCGACGGCCTCAGGACCGTGTTTCTGGTGAGCCGTGACGGACGGCTGCTGGACATCGTGGATGTGTCGCGCTGGGCGGGACAGGCGGTGGCCGGCAGGGACATCCATGTGCCCGGGGCGCAGACATACCGGTCCCACGCGCACGCGACGCTGGGCGGCCCTCACGTGTGCGTCGTGCTCAGCCCACGGCAGGAGATCAAGGTGTTCGCGGAGGGAGCCCAGATCTTCACCTTCCGGAATGCCGACTGGCACCTGCTGGACCTGCAGGAGAAGTACGGGCTGTGGGAATCGGCCGTGGGCGCGCCGGAGGTGGCCACGCGGCTTTTCCAGACGGCCCTTGACCTGTCGGACGCCCGTCAGGGTGCGCTATTTGCCGTGCTGCGCCGGCCGCTCGAGTCGCTGCCGCACCTTGTTGCCGCCGCCGATCGGCTCGATATGGAACTCGTGGGCCAGCCATCGGATCCCGACACCCCGTCGCGACGCCACCTTCTGCACGTGCTGGCCGGCCGTTCCGTGACCGATCTCGATCCGAGCGTGCTCGCCGCGCTGGCCACGCTCGACGGCGCCACAGTGACCGACCGCGAGGGATCGCTGCTGGCGGTGGGCGCGATCCTGCGGCATCCGCCGTCGACCGACCCGGGCAGAGCCGACGGCATGGTCGAAGGCGCGCGCACGACCGCGGCGCTCGCGGCCAGCCGCTTCGGACCGGTGCTGAAGGTGAGCGAGGACGGGATGATCTCGTTCTACGACGGCGGGAGGGTGTGGGACATCTGATCCCCTGGCACGGCGGGCCGTTGGGTCGCCTCGGCTACAATGACGGTTCCCTCGGCTTCTTCACGGGCGGGCACGGACATCATGCGGATTTTCCTGACAGGCGCGACGGGCTACATCGGGTCGGCGGTGCTGGACGCCCTGCTCCGCGCGGGGCACAAGGTCACGGCGATTGCGCGCGATCCCGAGAAGGCCGAACGCCTGACGGCGAAGAGCGTCACCGCGATCGTCGGCGAGCTTGGCGCGCCGGCGTCGTATACCGACGCCCTCCGGGCTTCCGATGCCGTCGTCCACACCGCGTTCGAGGCGTCGGCCCGAGGCGTGGCGCTGGATCGCCAGGTGCTTGACGCGGTGTTGCCCGCACTGGCGGAAGCCGCGAACGCGTCGCCGCGCGTGTTCGTCTACACTTCGGGCATTTGGGTGCTGGGCGAGACGCCGGCGCCGGCCGACGAGGCGGCGCCGCTGGCGCCTGCCGAGCTGGTGGCGTGGCGCCCGGACCACGAGCAGCTCGTGCTCGGCTGGGGTGGGAGTGGGCTGAGGACGATCGTCGTCAGGCCCGGCGTGGTGTACGGCGGACATCGCGGCATCGTGTCGGACCTGATCAAGGATGCGCTGAACGGGCTCGTCCGGGTGATTGGCGACGGGAAGAACCATTGGCCCTGCATCTACGACCGCGACCTGGCGGATCTCTATGCGCGCCTGGTGGCCAGCCCCGACGCACGCGGGATCTACCACGCCAACGACGAGGCCGACGAGGTGGTCAACGACATCGTCGAGGCCATCGCCGAGCAGGTGTCCCAGAAGCCGGACGTGCGCCACATGCCGCTGGCAGAGGCGCGCAAGAAGCTGGGTCCCTACGCCGACGCGCTGGCCCTCGACCAGAAGGTCCGGAGTCCCCGGGCCCGTGCGCTCGGCTGGACTCCCGCGATCCGCAGCGTGGCAGGCAACGTCGCCAGGCTGCTCGAGGAGTTCCGCAGCGCGCGAAGGGCATGACACGTTGAACATGTTGAGGTCATCCATGGTTCCGCTTCCACCGATCGTCCTGCTGGCGCTCACCCTGTTCCTGGCTGCCTGTGGCGGGAGCCCGCCGCCGGCGGAGGTGGAGGCACCTCCGGCCGGGCCGGCCGAGGACGAGATTCAGGCCGGTCCGCTGACGGCGCACGTGCGCATGCTGTCGCACGACCTCTTCGAGGGGCGCGCGCCGGCGACTCGTGGCGGCCAGTTGGCCGCGGAGTACATCGCCACGCAGCTGGCCGTGATCGGCGTCGAGCCCGCGGGCGACGACGGCACGTACTTTCAGGAGGTGCCCATCATCGAAGCCCAGGTGGATCGCACGTTCACGTTGAGCGTGCCGGGCGCCTCCTACCGCTACTTCGATGACGTGGTGGCGTTCTCCGGCGTCGAGCAACCACGCGTCCAGGTCCAGGGCGAGGTGGTGTTCGTCGGCTACGGCATCGTCGCGCCCGAACAGAACTGGAACGACTACGCCGGCGTGGACGTGAAGGGCAAGTGGGTGCTGGTGATGGTCAACGATCCGCCGGCGACTGCCGAGGAACCGGATCTCTTCGCGGGGAAGGCGCTGACCTATTACGGCCGGTGGACCTACAAGTACGAGGAGGCGGCGCGGCAGGGCGCGGCGGGGGCGATCCTCATTCACACCGACGAGTCGGCCACCTATCCCTGGCAGGTGGTGCAGTCGTCGTGGTCGGGACCGCAGTTCTCGGTACCGCTCGCCCCCGGCACGCCGGCGCTCAACATCAAGGCGTGGATGACGGACCGGGCCGCGACCGACCTGGCACGCCGCGCCGGACACGACCTGGACGCCCTGCGCCGGGCCGCGGTGCAGCGCGGGTTCAGGCCCGTCTCGCTCGGCATGCGCGCGGCGGCCACGCTGACCCAGCGGACCTCGCGCAAGACCTCGCCCAATGTGGTCGGCAAGGTCTCAGGCGCCAACGACTCGCAGGCCGTGGTCTTCACGGCGCACTACGATCACTTCGGCATGCGCGAGCCCGGTCCCGGCGCGCCGGCCGACGCCGATCGCATCTACAACGGCGCCTACGACAACGCGTCGGGCGTCGCCGGCGTGCTGCAGATTGCCCACGCGATGACCCGCGCGACGGAGCGCCCGGCGCGCTCGATGTACTTCGTGTTCACGACAGCCGAGGAGGCGGGACTGCTCGGCGCGGAGTACTGGGTGGCGCACCCGCCGTTGCCGATGGATCAGATCGTCGCCAACCTCAACGTGGATGGCCTCAACTACCTGGGGCCGTCGCGCGACCTCACGCTGCTCGGCGCCGAGCGGTCCACGCTGGGCCCCATGGCCGAGGCGCTCGCCGCCGAGCGCGAGCGCACCATCGGCGCCGACCAGCACCCGGAGCGCGGGTATTTCTTCCGCTCCGACCACTTCCCGCTTGCCAAGGCGGGTGTGCCGGCGCTGTCGATCAGCGAGCCGCGCGAGTTCCTCGGTGCAAACGCCGAAGCGCTTCGGGAGAAGCAGCAGGCCTACAACACCACCCACTATCATCAGCCGAGCGACGAGTACGATCCGTCCTGGGACTTCTCCGGCGGTGTCGACGATCTGCGCCTGCTCGCGCAACTGGCCTGGCGCATCGCCGCCCTGCCCGACCTGCCCTCGTACCACGACGACGACCAGTTCGCGCAGGTGCGAAGACCGTAG
>CAZNOC010000224.1:0-1598 GCA_964574545.1 uncultured Bifidobacteriaceae bacterium | reverse complement strand
AGCCACCATGCCCGACCTCGTTTCCCTCGACGATATCCAGGCCGCCTCGGCGCGGGTCCGGCCGGCGGCGCGCGTGACGCCGCTCATCGATGTGCCATGGCCCGGGCCCGACGGCGCCGGTCGCCGGTTGTGGCTCAAGTGCGAGAACCTGCAGCCGATGGGCGCGTTCAAGATCCGCGGCGCCACCAATATGCTGCGTCAGTTGCCAGCCGAAGCACTGGCGCGCGGCGTCATCACGTACTCCTCGGGCAACCACGGTCAGGCGGTAGCGCTGGCCGCGCAGTCTCTGGGGGTGCCCGCCGTGATCGTGATGCCGACGACCGCGCCGGCGGTGAAGGTCGAGGGGGCGAAGGCGTACGGCGCGGAGGTGCAGTTTGCCGGCACGACATCGGCCGATCGCAAAGCGCGCGCCGAGCAGGAGGCCGCCTCACGCGGATTGACGATGGTGCCCCCGTTTGATGATTCCTGGATCATCGCGGGGCAGGGGACCGTGGGACTCGAGATTCTCGAGCAATGCCCTGGCGTCGGCACCGTCTACGTCGAGGTGGGCGGCGGCGGGCTCATCGCCGGTGTGGCCGCCGCGCTCAAGCAGTCGCGCCGGGACATCCGCGTCGTCGGGGTCGAGCCCGAGGGCGCGGCGAAGATGACGCGATCGCTGGAGGCGGGACATCCCGTGACGCTCGAGCGGACGACGAGCATCGCGGACGGCCTCCTCGCCGTGCGTCCGGGCGACCTGAACTTCGCGCACGTTCGCGAGTACGTGGACGAGATCGTCACCGTCACCGACGGCGCCATCGAGTGCATGGTGCCCTGGCTCTTCCGCCACGCGCGGATTGTCGTCGAGCCGAGCGGCGCCGTGGCGGCCACGGCCGTGGCCCTCGGACTCGGGCGCCCGCGGGGCGAGGTCGTCGCCATCGTGAGCGGCGGGAACGTCGAGCCGGCGCTCTTCGCGAAGCTCCTCACTGCCGGCGCCGCCTGATCGCCAGGCGTCAACCCTTCGAAAAGAACCGCATGCAAGCCGACGCCTGGATCTCCATCGCCGTCGTCGCCGGAGTACTGGTCCTGCTGGTGCGCTCGCGCGTGCCTCCGTGGCTGGTCATGATGAGCGGCTTGGTCGTCGTGCTGACCCTGGGCGTGTTGACCACCCCCCAGGCGCTTGCGGGTTTCTCGAACGAGGGCATGCTGACCGTGGCGGCCCTGTACGTGGTGGCCGCCGGCCTTCGTGACACCGGGGGCCTGGCGGGCATCACGCAGGGGCTGTTCGGCCGGGTGTCCGGTGTCGCCAGCGCGCAGATTCGCCTGATGCTGCCGGTGATGATCGTGAGCGCGTTCATCAACAACACACCGGTCGTCGCCGCATTCATCCCGATGGTCTCCGACTGGACGCGGAAGCTCCGGATGTCGCCGTCGAAGCTGATGCTGCCCCTGAGCTACGCGGCGATCTTCGGCGGCACCTGTACGCTGATCGGCACGTCCACCAACCTCGTCGTCAACGGCCTGCTGATTGCTGACCCGGATCAGCGTGGCCTCTCGTTCTTTGAGATCGCGTGGGTCGGGGTGCCGGTCGCGGTGGTCGGCGTGGCGTTCGTGCTCGTCAC
>CAZNOC010000223.1:0-6825 GCA_964574545.1 uncultured Bifidobacteriaceae bacterium | reverse complement strand
CGGCCGGTGCGTGCTCGGGCAACGGCATCCTGCTCGACATCAAGGACCCGGTGAATCCGAAGCGGCTCGACGCGGTGACCGACAAGAGCTTCGCGTACTGGCACTCGGCGACCTTCAACAACGACGGCACGAAGATCGTGTTCACCGACGAGTGGGGCGGTGGCACGCGTCCGCGCTGCCGCGCCACCGACCCGCTCGACTGGGGCGCCAATGCCATCTTCGACATCGTGGACGGCAAGCTCGAGTTCCGCAGTTACTACAAGATGCCCGCACCCCAGACGGCGACCGAAAACTGCGTCGCGCACAACGGGTCGATCATCCCGGTACCCGGCCGCGACATCATGGTGCAGGGCTGGTATCAGGGTGGAGTGTCGGTGTTCGACTTCACGGATTCGGCCAAGCCGGTCGAGATCGCGTTCTTCGACCGCGGCCCCGTCGACGCAGAGAATCTCATCACGGCCGGCTACTGGTCCACGTATTGGTACAACGGCCACATCTACGGGTCGGAGATCGCGCGCGGCATGGACATCTTCCGCCTGCTGCCGAGCGAGTACCTCTCGCAGAACGAGATCGACGCCGCCTCGCAGATCCGGATGACCGAGTTCAACGCGCAGGAGCAGCCGGCCATCGCGTATCCGGCGACCTCGCAGGTAGCGCGGGCCTATCTCGACCAGCTGCGGCGGGCGCAGGCGGTGCCGGCCGCGCGGGTCGAGGCCGTCAATACGGCGCTCGACCGGCTGGATCAGCTGCGCACGGGCCGTGAGGCCAATGCGCCGGCCGTGCTGAAGGAGGTGGAGGCGCTCGCGACCGAGATCGAGCGCGCGGCGGCCTCCGCGAGCGGGCACGACCAGGTGCGCATGCGCGCGCTGGCCGAGAACCTGGCGGCGCGCACCGCGCGCCTGCGATGAGCGCGAAAGGATATATCGTCATGACCAGCTGGCTACTTGCCCTGTGTGTGGCGGGCGCGGCGGCTGCGACCGGACAGCCGTCCCAGCCGTCCCAGCCACCCGCGCCGCCTGATCCGCCTCCGCTCGTACAGCCCGGCGCGCCGGGGCAGGAGACCCGGACGATCACGCCCAGCCAGTCGACCGACCAGTCGGGCGTGCAGTTCACCGAGGCCGACGTCCGCTTCATGCAGGGCATGATCGGCCACCACCAGCAGGCGCTGGAGATGAGCGCGCTCGTCAACGAGCGCACGTCCAGCGAGGCGATGCGGAAGCTCTCCCAGCGCATCCAGATCTCCCAGGACGACGAGATCAGCATGATGCAGAGCTGGCTGCGCGCGCGCGGCCAGGAACTGCCGAACCCGCACGCGCACCACATGCATGGCGCCACGCTGATGCCGGGCATGCTCACGCAGGACGAGATGGCGCGGCTCGCGGCCGCCACGGGCGCCGAGTTCGACCGGCTCTTCCTCGAAGGCATGATCAAGCACCACATGGGGGCGCTCGTCATGGTCGAGGAACTGTTCAAGACGCCGCGGGCCGGTCAGGACGGCGAGATCTACGCGTTTGCGTCGGAGGTGGACTCGGATCAGCGGATGGAAATCGAACGCATGGGCGCGATGCTCAGGGAGTTGCAGCGATGAGGTCGGTGATCAGCAGAATTCTGTGTGCGACGGCCGTGTCGGCGGCGTTGGCGGGGGCGGGCGTGGCGCAGGAGCGCGCCATGAACGACCCGCGCGTGGGTCTCAAGGCGGGTCTGCATGACGCGGGGGAGGCCGCCTGGAACATGGAGCGTGTGGCGGGCCTGCCCAAGCCCGACGGCTTCTTCGACCCCGAGAAGCCGGCCGGCAACCCCTCCGGGCCGGAGCTCTCGCCCGAGGAGATGGCCGAGCGCGCCGCCAAGGCCAAGGAAGAGGAGGCGCGCCGCGTCGCGGCCGGCGAGCCGCCGCCGCCCGTGCCGAACGTCCTCGGCTTCACGAACAGCGACCTCGCCTTCAAGGGCAACAACGTGATCGTGGGCAACTACCACGGCTTTGTGACCTACGACATCGAAAACGCGCGCAACCCGCGGCTCATCGCCTCGGTCGTGTGTCCCGGCGGCCAGGGGGACGTGTCGGTGGTCGGCAATCTCCTGTTCATGTCGGTCGAGCAGACGCGCGGCCGGCTTGATTGCGGCGTCGAGGGTGTCCCCGATCCGGTGAGCGCCGAACGCTTCCGCGGCATCCGCATCTTCGACATCACCGACATCGCGAAGCCCCGCCAGCTCGCCGCGATCCAGACCTGCCGGGGGTCGCACACGCACACCGTCGTGACCAACCCGCAGGACCCCGCCAACATCTACGTCTACGGCTCGGGCACCGGAGCGCCGCGTTCCGGCGAGGAGCTCGAAGGCTGTACCGATGCCGGCCCCGAGGACGCCAACTCGTCGCTCTTCAGCATCGACGTGATTCATGTTCCCGTGGCCGCACCGCAGAATGCCCGCATCGTCAACCGCCCGCGGATCTTCGCCGACGAGCAGGGCAACATCGCAGGCCTGTGGCAGGGCGGCAGTCACGGCGAGGGCACGCAGAGCTCGCGCATGACCAACCAGTGCCACGACATCACGGTCTATCCGGCCATCGGCCTGGCGGCGGGCGCCTGCTCGGGCAACGGCATCCTGCTCGACATCAAGGATCCGGTGAACCCGAAGCGCCTCGACGCCGTCGTGGACAAGAGCTTCGCCTACTGGCACTCGGCCACGTTCAACAACGACGGCACCAAGGTGGTGTTCACCGATGAGTGGGGCGGCGGCGGCCGGCCGCGCTGCCGCGCGACCGACCCGATGGAGTGGGGCGCCAACGCCATCTTCGATATCGTCGACAACAAGCTGGTGTTCCGCAGTTACTACAAGATGCCTGCGCCCCAGACCGAGCAGGAGAACTGCGTCGCGCACAACGGGTCGCTCATCCCGGTGCCGGGCCGCGACATCATGGTGCAGGCGTGGTACCAGGGCGGGCTGTCGGTGTTCGACTTCACCGACTCGGCGAAGCCGTTCGAGATCGCGTTCTTCGACCGGGGCCCCGTGGACGCGGAGCACCTCATGTCCGGCGGGTACTGGTCCACCTACTGGTACAACGGCCACGTGTACGGGTCGGAGATCTCGCGGGGCATGGACATCTTCCGGATGCTGCCGAGCGAGCATCTGTCCCAGAACGAGATCGACGCGGCGTCGCAGATCCGGCTCTCCACGTTCAACGCGCAGGAGCAGCCGTCCATCGAGTGGCCGGCGACCTCGCAGGTGGCGCGGGCCTATCTCGACCAGCTGCGTCGCACCGAGGCCATCCAGGCGGCACGGGCCGAGGCGGTGAACGCCGCGCTCGACCGGCTGGATCAGCTGCGCACCGGCCGCGAGGCCAACGCGCCGGCCGTGCTGAAGGACGTGGATACGCTCGCGACCGACATCGAGCGGGCCGCCGCCGCGGCGAGCGGCCACGACCAGCGGCGCATGCGCGCGTTGGCGCAGAACCTGGCCGCGCGGACCGCACGGCTGCGATAAACCCCCGCGCGTTCCTTTCTGGTGATTCAAGGGCTCGGAGGCCAGGCGGCCTTCCGGGCCCTTCGGTCGTTCAGGGGGCGGCGGAAATCGACGCCATCGATCGAGACCCCCACGGATTGACGCGCCTCGGGCTTGACTTGTCACGCGCCGGGTCGTACGCTCCCGCGGTCGAGCCCGAATCCTCGCCCACTCTCGTGGGAGGTCACATGCTGACGCGTCGCGGATTCCTTCGCGGGTTTGCGGGTGGGGTGGTGGCCACCGGCGCCTCACTGGCCGCCGCCCGGGCGTCGCTCGAGGCCCTCGGCGGCTTGGTGGAGCGCGAGGTCGACGAGGACGAGTTCTGGCGCCGTGTTCGCGGGGAGTTCCTCCTCGACAAGGACTGGATTTACCTGAACAACGGCACGCTCGGTCCGTCGCCAAAGCCCGTCTACTACACCCTCATGGAGCGCTATCGCGACCTGGCGCAGGACCCCGGCCAGCCCAACGCCGATCAGCGCGCGGGCGCCGACGAGGTGCGGCGCAAGGCCGCGGCGTTCCTGGGGGCGGACGTGGACGAGATCGCGCTCGTCCGCAACACCACGGAGGGCATGAACTTCATGCTCAGCGGCCTGGACCTCGAGGCCGGAGATGAGATCCTCGTCACGTTTCACGAGCACGGCGGTGGCATGAACCCGTGCCGGCTGAAGGCCAAACGCGCGGGCGCGGTGATCAAGGAGGTGCGGTGGCCCGCGCCTGCCGACGACCCGGACGTCATCCTCCAGGCGTTCGAGGACGCCATCACGCCGCGTTCGAAGGTGATGATGGTCAGCCACGTGATGTACCAGTCCGGCTCGGCGCTGCCGCTCAAGGCCCTCGCGACGCTCGCGCGGTCGAAGGGCATCATCACCTGCATCGACGGCGCGCATCCCCCCGGCATGCTTGCGATGGATATGCACGACCTGGGCATTGACTACTACGCGTCCAGCTCCCACAAGTGGCTGTGCGCGCCAACCGGCTGCGGGATCCTGTATCTCCGCCGCGCCTCGCAGGAACAGTTGTGGCCGACGGTGGCGGCGACGGGCTGGGACGACGAGAAACTGGGCGCGGCGCGCTACGATCGCATGAGCCAGCGCGCGCACCCTCTGGTGCTGGCGCAGGGGGCCGCCATCGACTTCCAGAACGCCATCGGACGCGAGCGCGTGGAGCAGCGCATCCGCGCCCTTTACGCCTACTCCCGCACGAGGCTGGCCGCCCTGCCCGGCATTACGTTCCACACGTCGAACAACCCGCAACTCAACAACGGCCTTCTTGCCTTTACCCTCCCCGAGCTCAAGAACGCCGACATCGTCCACACCCTGAAACAGCGCCACCGCATCTGGACGCGGACGATGGAGTACGACCTGAACGCCGTGCGCATTGCGACGCATATCTACAACACGGAGGCCGAGATCGATGCGCTCGTGGAAGGTCTCGAGGACTGCCTGAAGGGGAACCTGATCGAGGCACCCACGCCCGGCGCCTGACCGCCCGGGCTCCATCGTGAAGGTGGGACGAAACCGGCCGGGCATGGGGCGAACGCACCGGCGCGGGCACGATCGCGCCGGAACCGGCGGTAGGATTCCCGTGTCTGCGAGATGGGGAGCCATGCGATGAACCGACGCGAGTTCGGCACAGTGCTGGTCGGAAGCAGCCTGGCGGCGGCCGTGCGGCCCGCCGCCGCGGCGACACCGTCGGCGTCGCTGCACGTCAACGGCGCGCGCCTGAACGCGCAGCTGGCTCGGATCGGGGAGTGCGGCGCCAATCCTCAGGGCGGTGTGACGCGACTGGGCTACAGCGAGGAGGATCGGCAGGCGCGCGCGCTGGTCGACGGCTGGATGCGCGAGGCCGGGCTCGATCCGCGCATCGACCACGCCGGCAACATCATCGGATCGCGGGCGGGCAGCGATCGATCGCTGACGCCGATCGTCTTCGGGTCGCACGTCGACTCGGTGCCCGACGGCGGCAACTTCGACGGCAACGTCGGCGTGCTGGCCGCGGTCGAGGCCGCGCGGACGCTGCAGGAACGCGGCATTACCCTGCGCCACCCGATCGAAGTGGCGGTGTGGGCCAACGAGGAGGGCGGGCTCTACGGCAGCCGCGCCGTCAGCGGCCAGTTCACGCCGTCCGAGCTCTCGCACGTGACCGCGAGCGGCAAGACCGTCGAAGAGGGGATCGCCTTCGTCGGCGGTGATCCGTCACGGCTCGACGAGGTCCGGCGCTCGCCGGGCGACATCGCGGCCTATCTCGAGCTCCACATCGAGCAGGGCGGCGTCCTCGAGGAGGAGCGCACCACCATCGGCATCGTCGAAGGCATCGTCGGCATCCGGTGGTGGGACGTGACGGTGACCGGGTTTGCGAACCACGCGGGGACGACGCCGATGAACCAGCGGCGCGACGCGATGCTGGCGGCGGCGCGCTTCGTCGACATGGTCCACCGGGTCGTGACGGCCGAACCCGGACGGCAGGTAGGAACCGTCGGACGGCTCCACCCTCAGCCCGGGGCGCCGAACGTGATCCCCGGCAGCGTCGTCTGCTCACTGGAGCTGCGCGATCTGGACGAGGCGACGATCCTGCGGCTGTTCGAGCGCATCCGCGACGAGGCTCGGCAGATCGGTGCGGCGACCGGCACGACGTTCGCGTTCGCGCCGCTGCAC
The DNA here is from genome assembly GCA_964574545.1 of uncultured Bifidobacteriaceae bacterium. Lineage (GTDB taxonomy): Bacteria > Acidobacteriota > Vicinamibacteria > Vicinamibacterales > UBA2999 > JAUXWO01. Next base: position 673 of record CAZNOC010000223.1, on the reverse strand, counting down.
GTGAACGAGCCGGCGCCGAGCGATCCGCGGATGCGGGCGGTGATCGCCCGGGCGGCCGACGCGACCGGCCTGCCGCACCGCGTGATGCCGAGCGGCGCGGGGCACGACGCGCAGGCGCTGGCGCAGCTCGGGCCGATGGGGATGATCTTCATCCCGAGCGTCGGGGGCATCAGCCACTCGCCGAAGGAGTTCTCGCACGCGGAGGACATCGTGCACGGCGCGAACGTGCTGCTCGGGGCCGTGCTCGCGGCGGATACCGGGCGCTGGTGAGCGTGCTGTCGTGAGACAGGGGGTCCCCCGCTACCGCGGCGCGAGTGCGCCTCTCCGAGTGGGAGCGAGCCAGCGCCGTTCCGCGACTCTGGCGCAACACGGGCCCCACACCGACACCCGTCTTGGCTGGATCCCCGCCTGCGTCGGCCGCGCCCCGGACGGTCACGCGCTCTGAGTTCGCCAGGCTGAGGCCCCGCGTACGCACGCGCGGCAAGGGGCCCGACCGGCGTTAGCGACGCGGCTTCAGCCGCGACGGCCGCATGTTCACGCGGGCCGTCGTCGGCTGCAAGCTGGTGTCAGTTCAGCGCCGTCGGCTCCATCGCGACGTTGGTTCAGGCGGTCGCAGGTGCTTATGCCAACCCCGCTGGACTGCCGCCAGCATTAGAGCGATCCGTTGAGGTGC
>CAZNOC010000222.1:0-6865 GCA_964574545.1 uncultured Bifidobacteriaceae bacterium | reverse complement strand
TAGGCCAGCACCGCGTAGGCGCCGCCAAACGTCACGACCGCCATCTTCGAGAAGAACGTCGCCAGGTCGGTGAACACGTGGCCCGCGCCGAAGACCGCATACGCCGCCCCGACCGTCCCCACCCATGCCGCCAGACACACCACCGCCGCGCGCGTCGTTCCCGGGCGCACCACGCGTTCCACGGGAACCGGCGGAGTCGAGGCCGCATCGGCGAACCAGCGCGCGCCGAGGTACCCCACGAGCCCCGCGCCGAGGACGACGAACGGAAACGGCACGCCGAATGCGAAGAGCAGGACGAACGCGGTGACGGCGAGGGCCTTCGCGAGCGGGGTGGTCAGCGCACGGCGGGCAATCCGCACGAGCGCCTGGACGACGATCGCAAGGACGGCGGCCTTCAGCCCGAAGAAGACGCCCGCCACGATCGACAGATCGCCGAGCAGCACGTAGAGCCACGACAGCGCGAGGATCGCCGCGGCCCCCGGCAGGATGAACAGCACGCCGGCCGCCACGCCGCCGCGCACGCCGTGCAGCAGCCAGCCGATGTAGGTGGCGAGCTGCTGGGCCTCGGGGCCCGGCAGCAGCATGCAGTAGTTGAGCGCGTGAAGGAAACGCGGCTCGTCGAGCCAGCGCTTCTCGGCCACGACCACGCGGTGCATCAACGCGATCTGGCCGGCGGGCCCGCCGAAGCTGAGGAGCCCGATCCGCCACCACACGCCGAGCGCCTCTCGAAACGGAACCTCCGGGATCTGAGCGATCGGCTACCTCATGCCTCGATGCTGGCCGCCATCGACGGCAACGCACTCGCCCGTCACCCAGGCCGAGCGTGGGGACACGAGGTAGACCGCCACGTCGGCCACCTCCTCCGGCGTGCCCATGCGGCCCCACGGGATCGACCCGCGCACCATCTCGTACAGACCCGGCTCGTGCTTGTGGACCATGTTCCAGAGGCCCCCGGGGAAGTCGATGGACCCGGGAAGCACGGCGTTGGCGCGGATGCCCTTCGCCGCGTGGAGCACCGACAGCTTCTTGACGTAGGCCAGTTGCGCGGCCTTTGCCGCGCTGTAGGCGAAGTCCGGTGCGGGGCTGGCCTCGATGCCGGAGATCGACGACACGAACAGCAGGACGCCGCCACCGGCCTCCGCCATCCAGGGAATCACCTGCTCGCAGGCGCGCACGCCGGCCATCAGATCGACATCGAGGCTCGCCTCCCAGGATTCCATGTCAGCGCCACGCGCCAGCGCCGAGGCGTTGTGAACGAGCACATCGACGCCGCCAAGCGCATCGCGCGCCGCCCCCAGAAAGGCGCTGGTGGCCGCGGCATCGGCCACGTCGGCCGTCTGCGCGAACACCTGCACGCCGAGGCCGCGCAGTTCTTCCTCGGCCTCGCGCAGCGGCGCCTCCCCCCGCGCGCAGATCGCCACATGCGCCCCCTCGAGCGCCAGCCCGCGCGCGATGGCACGGCCGATGCCGCGGCTCGCGCCGGTCACGACGCATCGCTTTCCCTTGAGCTTCAGGTCCATTACGCCTCCGTTGGTTCGCCGAACCGCACTCGTGCGCGTTCCCGGGCCTTGCGCGCCTCCTCCTCCCTTGTGCGGGGAGGCGCGGTCGTGGTGAGCGAGTGCACGAGCCTCTGCGCGGCGAGGGTCACCTCCTCCACCGCCTGATTGAAGACGGCCTCGTTGGCCCGCGACGGCTTCGTGGTGCCGCTCAGCTTCCGCACAAACTGCAGGGCCGACGCCCTGATCTCGTCGTCGGTGGCCGGCGGCGCGAAGTTGGCGAGCGTCTTGATGTTGCGACACATGAGGGGAATCCTACTCGAAGGCTCGATGGACCCGGCCGGACACGAGCAGCGTGCCCGCTCGAGACGCGCGCGAGGGAAACGGCGCCTACTCTTCGTCCAGTTCGAGATTCCAGTACAGGAAGTCGCGCCAGCTCTCGGGCGCCTGACGCAGGCCGATCGTGATGCGCAGCGCCGGAGCCGACTCGGGCCGCCGCGGCGGGCGCACGAGTCGCATGCGCGCCTCGGCAGGCGTGCGTCCGCCCTTCCGCCGGTTGCACGACACGCAGCAGGTGACGATGTTCTCCCAGTCCTTGCGGCCGCCCTGCGACACCGGCACGACGTGGTCGAAGGTGAGCTCCGAGGTGGGAAACGGCTTGCTGCAGTACTGGCAGTGGTGCTGATCGCGCGCGTAGATGTTCGCCCGCGAGAACGGCACGTAGTCGAAGCGCCGCCGGATCTTGACGTAGCGAAGGAGGCGGATGACCGACGGCAGGCGGAACGAGAACGACACGGCCCGGACTTCGCGGTCGTGTACCGCGACGATCTCGACCTTCCCCTGGCACCAGAGCGTAACGGCCTTCTGCCAGTGGACGACCTTGAGCGGCTCGAACGTCGCGTTCAAGAGGAGCGTCTGCTCCATCGCCATGCCCAATTCTGTCCACAGCGGCAGCGGCTGTCAAGACGGCGACCGAGTGTAAAGGGCTGGTAACGCGTGGCTTACGACGCCGCAAGGGGCTCGGGGGCCTTTCGCGCCTTCATGGACGTGCGCGCCCGGAAGCGTGCTCGTGGGAGCCTGCCCTGCACGATTCGGCACGACCGGCCGATATGATGGGGCGTCATGCGACGTGTCGTGTTGATCGTGTGTCTGGCGGCGGTGGCAGGGGGATGCGCGTCCACGGGCGCCACGCCCCGGCCGTTCCCCGGCGCGGGGACGCCGGCAGGAACCTCGACGCGCCCGCCGTCGGCGCCGGTGCCCGCTGGAGACGCGGGGGCGCTCGCCGGGACGGCACTCGAGTACACGGGCACGCCGTACCGCAACGGCGGCAGCGATCCGTCAGGGTTCGATTGCAGCGGGTTCGTGCGGTACGTGTTCGGGCGCCACGGCATCGAGATGCCCAGGCAGGTGCGCGAACAGTTCCGGCTCGGCGCGCGTGTCGATCGCGAGCGGTTGCGCCCCGGCGACCTTGTCTTCTTCACGACGATCGCGCCGGGCGCGTCGCATGTCGGCATCGCGGTGAGCGACGCCGAGTTCATCCACGCCCCAAGCACGCGTGGCGTCGTCCGGGTCGAGCGGCTGGACAGCAGCTACTGGGCGCGCCGCTTCGTCGGCGCGCGCCGCGTCGGTTGACCGGCGCCGCCACGCGCGGCGGCGATCGACGCGCCCGTCAACGATCACCCGCGAACCCGTCGCGAAGAACTGCCGGAGCTGCAGGTCGTCGCCGGTCGCCGACTTGATCGGGTCCGCATCCGGCAGGGGCTCGGTCGGCGCGTCGGCCCAGAACTCCGGGGGCGCCGGCTGCGGCACGAGCGCCTCGCGGTACCGCCGGGGATAGGCGGGGAACCCCCGGAACGTCAGCCCGACTACGCCGCCGTACCTGGCGGTCAGCCCGTCGAAGTCGTACCGGAGAAACTCCACCACCGACGGATCGGGATGGCTGGCCAGGTAGGCACGCACCATCGACACCACATCCGCGAAGAACTGCGGCGTGTGGGAACGGGGTGACGGCTGGCCGTCGGGCCCGAGCAGCCGGCGAATGCCCGGCGCGGACGGATCGATGTGATAGAGCTCGTGCACCACGGTGTCGAGCTTGGCCACCCAGGGTTCGTCGCCGGGATACCACGCGCGCTTGGCGGAGCGCTCGAGCGTCTGGTTACAGAAGCGGGGCAGCGCGAACGAGATCAGGTAGTCCACGGCGCGCCCCTCGAGCGTCACGGCCGGGGAGCGCTCGACGAACCACTCCGACCGCCGCGTCAGCCGCCCGGTCTGGAGGTCGCGCCAGAAGTAGTAGCCCGGATCGCTTTCGGGAAGGGCCAGGCAGTGGCATGTCGCGTTGGGACCGTCCGAACCGGAGCGGCCGGGACGCGCGAACACGAGGACGCGCCCGAGATCGATGTGACCGAGCGCCGGCACGCGGGCGACCAGATCGCGCATGAGCCGGCTGAGGTGCCCGGTGAAGTTGATCCCCGCGCTCCACGCCGGCGCCGGCACGTTGACGTTCAGCTCGATATCGACCACGACTGCTCCCGACTCTCGACTACGACGCGCCCGGCGCTGCTGTTCCCGCGATCGTCCGGCGGGCGCTTGACAGGAGGCGCCGGCGGCTTGGGTGCCGGCGCCAATGGCGGATCCTGCACGGACCGTGCCGGGTCGGGCGGAGGCGCCTCGGGGCCGGGCGGAGGTGCGGTGGGAGCCGTGGGATCCGGCGGCGGCAGCACGTCCGGGGGAGGGACGATCGGCGCCACCTCGTCGGCGGGCGGGACCTCGTCCGCCACGTCCTCCCGCAGGAGATCCTCCGACGGGAGCACCACCGGCCGCGCGTCCGGCGGCGGCGTCCCGCCCATCCGTCGCAAGATGATCTGCTGCCGGGCGCGGAGCCGCCCCGTGGGCCTGGCCGGGCTGTGGACGCGGGGGTTGATGATGGCGCCGGCGAGCAAGGCCGACTCGGCAGCGGTGAGCGCTGAGGCGGATTTGCCGAAGTAGGCGCGCGCGGCCGCCTCGCATCCGAAGATGCCGTCGCCCCACTCGATCACGTTGAGGTAGATCTCGAAGATGCGCTGCTTGCTGAGCTCGGCCTCGAGCCGGCGCGTGATCGCCACCTCGCGGAGCTTGCGGACGGGGTTGCGCGAGGGCGACAGGTAGAGGTTCTTGGCGAGCTGCTGCGTGATGGTGCTCGCACCGCGCACGAAGCGGCGCTCGGCCAGGTTGACCTCCAGCGACGCGCGAATCTCGTCGTAGTCGAGGCCCTCGTGATCCCAGAACGCCGCATCCTCGGTGACAAGCACCGCGCGCTTGAGCTGGCCCGAGATGCGCCCGTAGGGCACCCAGGTGTGACGCAGGCCAAGCTCCCGCCCCTCGGCGGCGGCCTCACGCTGCCTGAGCTGGATGAACGCGGTGGTCTCGGGATTTTCTGTGACGAGGGGACGGACGTCCGGCAGCGTCAGGTAGACGTAAGCCAGGTAGCCGAAACCCAGCGCGCCAAGGGTGACGCTCCACCTGAGCGCCGTACGCATCGCTCACAATTATGAACTCAAACCCTCAGTCTTGAACTCCGAAAGTTTGAGCTTCGAACTTTGAGCTTTGCAGCTATCCCTCGACCACGATCCTCACCCGCGTCCCGGCCCTGGGCTGCTCGTTGAACTCGGCCCCGTTCATGATCGCCAGCGTCGTCGGCTGCACGAGGCCCCCCGAGGCGCGCTGCGCGATCGACTGCCACGTGTCGCCCTGGCGCACCGTGTAGAAGTCCACGCGGTTCGGACGAATCTCGGCGGCCTGCTGGCGCGTCAGCTCGCGGAACGAACGGATGGTAGCCGAGGCCGGCGGCTCGACCGCGCCGAACTGCGCTTCCGGCGCGAAGCCCGCCACCACGTACACCGTGCGATCGGGCATGGCGATGTGCCCGGCCCGCATCCCGACGCGGCCAAGGCCCTCGATCGTTCCGCGGTAGACGCCCATGTAGGCGTCGAGCCCGTTGATCCGTGTCTGCTCCCCGCTCACGCGCTGGAAGCCGCCCCCGCTCATGTGGTTGACCGCCACCTGGCCGATGTCGCGCCCGTTGGGCTTCTGCACGATCTGCAGCAGCATGTAGCGCTGCTGCCCCGGCTCGCGCGCCATCACCTGGCTGGGGCTGTTCTGCACCTCCCAGCCTTCGGGGAACTCGAGCGCGAAGCGCAGCACGGGGTGCACGAATGCGCTCCCTCGGACGATGCCGTCCTTCGGGTTGTCGCCGAACACCATGCCGTCGATGCGGCGCTCGTAGGCTTCGCGGTTGCGCGTGAGGTCGCGGCCCGCCGACAGCGTCTCGGCGATGGGCCGCGCCACCTCCACACGTGACGCGGGCTCGGGGTGCGTCGACAGCCAGTTCGGCACGCCGCGCTCGCTCATCTCGCTCACGCGCGACAGCGTGCGCAGGAAACGCGGCACGCCAAGCGGATCCCACCCGGCGCCCGCGCCGTACTCGATCCCCAACCGGTCCGACTGCAGTTCGTCGTCGCGTCCGTACTTGAGGAACAGCAGCCCGAGCCCCGTGGACGCCAGGTCTCCGAACGGCCGCGCGGCCGGGACGAAGATGCCGAGCGCGAGGAGCCCCAGCGATCCGCCCGTTGCCCGCGTGTACTGCTGCGCCGCATGCCGGGCGGTGACGTGACCGATCTCGTGTCCGAGCACGCCGACAAGCTCCGCTTCGTCCTGCATGTAGGCGAGGATGCCGCGCGTGATGTAGATGTAGCCGCCCGGCGCCGCAAACGCGTTGATGGCGGCGTTGTCCACGACGGTGAACGCCCACGGCAGGTCGGGACGATGCGAGACCTTCGCGAGCCGCATGCCGAGATCGCTCACGTAGCGCTGGAGTTCCGGGTCGTCGTAGACGCCCATCTCCTGCCGGATCTCGACATCCACCTGCTGCCCGATGGAGATCTCCTGCGCTTCGCTCATCAGCGTGACTTCACGCTGCCCGGTGACGGGGTTGGTGGCGCAGGCGGCCGCAATCGCCAGCAGGGCCACGGCGGCGGCCAGACGAAGCCGGATGGGACGCGGGGTGATCGGCATGGGATTGTTGTTCGGTAGTGGGTAGTGGGTAGTGGGTAGTGGGTAGTGGGCAGTGGGTAGTCGGTAGTGGGTAGTGGGTAGTGGGTCGTGGGTAGTGGGTGCTGTTCGCGACTTCGCGATTCGCTATTCGCAATTCGCAGCCATTCGCCGCTCTCTACACGATACCCCCGACGCCGCGCGGGGTGGGGTGCACTATTGCACGCGGGGGGTTCCGGCGCCCTGCTCGGCCAGGGCACTGGCCAGAGCGGTCAGGCACGCCGTGACGAGCTCCGGCGTCGAGCTGGCGCCCATCAGGCCCACGCGGAAGATCTTGCCGGCCA
>CAZNOC010000221.1:0-6895 GCA_964574545.1 uncultured Bifidobacteriaceae bacterium | reverse complement strand
GCGTCGTTGTCGTCGAGTTCCCGCACAACGATGATGCGATAGTCGCCGTGCGCGGGCATGGTACCGATGTGGTACCGGCCCGACGGATCGGGGCGCGCAACCCGGATGAATCGTGGGCGCGGTCCCGACCAGCCTGCCGGGTCTCCGGGAAACACGACGAGCGTGGCGTCCACGACGGGCTGGCCGCGATCGTCGGTGACCACGCCCTCGAGGCTGGCGGCCCTGTCTGTCAGCTCGACTTCGACCCCTTCCACGATGCGTCCCGGACCGACGTCAATCGGCTCGTCGGTCACGTCACGGCCGTTGAGGCGCACGGCCTTCATGATCCAGCCTGGGGTGCGAAGGCCGGCCATGACGACGCGCGGCTCGAAGAGCCCTGTGGCCTCGAACGTCAGGTCGCTCTCGACGGGGACGACCGGGTTGCTCATGAGCATTGCGCCGGGTGTGGCCGGTGCAAGGCTGAGGATGACGCTGCCCGGCTCGGTCGGCGGCGTCGTTCCCGGGGCGAAGACCACGCGTCCGCGCACGACCCCTCCCGGCATCGTCGTGATCAGCAGGCCCTCGACGTCCCCGCCGCCGACAGACACCGCAAGGGAGGCCGCTTCCGTCTGAGGGCCAACCGGCGGTCCCATTGGCCGGACCTGGAGTCGATAGTCCCCCGGTGGGACATTGGTGAGGCTGAACGCGCCTTTCGCATCGGCTGGGGCCGCGCGCATCGTGCCCATGGAGAAGCCGCCTGCCGCCGGCATCAGGTTCACCGTGGCGTTGGCGACGATGTCGCCGCGCGAGTTGACCACGCGTCCGCTGACACGGGCCATGCGCGCGACGACGAGGGGAAACGCGACGCCGCTCGTCTCACGCCCGAGCTGCACGCGGACGACGGTGGCCTCCGCCGGGTTCGTCGTGCCGGGGTAGAAGGTGCGCGCGACGCCCGGCGTGTCGTCGCGCATCCCGGGTGCGGCCATCATCGCTCCGGATGGAGCGGCCGACACGTAGTAGTCGCCTGGAGCGAGGCCGTAGAGGCGGAAGGCGCCCTGGTCGTCGGTGCGAGCCGACGAGCCCTCGCCCGCCGCCGGCGACAGCTGGCGCGTGCCAGTCGTCGATCGGTACTGCATGGCTGTCACGTTCATGCCGCTGACCGGATCGCCGAAGTCGTCGAAGACCTGTCCGGTGATGACGCTCCCGGGAGGCAGCGCGAGCTGCAGCTTCTCGACGACCTCGCCGTCGCGGATCTCGATGGGCGTGCCGCCCTGACCGGGACGCCGCTGGCCGTACTGCACCGCCACATAGCCGCCCTTGGACGCGCTCAGGCTGTAGCGGCCCGCGGGGAGGTCGCGCACCTCGAATCGTCCGTCCTCGTCCGTAGACGTCACGCCGCCGGTGCCCATGCCCATGGCACGTACCAACGCGCGTCGCACGGGTTCACCGGTGTCGGCGGCGACCACGAACCCGCGGAGGATGGCGGTGCCTGTCGCTGGTGTCTCGCCCGGTTGACCCGGCCCCGCGCGGGGTGGCGTCACCTGTCCTTGTGACCCGGTCGGGACACCGGGTTGGGGCGTGGGCTGAAAGGCCGAGCTGGCGTTCAGTCCGAATCCGAGGACGAAGACGACGACCACGCCGAGACGCATCGCAGTGCCCTCCGCAGGATCCGACGCCCTGCCCCGGCCTTCGGCCGGGACCACTCCACGGTCACCAGATAGACCTGAACATCACAAGATGGATTCAAACATCACAAGATAGATCCAAACATCACGAGATAGATCTAAACATCTGACATCGAGACATCAGATCACCACATCACCACATCAGAAGATCACGAGGTGTGCAATCTATCTATCTGATGTCCCGCCACCCACCCCGACCCTCCCGTGAGCCCCGTGCCGGGATGCGTGCCGCCGCCGCAGAGGAACAGTCCGTCGATGGGCGTGCGATAGTGGCCGGAGCCGAGGAGCGGACGCATCATCAGGAGCTGATCGAGGGCAAGCTCGCCGTGGAAGATGTGGCCGCCCGTGAAGCCCCAGTCCCGCTCGAGGTCGAGCGGCGTGATGACCTCGCGCGCGACGACGAGCGCGCGCAGGCCTGGCGCGTACTGCTCGAGCACGGCGAGTGCGACGTCGCCCAGCCTGTCACGTTCGGAGTCCCACTCGGCGTCGCGCAGGTGATACGGCGCGAACTGCACGCAGGCCGACAGCACGTGCGCATCGCCGGGGGCCAGCGACGGGTCGAGGAGCGACGGGATGGTGAACTCGATCCACGGAGAGGTAGAGAACCGTCCGTACTTCGCATGATCGAAGGCGCGCTCCAGATAGTCGATGTCGGGGCCGATCCGCACCCGTCCCGTGAGGGCGTCACGATCCACGCCCGTGAACGACGGCAGCGCCGACAGCGCGAGGTTCAGCTTCGCGACCGCGCCGTGCGTGCGGTAGTTGCGCATGCGCCACAGGAACTCGGGCGGCAGGTGGATGGGGTCGCACAGGTCCAGCAGCGTGCGCCTGGGATCGAGGCCTGACACCACCGCACGAGCGGCGATCTCGGTGCCATCCTCGAGCACCACACCCGACGCATGGTCGTCCGCGATGGTGATGGCCGACACGCGCGCGCCAGCGCGGATCTCCGCGCCGGCCTGGCGGGCGGCGCTGGACAACGCATCGGCCAGCGCGCCCGGCCCGCCCGCGACGAACGAGGAACCAGGCGCGGCGATCGCGTCGTTGCCGGCACCGAGCAGCAGCACCATGCCGCTGCCCGCCGACCAGGGGCCGAACATCGTCCCGAACGTCCCGTCGGCCGCGACGGCTGCCCGGAGCAGCTCCGTTTCGAAGCACTCGCCCACGAGGTCTGCGACGGCCATCGGCCCCCACCGCAGGAGCCGGTAGGCATCCGGCTTCGGCAGTCCCCGGAAGCGCCTCAACGTCTTGAGCGCCCGCCAGAGGTCGCGCGCGCCCGGCACGTCGATTGGTGGCGGCGGCCCTTCGAGCAGCGACCCGAGAACGCCGCCGATCGCGGCGCGCGTCTGCACGAACCTCGGCCAGGCCTCGGCGTCCTTCGTCGAGCGCGCGCGCAGTCCGTCAGCCGTGCGCGCGGGGTCGCGGTAAATGGTGAGCCCGCCCCCATCCGGCGCCAGCGCCGTGACGTCCACGGGACTGCCGACGAACCGGAGGCCATGAGCGGCGAGCTGCAGCCCATCGACGACGTCCCGACGGAGGGGGCCCGTGCGGTGTGCGAGCGCGGGTACCCGGAAGCCGGGTGCGATCTCGGTGGTCGCCGCACCCCCGCCAACGCGGTCCCGCGCCTCGAGCACGAGCGTCCGGCGTCCCGCCTTTGCGAGCACAGCGGCACACACGAGCCCGTTGACGCCACCACCGATGACAATGAAGTCGTAACGGCTCACCAGATCACCAGATCACTAGATCGCAGATCGCAAGATCAAGAGATCGATCGACGATCATCACATCGAACATCCGATCACCACATCACCACATCACGAGATCGCCAGTTCTCAGGCGCGCCGCCCAAGTATCGTCATGGCTGCGTTCTTCCCGGGCGCGCCCATGATCCCTCCTCCCGGATGTGTCGCCGATCCACACATGTACAAACCCTGCACCGGCGTGGCGTACCGTGCCCATCCCGGGACGGGCCGCAGAAAGAACAGCTGTTCGAGCGTGAGTTCTCCCTGAAAGATGTTCCCCTCGGTGAGCCCGAACGTCCGCTCGATGTCGAGCGGCGTCAGCACCTGCCGGTGCAGGATGATGTCGCGGATGTTCGGTGCGTGCTCGGCGATGGCGTCGATGACCGCGTCGCCGAACGCCTCGCGGTGGTCGTCCCACGCGAGCGGGGCGCCGTGCTCGTCCTTCAGGTGATACGGCGCGTACTGGACGAAGCACGACATCACGTGCTTGCCGGGCGGCGCCACGGAGGGGTCCGTGAGCGACGGAATCACCATGTCCACGTACGGACGGCGCGAGTACCGTCCATACTTCGCATCGTCGTACGCCTGCTCCATGTAGTCGATGCTCGGCGAGATGGAGATCGCGCCCCGCAGGTGCGGCCCGGGACCGGGCAGGCAGCGGAAGTCGGGCAGCGCGTCGAGCGCGAGGTTCACCTTGCCTGACGAGCCCCGGTACTTGTAGCGGCGAACACCTTCGACGAAGTCGTCCGGCAGCGTGGCGGGGTCCATGAACCGCAGGAACGTGAGGTTGGGATCCACGCTCGAGATCACGACGTCCGCCGCAATCTCGTCACCGTTCTCGAGCACGACGCCGGTGGCGCGCTCGTCCTTCGTCAGAATCCGGGCGACCGGCGCCTCCATCCGGATCTCGGCGCCGAGTTCTCGCGCGGCGGCGCCGATGGCGTTCGAGACCGCGCCCGTGCCGCCGCGTGACAGGCCCCACGACCGGAAGGCGCCATCGATCTCGCCCATGTAGTGGTGCAGCAGGACGTAGGCTGTGCCTGGTGAGCGCACGCCGAGGAACGTGCCGATGATGCCGGAGGCCGACATGGTGGCCTTCAACACGTCGGTCTCGAACCACTGATCCAGGAAGTCCACCGCGCTCATGGTGAGGAGCTGCACCTGGTTGACGCGGTCGTGATGGCGCATGCCGCGGAAGCGCCTGCCGATCGAAAGCAGTTCGAGCAGCCCGCGCGGGTCAAGGGAGGTCGGGTCCGGCGGCGTCATGCCGAGGATCGGTTTGGCGAAGCGGCCCATTTCGATCATCGCCTTGCCGTACTCGTCGTAGGCTTCGGCGTCCACGCGGGAGTGGCGCGCGATCTCACGCCGCGTCTTGTAGTGGTCGTTCACCCGCCAGAGGTAGTCGCCGTTCGGCATCGGCGTGAGTGTGCCGTCGAGGGGCAGCAACTCCATGCCGTGACGGGGCAGGTCCAGGTCGCGGATGATCTCGGGTCGGAGCAGGGAGACGACGTAGGACGCGACCGAGAACTTGAAGCCGGGGTAGATCTCCTCAGTGACCGCCGCGCCGCCCAGTACATGACGACGCTCGAGCACGATGACCTTGCGCCCCGCGCGTGCCAGATAGGCGGCGCAGGTGAGCCCGTTGTGTCCGCCGCCGATGACGACCGCGTCGTACTTCATCGCGCGCGCATTATAATCCGCCCGTGGCCGTTGCCTCCGCCTTCCACGCGCGCCTGCTCCCGCTGGCCGAGAGCCTCAGCTTCCGCGACTGGTCGGGCTACTACGCCGTCAGCGCCTACGAGGCGCATCACGAGCACGAGTACAACGCCATCCGCAACGCCTGCGCCATCATCGACGTCTCCCCTCTCTACAAGTACCGCGTCTCCGGCCCCGACGCCGTGCGCCTGGTGGACCGCGTCATCACGCGGGATGCGAAGAAGCTGGCCGTCGGCCAGGTCTACTACACGCCCTGGTGCGACGAAGAGGGCAAGGTGATCGACGATGGGACGGTGACAAGGACGGGGGAGGAGACGTTCCGATGGACGGCGGCGGATCCGAGCCTGCGCTGGCTTTCCCACAACGCCCACGGGCTGCAGGTGCAGGTGGAGGATGTCTCGGAGCGGGTGGCCGCGCTGGCGTTGCAGGGGCCGATGTCGGCGCGACTGCTGCGCGCGGTGAGCGACGTGCCCGTCGATTCGCTGCGCTACTTCCGCGCGGCCTCCGGCCGCATCGGCGACGTGCCGGTGGACGTGTCGCGGACGGGCTACACCGGCGACCTCGGGTACGAGATCTGGATGCCCTGGACCGAGGCGATCGAGGTCTGGGACACGCTGGCCGAGGCGGGCCGCGCGTTCGACCTCCACCCGACGGGCATGCTTGCACTAGATGTCGCGCGCATCGAGGCGGGCCTGCTGCTCATCGACGTGGACTTCCACGGCAGCCGGAAGGCCCTCATCGAATCGCAGAAGTACTCGCCGTACGAGCTGGGGATGGCGCGGCTCGTCGATCTCGGGAAGGGCCCGTTCGTCGGACGCGCGGCCCTCGTCGAGGAGCAGCGACGGGGCGTCAGGAAACAGGTCGTCGGGCTCGAGCTCGACTGGACCGAGGTCGAGGCGCTTCACGAGAAGGTGGGGCTGCCGCCCACCGCGCCGGCCGCCGCCTCGCGCGTCGCGGTGCCGGTCTACAAGGACGGGCGCCAGGTGGGCAGGGCGACCTCCACCACATGGTCGCCGACGCTGAAGCGGATGATCGCCCTGGCCACGGTGGACGCACCGCACGACAAGGCGGGAACGACGCTCCGCATGGAGATCACGGTGGAGGCCGTCCGCCACACCGCCGCCGCGAGGGTCGTGCGAACGCCGTTCCTGGACCTGCCAAGGAAGTCGGCTACGCCGCCTGCGTGACTAGTGTCTCGTCATCGAACTCTTGTTGCATTCGGCTCGCGCTGCATCCCGGCCGGCGGCGTTGCTCCTCGCTCGAATACGCCCAGTATGCTCACTCGTCGCGCCTTGCCGGCCGGGCGCATCACGACCCTCGATGCTAACAAGACTTCGGTGACGAAACACTAGCGGGATCGTCGCGCCTCGATGAACGACTTCACCCCGAGGGCCACGTACGCCGCCAGCACCCCCGCCGTGACGATCTGCGCGAGCACGGCCGGCCGGGTGATCCCGCCGCCGCTGAATGCCGGACCGAGCCGGCTCAGCGTGCCGAGCAGCCCGACGAGCGCGACGGCCACGGCCGCGTGCATGGCATGCTTGCGCGCCGCTTCTGCCCGGGCCACGAACGCGAGCAGGATGAAGGCGACGCCGAAGAACGCGGGAATCAGGGCCGTCACGCTTGTGCGGCCGGTGAGGTAGTAGCTGCCGAGGCCAACGACGACCAGGAGGATGCCGACGACGCGGGTGGTGACAGGCATGGAGCAGATGTTACATCGGGCCGATACCAACCCGCCCGAACCCGACACCAACCCGCCCGAACCCGCCCCAA
>CAZNOC010000220.1:0-6896 GCA_964574545.1 uncultured Bifidobacteriaceae bacterium | reverse complement strand
ACCCCGCCGACCAGGCCGCGATCGACGAGTTCGTGGACGCGCACTTCTTCCAGGTACGGAAAACGTAGCGGGGGCAGTTTTCAGTTTCCAGTTTTCAGTTCAAAGTTGGCGGCGTGCCGGCGGAGCGGCTAGCGTCAATCCGCTGATTACGCGGATTACGCGGAGCGCGTGTTGGCACCCGTCCCGCGGGCGGCCGCAGGCCGCGTGGGTGGCGCTCGATTGCGCGATCGTGAACCCGCTCGAGTGCTGGCCGGGCTCACGATCGCGCAGTCGAACGCCACGCCCCGCCGGTCCCATGGGACCGGCGGTCGCGGGACGGTCTGCGTGACGTGCCGTCGAGAACACCGGTCAGACGAAATCCGCGTAATCCGCGCAATCTGCGGATCGTGGTTTGTGGACGCTACTCCTGCCTCAGAAGGCGGAGCGCGTTGGCGACGACGATCAGCGAGGCGCCGGTGTCGGCGAGCACGGCCATCCACAGTGTGGCGGCGCCGGCCACGGCCATGACGAGGAATGCCGCCTTCAGGCCGAGCGAGATGGCGATGTTGGCCTTGATGTTGCGCAGCGTGGCCCGGGACAGACGCAGGACGTAGGGCACCCTTCGGAGGTCGTCGGCCATCAGCGCGACGTCAGCGGTCTCGAGCGCGGCGTCGCTGCCCATCGCGCCCATCACAATCCCCACGTCCGCGGCGGCGAGCGCGGGCGCGTCGTTGACGCCGTCCCCGATCATCACGACGCCGTCGCCCGAGGCGCGGAGCGCCTTGACGGCGTCCACCTTGTCGCCCGGGAGCAGCAGCGCGCGCCAGTCGGCAATGCCAGTCGCCGCGGCGACCGTGCGGGCCGTGGCGTCGAGGTCGCCGGTCAGCATCACCACTCGAAGGGCGTGGTCGCGTTCGAGCGTCCGCACCACCTCCCTCGACGCGGGACGCACTTCGTCGGCCACCGCGAGCACGCCAATCACCGCACCATCTCGCGCCACGAGGACCGCCGTCCGTCCCTCGGACGCAATCCGCGCCACCGCGGCGCGTGCCTCGTCGGGCAGCAGGCCCCGCGACTCGAAGAGCCGCGCGTTTCCCGCCACCACCTCGCGGCCGTCGATCGTGCCCTCGGCCCCGAGACCGGGAATCGCGCGCACGTCCGCCGCGGCCCGTGTCGGGATCCCCCGGGCCGCGGCCATCGCGATGATGGCCGCGCCAATCGGATGCTCCGACCGGGCTTCGACAGCGGCGGCGGCCGCAAGCACGTCGTCCGCGGCCGTCGCGCCAAAGCCCACGACCTCCTCCACGACGAGCCGGCCGAGGGTGAGCGTCCCCGTCTTGTCGAAGGCGACGATGCGCACGGCGCCGAGCCGCTCGAGGTGCGCGCCGCCCTTGATGAGCACGCCGCGCCGCGCCGCGCCGGCCAGCGCCGAGACGATCGAGACCGGCGTCGAGATGACGAGCGCGCACGGACACGAGACGACCAGCAGCACGAGCGCGCGGTAGATCCAGACGGACACCGGGTCGCCGGTCACGAGCGGACCGGCCGCGGCCGCGAGCAGGGCCAGCAGGACCACGCCGGGCGTGTACCAGCGCGCGAAGCGGTCGATGAACTGCTGCGACGGCGCACGCTGGGCCTGCGCGGCCTCCACCATGTGGATGATGCGGGCGATGGTCGTGTCGCGCACGCGGCGCGTCACCGTCACGTCGAGCGCGCCGTGACCGTTGATGGTGCCCGCGAAGACCTCGTCCCCCGGGCCCTTGTCCACCGGCAGCGACTCGCCGGTGATCGGCGCCTGGTTGACCTCCGACCGGCCCTCGGCAATGACGCCGTCGAGCGGGATCTTCTCGCCGGGCCTGACGATCATCAGCGCACCGGGTGCGATGGCCTCGACGGCCACGCGCGCGTCGCGATCGCCCTCGCGTACGCACGCCTCGGCGGGCGCGAGATCCATCAGCGCGCGAATCGACTCGCGGGCGCGGTCCATCGTGCGCGACTCGAGCCACTGCGCGATCGAGAACAGGAAGACCACCGTGCCGGCCTCGGCCCACTCGCCGAGCGCCAGCGCACCGGCGACCGCGATCAGCATCAACACGTGGATGTCGAGCGATCGCGACCGCAGCGAAGACAGCGCGCGCCGGAAGGGGAACACGCCGCCGAGAAGCGCCGCGGTCACGAACGCCGCAGCCGGCCACTGCGCCGGAACGCCCGCCAGGGACAGCCCGAAACCGGCGACGAGCGCCGCCGCGGACGCCGCGACCAGCACGCCGCGTGCCCGCGACGTGGGTACGAGCACCGGCGTTTCGTGCTCGAGCCACGCGCGCATGCCCGTGCCCGCCACCGCGTCGGTGATGGCCGATGCGGAAAGCACCGCCGCGTCGTACTTCACGTGGAGCCGCTGGCCGATGGGATCCGCCGACAGGTCCTCGATGCCCGGCAGCGGCCGGAGGCGGCGCTCCAGGATCGCCGCTTCCTCGCCGCAGCAGAGGCCCTCGACCCGGAACACGGACTCGGCGTGCACGCGGCAGCGCGTGCAGCGAATCGCCGGCCCCGGATCGACGGTGGCCGCCGTGCTCATCTCGCGCGCCTCGCAGCCGGGCGCGCCTGGCTTTCCTGTACGTGCCGCAGCCCCTGGCGGAAGAGCGTCAGGATGTGGCGGTCGTCGAGCGTGTAGTACACCATCCGGCCGTCCCGGCGCGCGCGGACGAGCCGCAGGCTGCGCAGCAGGCGAAGCTGATGCGAGACGGCCGACTCCGACAACCCGAGCAGCGTCGCGATGTCGCACACGCACAGCTCGCCATGAGACAGCGCATCGAGGATGCGCACGCGCGTGGGGTCGCCCAGCGCCCGGAACGTCTCGGCCAGGTCCCCGATGGCGCCGGCATCGATCAGCGCGCCCCGCAGCCGCGCCACACGCGCCGGGTCGATGTGGAAGACGTCGCAGGCGTCGGACAGGGGCAAGGGCATGGGTCGCTATCCTTGAACGTATGAGCAACTGCTCAGATGTTCAAGGATAGCACGATCGGTGGACGGTCGGGGACCAGGGACCAGGGACCAGGGACCAGGGACCGGGGACCAGGGACCAGGGACCAGGGACCGGGGACCGGGGACCAGGGACCGGGGACCAGGGACCAGGGACCAGGGACCGGGGACCGGGGACCGGGGCCGGGGACCGGGGGGGCGGGTGGCTGGAAGCGAACAGCGAATTGCGAATAGCGAAATGCGAATCGCGAATCGCGAATCGCTACCCGCTGACCGCCCGCTCCACTGCCTCGTAGTCCGGTTCGTCCCTCGCGTCTTCGAGGACTTCGCGGTGGCGGACGATGAGGTGGCGGTCGATGACGAAGACCGAGCGCTTCGCGATGTCCTTGAGGCCGATCATGTCGGGGTTGACGATGTCGTAGGCGCGGATGACGTCCTTGTTGAAGTCGCTGAGCAGCGGGAACGGGAACCGCTGAGCCTCGGCGAAGGCCTTCAGGGCGAAGAACGTATCCACGCTGATGCCGACCACCTGCGCCTTGACGGCGTTGAAGGCCGACAGGCGGTCGCGGAACGTGCAGAGCTCGGCCGTGCACGTGCCGCTGAAGGCGGCCGGGAAGAACGCCAGCACCACCGGCCCGCCCTGCACCAGCGTGCTGAGCGTCACCGGCTCGCGGTCCTGGTTCATCAGCGTGAAATCGGGGGCGGTGCCCCCCACCTCAATGGGCATCGCTCTCCCGATCGATCACGGCCGAGACCAGCTCGTCGCGCGTCATGGGCTTCAGCAGGAACGTGGCGTCCATCAACTCGGCCTCGCGGCGCAGGACCGGGTCGTCGAAGCCGCTGATGACGACGGCGACGGTCGCGGGCCAGCGGCTCTTCGCCAGCCCCACGAGCTGCAGGCCGTTGAAGGCGCCCAGGCGGACGTCGGTGACGAGGATGTCCACGGCCGACGACACCATGTGGTTCTTGGCGTCGGTGAAGCTCGAAAACGACACGACCTCGCAACCGGCGCTGACGAGGTAGCCGGTGACGGCGGCCAGCACGAGGGGGTGGTCGTCCACCACGATCGCGCGGCGGCCGGCGAGGGGCTTCTGGGATTCGGTCACCGCCACCTCCGTGCTCAGGGCCGCACCCACGGACTTCCGCATGGTCGGACACATCAAGGCCGGGCTGGCGTGTGCGCCCGCCACGGCCTGGCTTTCGGTCCGATCGCTGTCACGCATCGACGACCCCTCCCCCGAGAAACGGAGCTCCCGCGGATGGACGGCCGCGCAAAGGCGACGAGCACACTGGCATCCGCTGGATCAGACGCCACCCGTGTCGAATAGGGTGGGCTACCTATCCCTACAGCAAGCCCCATACCCGAGCGGGTTGGTCAGGAAGTCGTTTGTTTTGTGTGGGATGACCTAAAACGGCTACCTAGAGGCAGACAAAAGACTTCCCCAGGCATCCCATTCGGGGTCGGGATAGATTTCGGGGACCGGGGACCGGAGGAGGCGGGGCGCCACTCGGGCGCCCCGCAAACGTCGCACCCTAGTAGAACACGACCTTCACTTCGTTGGTGCAGACCGACGTACCAAACTCACACACCTGGTAGGTGTGGGAACTGCTCTTGTTCTTGGAGGCATCAACCCACTCCGTCGCGTAGTTGCCCCTCTTGTTGTAGTGCGAGCCGTCGCGGCGCACCGACAGGTACTCCGAGGTGAGGCCGCTCCAGACGAGCGCTGCCCGCCAGTAACCGTTCACCATGTACTTGCTCACACTCAGCACGGCAGCTGGCGACTCCTGCGCCGTCACGGTCACCACCATCGTCACCGTCTTCGACCCGACCAGCCCGCCGCTGTCGGTCACGCGCGCCGTGATGACGTGCGTGCCGGCAGGCAGCGTCGCCGAGAACGATCCGCCCGCACCGAGGCTGCCCGAGAGGCTCGACGTCCACGCCAGGCTCGCCGTCAGATCGCCGTCCTGATCGTCGGACGCCGAGCCGGCAAAGCTGATGGGCGCGTTGTCGGGATACGACGCCCCGTCGGCAGGGTTCGTCATGGTGACGACCGGCGCCGTGTTGACCGTCGGCTCCGCCTCGGTCTGGCCCGCGGCGATGTTCGAGTAGCCCGATGTCCCGCCACCGTTGTACGCCTGCACGCGGTAGTAGTACGTCGTGCCGTCCGCCAGGCCGGTGTCCGTATACGATTTCACGTTGGCGCCGACCTGCGCGACCCGGGCGAACGAGACGCCGTCAAGGCCGCGCTCAGCTGGCGCTCGTCTACCTGAGCGCCGGCCTCTGGAAGCTCCACAGCTCCCTCTGGCGCGACGGCTCCGCCGTCCACTACGTCGTCAACACGAACGTGTATCACCGCGAGAGGTTCTCAGTTGTCAGTCTTCAGTTCAAAGGCTCGGCGGCGGGTGGCCTTTTTGAACTGAGAACTGACAACTGACAACTGACCTGTGAGCCTGCCTGAACTACGCGCTCGCCGCAAAAGAACCGTCCCGCAGCTTCGTCGGCACCATCCGGAAGCGCTGGAACGGCACGTGGCACTGATACTTCCGGAGGAAGTTCAGGAACTTCTTGTAGTCCTCGGGCGGCATGTTGAAGGTGGTGACGAGCAGCTTGTAGTTGCCGCGCGTGTGCTCGAGGCCGAGCCGCACCAGCTCGCGGATTTCCTGGCGGGTCAGGTCGCGGGCCATGAACGGCTCGTAGGCCACCGACCAGAACGACGCGCCCTCGGTCGTGATCTTGTCGTAGAGCACCTGGTGGCGCGGCGTCGCGGCCTCCCGGTGCGCCCCGGCGCGCGCCGCCGCGCGGCGGCCGACAGACGCCCGCTGGATCTCCTGCGGCAGCGCGTCCACCTCCACCTGATCCTGCCCGCTGCGCAGCACCAGGCGCTCCGCCACGTTGCGCAGCTCGCGGACGTTGCCCGGCCAGTCGTAGTCGGTCAGGCTGCCAAGCGCCTCGGGGCTCACGTCGGGCACCGGCAACTGGTGCGAGGACGAGAACATGTCGAAGAAGTGCTGCAGCAGCACGAACACATCTTCGCGGCGCTCGCGCAGCGGCGGCACCTCGATGTGGATCACGTTGAGCCGGTAGTAGAGGTCCTCGCGGAACGTCTTGTCGGCGATGTGATTGATGAGCTTGCGGTGCGTGGCCGCGATCACGCGCACGTCCACCGGCGGCAGGAGCCGATCGGCGCCCACGCGCTGGATCTCGCCCGTCTCGAGGAACCGCAGGAGCAGCGCCTGCATGCGCAGGCTCATCTCCCCGATTTCGTCCATGAAGATGGTGCCGCCGGACGCGCTCTCGAGCCAGCCGCGCTTGTCGCGGTGCGCGTCGGTGAAGCTGCCCTTCACGTGGCCGAAGAGCTCGGATTCCAGCAGCGAATCCGGAAAGCCCGCGCAGTTGATGGTCACAAGCGGGGAACGCCGGCGGCGGCTGCGATCGTGAATCAGCTGCGCGACGATTTCCTTGCCGACACCGCTCTCGCCCGTGATGAGCACCTTCGCGTCACAGCGCGCCGCGTGCTCCATCTCCTCTTCCACGCCGCGAATCGCCGCGCTCATTCCAACCATCGCCACGGGCGACTTCATATGATCTGCCTCTCTCGACGCGGCACCCACTGCCAGCGCCAGGGACGAACCCGGACGCCCGCAACTGAACTGCGAACCGCGCCAATGAGAAAGGAGCGATCTTGCGCCCAGACTGAGCGCAAGTCAACCGTGAAGATGAAAATTCTGCCGCAGAGGCGAGAACTAAAGTTCGCGAAATCCCAGTTTTATGCTCCTGTCGCCCCCTGAGAATGCACGGAATGCCGCAATCCTGCGCGAATCCAGGCCAGATTGCATCCTATTTTAGGTGATTCGACCAATGACGCCCGACTCCTCCAGAGCCGCCACCACCGCGTCGGCCGCCTGCTCCGGGGTCAACTCCGTCGTCGCCAGGT